>JAJDUR010000093.1 GCA_022826585.1 Dehalococcoidia bacterium
GTCGATGACGAGGTCGGCGGTGGCGACAAGGCGTTCGAGGTCCGTATCCCCAAGAACGGCCGAGCGCTTGTACATCCCGAGGTACTCGTGGAGCGCCGAGCGGCCGTCGGGGAGGAGGGGGTGGGCCGCCCGCAGGGGACTGCCGTCCTCGGGCTCACAGCAGATGACGTCGGCCCCGGCGCCCGCAAGGAGCCGGCCGCAGTAGGCGGAGGCGACGCCGCCTCCCAGCTCGACAACGGTGATGCCGTCGGCCACGTGCGCGCCCGAACCTAGGGGCGGACCGGGCCCTTGGGCCCGAGGTTGCGCCGCAGCGTGTCCTGCGCGCCGGCGATGAAGCGGCAGATGATGGAGCGCGTCTCGCGGGGGTCGATGATGTCGAGGATCTCGAACGCCTCCGCCACCTTGAAGGGGGAGCGGCCCTGGAGCAGGCGCTCCTCGATCTCGGCGCGCCGGGCCTCGGGGTCGGGCGCGTTCTCGATCTCGCGGCGGTAGGCGGCGGCTACCCCTCCCTCGATGGGGATCGACCCCCACTCGCCGGAGGGCCAGCCGAAGCGCATCTTGAGCGCCTCGGGGCCGCCGAGGCAGGCGGCCGCGTCGCCGGCCATGCCGTACGACTTCCGTATCTGGATGGCGATCGAGGGAATGCTCGCGCTTGAGCCGGCCACCACGGCGCGCATCCCGGCACGCATGACGCCCTCGCGTTCGGAGCGGGAGCCGATCATGAAACCGGGCACGTCGACGAAGAGGACCACGGGGATGCTGAAGGTGTTGCAGAGGTCGACGAAGTGGGTCTGCTTGTCGGCGGAGTCGGCCGTCATGGCGCCGGCGTAGACCTTGGGGTCGTTCGCGATGATGCCGACGGGGTAGCCGTCGAAGCGGGCGAAGGCGGTGATGAGGCTGCGTCCGAAGGAGCGGCGCATCTCGAAGAACTCGCCGTTGTCGACCACGAGCTCGATGAGCCGGCGCATGTCGTACCAGCGCGTGCGGTCGCGGGGGACGATGGAGAGGAGCGATTCCTCGCGCCGGTCGGCGGGATCGCCGGCCTCGACACGGGGCGGCATCTCCCAGACGTTGCGGGGCATGTAGCCGAGGAACGCGCGGATCTGGCGAAAGGCGTCTGCTTCGTCGTCCGCCTCGTTGTCGACGACGCCGCTGGTGCGGACATGCACGCCGACGCCGCCGAGCTCCTCCTTCGTGAGGTCCTCGCCGATGGCGCGCTTCACCACCGGCGGCCCGGCGGCGAAGACCTGGCCCTGGCCGCGCACCATCACGCTGAAGTGCGAGAGCACGGCCCGTCCTGCCACGTGGCCGGCGGAGGGGCCGACGATGGCCGAGCAGACGGGCACCTTAGAGAGGAGTTCGGCGTCGCGCGCCCACTGGTTGCCGTCGGGGAGGTGCATACGGCCGGCGTCGTCGTAGCTGCGGGCGGAGGCGCCGGCGCCGTCGGCGAACTGGACGAGGGGGATGCGTCGCTGGAGGGCGGCGGGCTGTAGCCAGCGGCCCGGGCCCTTGCCCCCACCGCCGGAGCCGCCGCGCACGGTGAAATCCTCACCGCCGATGCAGACCTCGCGGCCATCGACAGTGCCGAGGCCGAGCACGTAGCCGGCGGGAATGAAGTCCTTGAGGCTGCCGTCGGGATCGTAGTCCCCCGTTCCCGCCATGCCCCCGATCTCGAAGAAGGAGCCCGGGTCGAGGAACCGGTCGATGCGTTCGCGGATCGTGAGCTTGCCCTGGGCACGCTGGCGGGCGACGCGTTCCTCGCCGCCCATGCGACCGGCCAGCTCGCGGCGCCGGCCGATCTCATCGACGGCGTCCGACCAGGATGCGGCGGCATCGCCGCGGGGCTCGGCATCCGTAGCCATCGTCACCTCCCGGAAGCGTTGCTGTGGGTTCTCCGACACCGCGCAGTGTACGCCGCAAGCCGTCGGTGGAATCGCCCCGCGAGTGCGTACGTGGTAGAACCCATCGGGCAGCAAACCGCTGCGGAGAGCTGACATGGACATCAACGGATTGAGCGCGATCGTGACGGGCGGAGGTTCGGGCCTGGGGGAGGCCACGGCGCGCGAGCTGGCAGCACGCGGCGCGAAGGTCGCCATCCTCGACCTGGGAAGCTCGAACGGGGCCGACGTGGCCGCCGATCTCGGTGGCATCTTCACCGAGGCGGACGTGACCAGCGACGAGCAGGTCACGCAGGCGGTGGCGGCCGCCGCGCAGGCGCACGGCGGCGTGCACATCCTCGTCAACTGCGCCGGTATCGCTACGGCCGACCGCACGGTGGGACGGGAGGGCCCGGCCAACCTGGAGCTCTTCACACGAACCGTGAACATCAACCTAATCGGGACGTTCAACGCGATCCGGGTGGCGGCGGCGGAGATGGTCAAGAACGAGCCCACCGAAGACGGCGAGCGCGGCGTCATGATCAACACGGCATCGGTGGCGGCGTTCGAGGGGCAGGTCGGGCAGGCGGCCTACTCGGCCTCGAAGGGGGGCGTCGTGGGGATGACGCTGCCGATCGCGCGCGACCTCGCGCGTGAGGGCGTTCGCAACAACACGATCGCGCCGGGGCTCTTCCTGACGCCGATGCTGCTCGGCCTCCCGGACGCCGCGCGCGAGGCGCTCGCGAGCGTGACGCCGTTCCCGACGCGCCTGGGCAAGCCGGAGGAGTACGCGCAGCTTGCCTGCTCGATCATCGAGAACCCGATGATCAACGGCGAGACGATCCGGCTCGACGGGGCGCTGCGCCTGGCGCCGCGGTAGGGCGTGAGGGCAGGCATGGCGGACAAGTCAACGACCGAGGCTCGAGCATTCTGGACGTGGCTGCTCTTGACGGACCTAGCTGCTCGCGGCAGAGAGTCGGCGGCCTATGGCCAATATCCGGGCCGGATCACCTACAAGGAACTCACCGACAGGGTCGGCGGTGCTCCCATCAACATTGGGCCTACGGTGCTTGAGTTGATTGCCTCTCGCTGTGAGCAGGAGGGGCTCCCTCCCCTGACGGGCCTGGTCGTATCTGGTGACACCGGGAAGCCTGGCGGCGGGTTTCGTCATCCAAGGCAGATAGATGACATCTACACCTTCAAGTGGGAGCGCATCGACAACCCCTTTTCTTGACGCTCCTACCGCCTCCGCAGGCGGACGACGGGGATCTGGCGGGGGTTGGCGCGCTCCTGGTACTCGGTGTAGGGCGGGTAGGCAGCCGCCGCGATGGCCCAGAGGCGGTCGCGGTCTTCGCCCTCCACGACCTCGGCGGTGACGGGGACGCGGCGGGTGTTGACACGCAGCCAGGCCTGCGGGTTGGCGACGAGGTTCGGGAACCAGGAGGGATGCGCGGGGGCCCCGCCCTTCGAACCGATGAGCACGAAGTCGCGACCATCGCGGAAGTAGAAAAGGGGCACCGAACGGAGGTCGCCGCTCGTGCGGCCGATGGTCGTGAGCATGGCCGTGGGGACGTAGGGCACGCCGCTCTGGCGGCTGATGTGCCAGCTCACGACCGACAGGCCGAGGAAGCGCACGAGGAAGCTCTCGACCGGTCGCAGGAGGTTGAGGCGGGTGAGGGTGTTGAAGAGCACGGGCGACCTCCGGGGAAGGGAGCGGGCGGCCCGAAAGCCGCCCGCTCGTGCTGGTTGCCGGTGGGGAACCGGGTCAGTTGGCGGCGGAAGCTGCCTTGCGGGCGCCGCCACCGGGCCTCGGAGCCGCGCCGTCGCCCATGTAGATGCCGGCGCCGCTGACCTCGCGCCAGTGCGTGTGCGCGAGGGTGTGCATGATGAAGACGGCCTGCTGGGCCGTCCACAGACCCTGCGCATCCTGCGTCTGGTTGACCGCTTCCTTCGTGATCTTCAGCCCGAAGGACGGCTTCTCCGCGATCTTCCGCGCCAGGTTCTCGACGTACTCGCTCAGCTCCTCGCGGGGCACAACCTCGTTCACCATGCCCGCCTCGTAGGCGCGCTGGGCGCTCACCCAGTCGCCCGTGTAGAGCATCTGGCGGGCGAGGCGATGGCCGAACTCCCAGGGGTGGGCGAAGTACTCCACGCCGGGGATGCCCCAGGCCACGACGAGGTCGCGGAACTCGGCGTCGTCGGAGGCGATGATGATGTCGCAGACCCAGGCGAGCATGAGGCCGCCGGCGATGGTCTTGCCCTGCACCTCGGCGATCATGGGCTTGGGCAGG
>JAJDUR010000034.1 GCA_022826585.1 Dehalococcoidia bacterium
CCGGCCTCGTCGAGGAGACGCAGGCGCTCCACGACGCCCGGGTCCCTCCCGATGCCTCCGCCCACTCCTCGATCGGCTACGCCGAAGCCCTCCGCGAGCTCCGCGGCGAGATCACCCGCGACAAGGCCATCGAGCTGACCAAGCGCTCGACGAAGCGCCTCGCCCGGCGCCAGCGCCAGTGGTTCCGCCCCCAGGACTCGCGCATCGCCTGGGTTGGGGACGAAGAAGGGGCCACGGACACGCTTGTCCCGTTCGTCCGGGCTCCCGCCTAGACCGCCGGAACGAGCTCCAGCGCGTCGGCGTGCCGGGGCCGCAGCAGCCCGAAGTGCCGGTGGTCGAGCGTTGCCAGCTTCCGTTCCCCCAGCCGCTCGACAACGCTCAGCACCGCCGCGTCGACGAACCCGATGCGCGCGTCCGCGTATCGCTCGCATATCTCGGCGGCGCGGGCGTAATCCTCCGGTAGCAGGTCCGCTACTTCGTAGTCGCCGTCCGCGACGTTCCTCAGGAATTCCGTGAGGACCTCGGGCCGTAGTCGCTCGCTCATGAAGTAGGCGACTTCCGTAAGTACTGGTGCTGGCACGACCAGCGGTTCTCGAGTCGACTCCAGCAGCGTCCGCGAGGGCTCGTGATCTGGGTCGTCCCTGTTGTGCGCTGCATAGAGCGGCCCCGAGTCGAGGATCAACGCCAGGGTGGTATCTCCGGTGTGATATCGCCCATTTCTCGTGCGGTTGGGCCGTCCTTGGACGACCCCATGCCGAGAGCGCTCAACCTCGGTCGCTCCCTCGGGCGCAGCTTCTTCGAGAGCTTCTCGTCGATCGCCTCCCGAACGAGGCACGACACCGACACGCCCCGCTCCGCCGCCAGCGTGCGCAGCGCCTCCAGCTTCTCGTCGTCGAGGGTGACCGTTGTCCGCGTCATGTTCCCATAGTACCCCATGCGACCCTCCGCATCTCCGCCTGTACACTCGCTCCATGCGCGTTACCAAGATGCACGGCCTCGGCAACGACTACGTCTACGTTCGGCCCGAAGCCGAACAGGACTGGTCCGCCGTCGCCCGGAAGGTCAGCGACCGCCACTTCGGCGTCGGGAGCGACGGCCTCATCCTCGCCCTCCCCTCCGAGGTCGCCGACCTCCGCATGCGCATGTTCAACGCCGACGGCTCCGAGGCGGAGATGTGCGGCAACGGCATCCGTTGCCTCGCGAAGTACGCCGTCGAGGAAGGCATGGTCCCCGCCGATACCGAGTCCGTCACTATCGAGACGCTCGCCGGCGTCCTCACGCTGCAGCTCTTCCGTGAGGACGGGGCCGTCAGCGCCGCCCGTGTCGACATGGGTCCGCCCAGCTTCGACCCTGCCTCCCTCCCCGCCGATGTCGACGGCCCCGGCCCCGTCGTCGACTACCCCCTGGAGGTCGATGGCGTGGACCTCCGCCTCACGCTCGCCAGCATGGGCAACCCCCATGCGATCCACTGGCTGGAGGGCGACGTCGACGAGTTTCCCCTGGGGCGCATCGGCCCGCAGGTCGAGCATCACCCCCTCTTCCCCAACCGCACCAACTTCCAGGTCGTGCAGGTCGTGAGTCGAGACCACGTCCGCCACCGCGTCTGGGAGCGCGGGACGGGTATCACGCTCGCGTCCGGGACCAGCGCCTCTGCCGTCTGCGCCGCCGGACGGCTGACCGGCCGCACGGGTGACACCATCACCGACTCCCTCCCCGGCGGCGACCTGCAGCTCTCCTGGGACGGGGAGGGCTCCGTCTTCATGACCGGCCCCGCCGCCCGCGTCTTCGACGCCGAGTGGCACGAGGCCTGACCCCCGTGCCCTTCACCCGCGCCGGCGACATCGACATCTACTACGAGATCCAGGGCACGGGCCCCCGCGTCCTCAACATCAGCGGCACCGGCGGTGACCTCCGCCGACGCCCCAGCCTCGCATCCCTCCTCGGCGACGGCTTCACCGTCCTTTCCTACGACCAGCGCGGCCTCGGCCAGACCTCCATCCCCGATGGGCCCTACAGCATGGCCGGCTACGCCGCGGACGCCGCGGCCCTCCTCGACGCCCTCGGCTGGGAGCGCTGCATGGTCATGGGCACTTCGTTCGGCGGCATGGTTGCCCAGGAGTTCGCCGTCACGTATCCCGAGCGCGTCGACAGGCTCGTCCTGAACTGCACCTCCAGCGGCGGCGTTGGGAACCCCTCCTATCCCCTTCACGAGCTGCAGGACCTCGAACCCGAGACCCGCATCCGCACCCAGATCCGCCTCAGCGACACGCGCGTCACCCCCGAGTGGGAGCGCGAGAACGCCGCCGAGCTTGAAGCCCTGCTGGACCAGCGCCGCGTGATGGCCGCCATCGGTGTCGACGAGCCCCGCCGCGAGCTCGGCGCCCGCCTCCAGCTCGAGGCGCGCATCGGCCACGACGTCTACGACCGCCTCCCCGCCCTCACCATGCCCGTCCTCGTCTGCGCCGGCGCCTTCGACGGCATCGCCCCGCCCGAGAACAGCCGCGCCATCGTCGGCCAGATCGCGACCGCCCGCTACGAGGAGTTCGAGGGCGGACACGGCTTCTTCTGGCAGGACCCGCGCGCCGCCAAGGTCATCACCGCCTTCCTCCACGGCGAGGGAGCCTGACCCTTCCCCTCGCGCCCCATCCCTTGCTCGCGTAGCATTGCCGGTATCACTGAGCGTTGCCGCGCTTCCGAGGGCAGCGCTGCTGGAGTGCCACCGTATGGTCATCGAAACCGGGTATGTAACCCCCACCGAGAAGGCCCCCGAGCCCTCAATGGGCACGAAGCTCATCCCCAAGGAGCGCTACACCTCGAAGGAGTACATGGAGCTCGAGTGGGAGCGCATGTGGACGAGGGTCTGGAACATGGCCGGCCGCGAGTCCGACATCCCCAACGTCGGTGACTACTTCACGACCGAGCTCGGCCCCGAGTCCTTCCTCATCGTTCGCGAGACGGAGGACAAGGTCCGCGCGTTCTACAACGTGTGTCCCCACCGCGGGAACCAGATCCGGAACCCGGGGATGGGCCACGCAGAGTCGTTCCAGTGCGCCTACCACTTCTTCGAGTTCAACCTCGACGGCTCCAAGAAGTTCGTGCCGGACGAGGACACCTTCACCCAGGGCGTTCCCCAGGAGACCGCTCTCACCGAGGTGCCCTGCGATACCTGGGGCGGCTTCGTCTGGTTCAACATGAACACCGACTGCGAGCCCCTGCTCGAGTTCCTCGGCGTTGTCGCCGAGCACCTCGCCCCCTACCACTTCGACGAGTACGCCATCGTCGGCGACATGACCGTCGAGTGGGACACCAACTGGAAGGCCTCCGTCGACGCGTTCAACGAGGTCTATCACGTGCAGGGCATCCACCCGCAGCTGCTGGAGTCGCTCGACGACATCCATGTGCAGATCGACCTCTACGAGCGGCACAACCGCTACCTGGTCCCGTTCGGTCTTGTCAGCCCGCGCTACCCGAACCAGAAGGAGGTTACGCAGCCGCTCAAGGAGTTCCTGCGCGGCTCCGGCGTCGACCCCGACACGTTCGAGGGCAGCATGAACGACGTCCGCCCGGCCATGCAGGCGGCCGTCCGCAAAGCCGCCGAGGCCCAGGGCATGGACGTCACCGGCCTGAACGACGACCAGATGTCGGACGACTACCACTACTACCTCTTCCCCAACCTCACCTTTAACATCACGGCGCTTGGCTTCGGCTTCTTCCGCCAGCGCCCCCATCCGACCGACCCCAACAAGATGTTCTTCGACCTGCAGAGCTATGCGCGTATCCCGCAGGGCGCCGACTGGCCCCCGCGGCCCGTGCACAGCCAGTTCAAGCACGGCGAGATCTCGATCGGCCTCGTGATGGACCAGGACTCCTACAACCTGCCGCGCGTTCAGAAGGGCATGAACTCGCGCTCGTACAAGGGCCTGCTCATCAACTACCGCGAGCGCCGTATCCGCCACATGCACACGGTCCTCGACGGCTACCTCGAGGGGCCCGACCGCTAGCCGCCTCTTCGCCAGGCACAGCCCGAAGCCGGACCCCACGGGTCCGGCTTCGTTGATCCCGGCATCTCGACGCCCCTCGTGGCTGGGAGGTATCGTCCCCGCACGCCCGCAACCGGGAGGCCCCATGGACCACGCCAGCACCCTCCGCGCCATGCTCCACCGCCCCGAGATCGTCGTCCTCCCCGGCGCCTACGATGCCCTCTCCGCCCGCCTCGCCGAGCAGGCCGGTTTCGAAGCCCTCTTCACCACCGGCTTCGGTTTCTCCGCTTCCGCCCTCGGCGCCCCTGACATCGGCCTCCTCACCATGTCCGAGACCATGGAGCGCGTGCGCCACATCGTGCGCGCCATCGACGTACCCCTCGTGGCCGACATGGACACCGGCTACGGCAACCCCCTCAACGTCATCCGCACCGTCCGCGAGTGCGTTGAGTCCGGGGTCGCCGGCATCATCCTCGAGGACCAGGAGTGGCCCAAGAAGTGCGGCCACTTCGAGAACAAGCGCGTCATCCCTGCTGAGGAGCAGGTCGCCAAGCTCCACGCCGCCGTCGAGGCCCGGGGCGACAGCGACCTCGTCATCATCGGCCGCACCGATGCCCGTGGCCCCCTCGGCCTCGACGAGGGCATCCGCCGCGGCAAGCTCTACCACGAGGCCGGCGCCGACGTCGTCTTCGTCGAGGCCCCGCAGTCGCTCGACGAGCTGCGCGCGATCGCAGACGCCTTCCCCCGCGGCACGCCCCTCTTCGCCAACATGATCGAGGGCGGCAAGACGCCCCTCCTCACCGCCGCCGAGCTGCAGGAGATCGGCTTCACCATGGTGGTCTACCCCCTCTCCGGCCTCTTCTCGGCGGCCCGGGCCATCGGCGAGACCTACCGCGCCCTCCACGACACGAAGACCACCGCCTCCCGCCGCGACCACATGGTCGACTTCCACGAGTTCGAGGGCATCGTGAACGCCCCCGGCTGGCGCGACATCGAGACCCGCCACTCGGTGCGCTGATGCCCGAGTTCGACGCCGAAACCGAGGCGACCCTCGACCAGCTCTCGCGCTTCCTCGCCCCCGGCGACCGTGCGGCCGCCCGCGAGGCCGCGGTCTACGCCATCCTCATGACCGAGAGCGACATCTCGCCGGGCACGGCCACGGTCGCCGCCTGGTGCTACGAGTACGCCAGCGAGGGGATCGCCTACCACCAGTGGCCCGCGCTCGTCGCCGCCCGCAGCCTCACCCCCGACCCCGCCGGCTCCCCCTCCGCCCGCGCTCACGCCCGCGCCCGCCGCGACTCCCTCGCGCAGGGCCTTGAGGACAAGGGCGAGATTCCGAACTAGCGCCGCCGCGCGGCCGCCTGCTCCTCCGGGCTTGTCACGTCGATGCCCGCGTCGCTGAACGCCTTCTCCACCGCAGCCCGGCTGATCTTTGCGTCAGGCGTCGCGGCCACGAACTCCTGGCTGCTCCGCTTCGCCTCGAGCTGCCCCCGGAAGTGCGGGATGACGTAGCGCGAGAACAGCTCGTAGCTGTGCACCGTCTGCTCCCAGGTGCCCCACTCGTGCGCCCGCGCGAGGAACCCCCCGAATCCGCCCGTGAGCTCCAGCAGCCGCTCGATGCCCGCGATCGCATCGTCCGGCGTGCCGATGATGGCGCCGCCCCCCTCGATCCCGGCCTCGATCGTCGATGTGTCCGGCTGCGTGGCCGAGCTGATCGTTCCCTGGAAGTAGTCGACGAGCTCCCGCTCGTACCCGATGCGCGCCTGCTCGATCGCCTCCTCGCGTGTGTCCGCCAGGTAGAAGGGCACGCCCAGCCGCCACTGGTCCCGTGAGACCGAGTGCCCGGCTTCCCGCGCGGCCTCCTCGTACCAGCCCCACGTGCGCGAGAGCGCCTGCCCGCTTGCCTCGCTCAACCCCGCGAATGAGACCATGTCGATGCCGTACCGCCCTGCCGCCTGCGCCCCCGCCGGCGACCCCGCCGCCGCCACCGCCATCGGCGGATGCGGGTGCGTGTACGGCGCCACCTGGAGCCGCGCCTCGCGCAGCCGGAACCAGTCCGTCTCGACCGTCACGACCTCGCCGCGGAACAGCCGCATGATCGCGTCCAGCGACTCGTTCATCATGCGGCGCTGGTCGAGCGGGTCGATACCGAGCATGTAGGCGTCCGAGCTGAGCGCTCCCGGCCCGATACCGAGGATCGCCCGCCCCCGTGTCATGTGGTCGAGCTGCACGAAGCGGTCGGCCACGATCAGCGGGTGCTGGTAGGGCAGGCTCAGCACGCCCGAGGCGAGCCGCAGCCTCTTCGTGCGCTGCGCCGCCGCCACGATGAACAGCTCCGGCGAGGCGATGATCTCCCACCCCGCGCTGTGGTGCTCCCCGATCCAGGCCTCGTCGAAGTCGAACCGCTCAAGCTGCTCCAGCAGCTCCAGGTCGCGCTCGAACGCGACCGTCGGGTTCTCCTCGAGCCGGTGGAACGGCCCCATGAAGATGCCGAACTTCATCCGCGGCGGTCGGTACACGCCCATCGCCGGCCCATCCTACAGGCGGTGCCCGTCCCCCGCCGTTTATCCCTGTCAGCGTCTCGCCTGTCAGGCCCGTAGGATCGGAAGCCCCGCATCATTCAGGGACGAGTGCAGCATGCAGATCGACTACCTCATCCTTGCCGACTGGGCCGAGGTCATCAACGGAAAGATCTACGTGCAGGGCGGCGGCTGGACGACCATCACCGCCCGGGAGCCTCTGCCCGTGAGCCGCACCATCGCCATCGCCGTGTCCCCACGAGTCGAGTGGCACGAGACCAACACGCCCCACGACCTCGTGATCCGCATCCTCCGGGAGGAAGGTCAGGCCGAACTCGCCCGCATCGACGCCCGCTTCGAAGTGGGCCGCAGCGCTGGACTCCCCCAGGGGAGCTCCCAGCCGCACCCCATGGCCGTCAACCTGCCGCTCACGTTCGAGCGCGCGGGCGAATACGAGGTCCGTGCATCCATCGACGGCGAGGAGGTCACGACCCTCTCGTTCCGGATCGACGAGAAGGCGCCCTAGCCGCCGCCCTTCCCCGTCAGGCCGTACTTCGGAACCGGTCCGAATGCCGCGCACTCGAAGTGCGCCGAACCTACCTGGTCGCCGCTCTTCAGCAGCACGAAGCTCTCCGCCAGCACCGTCGGGAAGTCGTCGACCTCGTTCCCGTCTCCGTCGATGATCTTCGTGGGGTGCGTGCAGTCCCAGACCTCGCCTTCTTCGTGGTACTCGCCCCGGTAGGCGCCCTGCCCGAGCCGGTCGTTGAACCCGCCGAAGTAGCCCCCACCGTGGCAGTAAACCCAGCCCATGTCCTCGATTTCGAACTCGCGTGTGACGCCCTCCGAGTCGTGGATGGCGATGCTGCCGCCGCTGATGCGGCTGCTGCCGTCGTAGAACGTCAGGTCGTGGTCGACGTCCGTGACGAAGACCTCGCGGTCCTCGTGCAGGATCTCGCCCGTCATCTTGTTCCAGGAGCCGTCCACGTTCGCGATCGCGCCCGACCACTTGTTCCCGTCTGCATCTTCGATGAACTCGTAGAACCCGGTGTGGTCCGGCATCGTGTAGAGCACCCAGTTGCGAAGTCCGATCGGGCGCTCCACCCGTGGCTGCGGCGAGGCGTGCATGGGCGGTCCGCCCCGGCCCCGCAGGATCCCCCACGAGTGGTTCCGGAACACCCCCGACCGCTCCGGCGTCAGCTCGAAGCGCTTCCCCGCGACGTCGATCCACCCCTCCGCGCGTCCCGCCACCTCGTACGTCATGCGCTCCATCAACAGCCACCCGTCGATGCGGTTTGTGCTGAGCGGGCCGTGGTACGGCCGCCCCACCGTGTGACAGACGATGTCGCAGGCGATGCCGAATTCGTTCGGCTCCAGCACCAGCCGGATCGACTTCATCGGTTCCAGCAGCTCGATCCGCAGGGGCCCCACGCGGTACTCGAAGTCCGGCCGCAGCTGTCGCGAAACGCGAATGTTGTGCTGCATGCCCTCGTGCCGGATGCACACGAACCCGTCGAGCACGTTCGTGTTTTGGTACAGCCGCAGCGTCGAGACCAGCGACACGTTTCCGTCCATGTCGCACAGGCAGATGTAGTGCCCGTCGTTCCAGTGCTTGTCCGAGGTGTGCACCGCCGCGAACGACTCCGCGATCTGGTGGAAGGGGTACTCGTCGGCCTTGATCAGCATGGCTCTCTCCTCAGGCGGCGTTGGTCGTGCGCTGGGTGCCTCGCGTCCGCAGGTCGCGGTGCGTGATCGTCCACTCGTGGCCGTCCCCGACCCGCCGCATCTCGTCCACGTACGTGGCCCAGAGCGTGGTAATGGTGTCCGGGTCGCCGGCCATGAAGTGGGTCGCCTGCAGGTCCGTCTCGACGTGCGCCACATTCCCGTCGAACTCGACGACCTGGTTGCCGAGCAGGTGCTGCGTCGCCCCGAAGGGCTTCAGCAGCCTGCGAATGGTCTCCGTGTAGGTGTCGCCCCCGTGCTGGGCGTCCGGCGAACCGATGTTCACGAAGACGAGGTCGTCCGCGAAGCACGAGCGGATGCCCTCGAAGTCATGGCTGTCCACCGCTCTCGCGTAGCGGATGAGCAGGTCCATGATCGCCAGCCGATCCGGTACCTGGCCGAGGTCGTTGCTCATCGCGCTGCTCCGGTCGGCGAATCGTCCCGGTGAAGGGGCGGCCTCTGCCGCCCCTTCACGATGGTCCAATGCCCTAGTTGGCGGCGGCCGCCTGCCGGCCGGGGATGGCCGCCGCGCCTTCGCCCGTGTAGAGCGGCATGCCGCTCTCGTTCACGTCGCGCCAGTGGGTGTGCGCGAGCGTGTGCATGATGAAGACGGCCTGCTGGGCCGTCCACAGACCCTGCGCATCCTGCGTCTGGTTCACCGCTTCCTTCGTGATCTTCAGCCCGAAGGAGGGCTTCTCCGCGATCTTCCGCGCCAGGTTCTCCACGTACTCGCTCAGCTCCTCGCGGGGCACAACCTCGTTCACCATGCCCGCCTCGTAGCAACGCTGGGCGCTCACCCAGTCGCCCGTGTAGAGCATCTGGCGGGCGAGGCGGTGGCCGAACTCCCAGGGATGGGCGAAATACTCGACGCCGGGGATGCCCCAGGCCACGACGAGGTCGCGGAACTCGGCGTCGTCGGAGGCGATGATGATGTCGCAGACCCAGGCGAGCATGAGGCCGCCGGCGATGGTCTTGCCCTGCACCTCGGCGATCATGGGCTTGGGCAGG
>JAJDUR010000101.1 GCA_022826585.1 Dehalococcoidia bacterium
CTACGACCAGGTCTTCGGCGCCCGCCCGCTCCGCCGTGTCATCCAGGACAACATCGAGGACAAGATCAGTGAGATGCTCCTGGGCGGCGAGTTCGGCACCGGCGATCGGCTCCTGATCGACCGCGATTCCGACGAGGACGGGCTCACCATTAAGCCCGTCAGTTCTCCCGCGCCCGTCGGCTAGCCCGCACCCGCAGCCAGGGCCGGAAACACAGCGTTTCCGTGCCCGAAACTGTTGACAGCGGGCGGCCGTTGCCGTAATCTCAGAGTGGCGTGCTGTGCCATCGCGCAGAACCCCCGATTCGTGACCTTGCCGAACTGTGCCATTCAGAACCCAGGGCCTGAAGGAGTCGCCTGTACATGACCGCGACACTTGATGGGACGCGGACGGGCGAGCGCGCCCCGCTCGCCGTCCAGTCGTTCAGCACCATTTCCAACGTCCTCGAGATCCCCAGCCTCATCAAGCTCCAGCTCGATTCCTTCGACTGGTTCAAGAGCGAGGGACTCCGCGAGCTGCTCGACGAGCTCTCGCCGATCCAGGACTTCACCAGCACGAAGATGGACCTCATCTTCGGCGAGTACGAGTTCCGCGAGCCCAAGCACAGCCAGGAGGAGTGCCGCGAACGCGACATGACCTTCTCCGCGCCGCTCTTCGTCGATGTCGAGCTGCGCATCAAGGACTCCGGCGAGATCAAGGAACAGCGCCTCTTCTTCGGCGACTTCCCCCTCATGACCGACCGCGGCACGTTCATCATCAACGGGGCCGAGCGCGTCGTCGTGAGCCAGCTCGTGCGCTCGCCCGGCGTCTACTACACCGTCGAGACCGACGCCCAGAGCGGCCAGCGCCTGGCCAACGCCAAGCTCATCCCCAGCCGCGGCGCCTGGCTCGAGTTCGAGACCTCCGCCAAGCGCATCCTCAGCGTCAAGATCGACCGCAAGCGCAAGCTGCCCGTCTCCGTGCTCATCCGCACCATCGATGAGCCCGGCCTCCTGCCCGGCGACGATGACAACCCCGCCTTCGCCAAGTTCTTCGCCGCCCAGAAGCGCCTTGACGAGGAAGGCACCGCCGCCGCCGAGAAGGCCCGCGACGCCGCCCGCCGCGAGTGCGAGAAGGTGCTCGGCACCGACGATCGCGTCCTCTCCTTCTTCACGGAGGTCGACATCGAGGGCGACCTCTCCTACCTCACCGCCACCCTCGGGCGCCGCGAGGGCGGCCGCAACAACGATCCCTGCACGAACAAGCACGAGGCCCTCCTCGAGCTCTACCGCAAGATCCGCCCGGGCGATCCTCCCACTCACGAGAACGCCCGCTCGCTCGTAAACCAGCTCTTCTTCAATCCCCGGCGCTACGACCTCGGTCGCGTCGGCCGGCACAAGCTGAACAAGCGCCTCGCCCTCGCCGACGCTACCGACCAGCGTTGGCTGCGCCCCATCGACCTGATCGAGCTCACCCGCGAGCTCATCAACGTCAACCTCAACCGCAGCGGAACCGACGACATCGACCACCTCGGCAACCGCCGCGTGCGCGCCGTCGGCGAGCTTATCCAGCAGCAGTTCCGCATCGGCCTCGTCCGCATGGAGCGCGTCGTGCGCGAGCGCATGACCATCACCGACCCGGCCGAGGCGACCCCCAGCGCCCTCATCAACATCCGCCCGGTGGTCGCGGCCATGAAGGAGTTCTTCGGCGGCAGCCAGCTCTCCCAGTTCATGGACCAGACCAACCCGCTGGCCGAGCTCACCCACAAGCGCCGCCTCAGCGCCCTCGGCCCCGGTGGCCTCTCCCGCGACCGCGCCGGCTTCGACGTGCGCGACGTGCACCAGAGCCACTACGGCCGCATCTGCCCGATCGAGACGCCCGAGGGTCCGAACATCGGCCTCATCGGCTCGCTTGCGACCTACGGCCGCCTCAACGATTTCGGTTTCATCGAGACCCCCTACCGCCGCGTCATCAGCGAGATGGCCTCCGACGATCCCAAGCTCGTCGGTCAGGAGATCCGCGAGGACGTCGCCGATGTCGACGGCAACGTCGTTGCCGCCGCCGGCACGGTCGTCGACAAGAAGGTGGCCGGCAGCCTGAAGAAGGCCGGCCTGCGCGTGCCCGTTCGGGCCGTCGTCGCCGATGAGGTCATCTACCTCACCGCCGACGAGGAGGACCGCTTCGTCGTCGGCCAGGCCAACACCCGCGTCGGCGAGGACGGCCGCGTGCTCGACGAGCGCGTCGAAGTGCGCATCAAGGAGGAGTTCAAGCTCGTCTCCCCGCACGAGATCGACTTCCTCGACGTTTCGCCCAAGCAGATGGTCTCCGTGGCCGCCTCGCTCATCCCCTTCCTCGAGCACGACGATGCCAACCGCGCCCTCATGGGCTCGAACATGCAGCGCCAGGCCGTCCCCCTCGTTCGCCCCGAAGCCCCGCTCGTGGGCACCGGCATGGAGGGCCGCACCGCTATCGACAGCGGCCACGTCCTCGTGGCCGAGGGCGATGGCGAGGTCATCGAGGCCTCCGGAACCCAGGTCATCGTCCGCTACGATGACAAGAACCTCGGCGAGCACCGCATCCCGCTGATCAAGTTCCAGCGCTCTAACCAGGGCACCTGCCTCAACCAGCGTCCGCTCGTCTTCCGCGGCGAGCGCGTCCGGGAGAACCAGCCCCTCGTCGACAGCTCCAGCACCCAGGGCGGCGAGCTCGCCCTCGGCCAGAACGTGCTCTGCGCGTTCATGAGCTGGGAGGGCTACAACTTCGAGGACGCCATCATCATCAGCGAGAACCTCGTCCGCGAGGACAAGTTCACCTCCATCCACATCGAGAAGCACGAGATCGAGGCGCGCGACACCAAGCTCGGCGCCGAGGAAATCACGCGCGACATCCCCAACGTCGGCGAGGAAGCGCTCGCCAACCTCGATGAGGAAGGCATCATCCGCATCGGCGCCGAGGTCCGCGAAGGCGACATCCTCGTCGGCAAGATCACGCCCAAGGGCGAGACCGAGCTCACCGCCGAGGAGAAGCTCCTGCGCGCCATCTTTGGCGAGAAGGCCCGCGAGGTGAAGGACACCAGCCTCCGCCTCCCCCACGGCGAGCGCGGCAAGGTCATCGACGTCCGCGTCTTCAGCCGCGAGGACCACGAGGGCCTGCCCGCCGGCGTCAACAAGCTCGTGCGCGTCAGCACCGCCCAGCGCCGCAAGATCGCCGAGGGCGACAAGATGGCCGGGCGCCACGGCAACAAGGGCGTCATCAGCCGCATCCTCCCCCGCGAGGACCTGCCCTACCTCCCCGACGGCACCCCCGTCGACATCATCCTCAACCCAATCGGCGTTCCCAGCCGCATGAACATCGGCCAGGTGCTCGAGACGCACCTCGGCTGGGCCGCCAAGGCCCTCGGCTTCCGCGCCAGCACCCCCGTCTTCGACGGCGCCGACGACGGCGACCTCGACGACTCCCTGGCCCGCGCCTGGATGGCCGCCGAGAGCGGCGCCGTCTACTACATCGACCCGCGCGACTACGGCTTCGACGAGCCCGTCGCCGCCGAGTGGCTCAAGGAGCACGGCTACGATGCCGGCCCCATCTTCGAGCGGCCCGAGAAGGGCGCCGCCAAGCGCGCCTGCCTCGAGATCTGGCTCAAGCAGGCCGGCAGCAAGCCCAGGAAGTCCTCCTCCATCGAGAAGCTGGAGGAGGAGACCCAGCGCATCTTCGCCGAGACCGGCGCGGTGCCGCCCCTCTTCGGCAAGACCACCCTCTACGACGGCCGCACGGGCGAGGCCTTCGACCAGCCCGTCACCGTCGGCTACATCTACATGCTCAAGCTCATCCACCTGGTGGAGGACAAGATCCACGCCCGCAGCACCGGCCCCTACTCGCTCATCACCCAGCAGCCGCTGGGTGGCAAGGCGCAGTTCGGAGGCCAGCGCTTCGGCGAGATGGAGGTCTGGGCGCTCGAGGCCTACGGCGCCGCCCACATCCTCCAGGAGCTCCTCACCGTCAAGTCCGACGACGTCGTCGGGCGCGTCAAGACCTACGAGGCCATCGTCAAGGGCGAGGACGTGCTCGAACCGGGCGTGCCCGAGTCCTTCAAGGTGCTCGTCAAGGAGCTCCAGAGCCTCGGCCTCTCCATCGACGTCTCCAACGACTCCGGCAGCGTCTCCTTCACCGAGGAGACGGCCGGAGAACTGCCCGAGCTCGGCATCAACCTTTCCGGATTCGAATCGGAGGATCTCTTCAATGCTCGAAGTGAATGACTTCAACCAGGTCCGAATCGGGCTCGCCAGCCCCTCCCAGATCCGCTCCTGGTCGTACGGTGAGGTCACCAAGCCGGAGACCATCAACTACCGCACACTCAAGCCGGAGAAGGACGGGCTCTTCTGCGAGAAGATCTTCGGTCCCACCAAGGACTTCGAGTGCTACTGCGGCAAGTACAAGCGCGTCCGCTACAAGGGCATCATCTGCGACAAGTGCGGCGTCGAGGTCGCCCGCGCCAAGGTCCGGCGCGAGCGCATGGGCCACGTCGAGCTGGCCAGCCCCGTCAGCCACATCTGGTTCGTCAAGGGCACGCCCTCCAAGCTCGGCCTGCTCCTCGACATCTCCCCCCGCAATCTCGAGCGCGTCCTCTACTTCGCCCAGTACATGATCACCGAGGTTGACGACTCCCACCGCCAGTTCGAGATCGAGAACCTCCAGAACGAGCTGGCCCGCGCCATCGACGACCGCCTCGCCGACATCACCCCCGAGCGCGAGCGCCTCGAGTTGCAGCTCGAGTCCGCCCAGGAGGAGCTCGAGGCCAAGCGCGACGAGCAGATCGCCACGCTCGAATCCGAGCGACAGGCCACGCGCGACGCCATCGAGGCCGAGGCCGGCCGCAACGTCGAGGCCGCCAACGAGATCATCGGCGAGCTTACCGAGCGCGACTACGTCTTCCAGGGCGAGGTCATCGTCGCCACCGGCGACAAGATGACCAAGACCGCCCGCAACAAGCTCGAGCGCGAGGGCCGCAAGAAGCTCACCGCCTTCGACAAGGAGACGAAGAAGCTCATCGAGGCCGAGCGCGCCATGGTCGACAGCGCCATGGAAGAGGCCAAGGCGAGCGTCTACGAGGAGCTCAACCCAATCCAGGAGCGCGCCGCCGAGATCCGGCGCGAGACCGAGGAGCAGTTCCAGGAGCGCCTCAACGACCTCGAGGACATCGTCGACCCGGTCCGCAACGACCGCATCGAGCTCCTCACCGAGACCCGCTACCGCGAGCTCTCCGACATGTTCGGGCACGTCTTCAAGGCCGCCATGGGCGCCGAGGCCGTCCTCAGCGTCCTCGAGCGCCTCGACCTCGATGCCCTGCGCGCCAAGCTCAAGGGCGAGCTCGCCACCGCCAGCGGCCAGCGCCGCAAGAAGGCGACCAAGCGCCTCCAGGTGGTCGAGGACCTCATCGAGTCCGGCAACAAGCCCGAGTGGATGATCTTCGAGGTCCTGCCCGTGCTCCCGCCCGAGCTGCGGCCCATGGTCCAGCTCGACGGCGGCCGCTTCGCCACCAGCGACCTGAACGACCTCTACCGCCGTGTCATCAACCGCAACAACCGCCTGAAGCGGCTGCTCGACCTCGGCGCCCCCGAGATCATCATCCGCAACGAGAAGCGCATGCTGCAGGAGGCCGTCGACAGCCTCGTCGACAACGGCCGCCGCGGGCGCGCCGTCAGCGGCAGCGGCAACCACAAGCTCAAGAGCCTGAGCGACATGCTCAAGGGCAAGCAGGGCCGCTTCCGCCAGAACCTGCTCGGCAAGCGCGTCGACTACTCGGGCCGCTCCGTCATCGTCGTCGGCCCCGAGCTCAAGCTGCACCAGTGCGGCCTTCCCAAGAAGATGGCGCTCGAGCTGTTCAAGCCGTTCGTCATGCACTCGCTCGTAGCGAAGGGCCTGGCCCACAACATCAAGAGCGCCAAGCGCATCGTCGAGCGCGCCCGCCCCGAGGTCTGGGACGTCCTCGACGAGGTCATCACGGACCGCCCGGTGCTCCTCAACCGCGCCCCTACCCTCCACCGCCTCGGCATTCAGGCCTTCCAGCCGGTGCTCATCGAGGGCTCCGCCGTCCAGCTCCACCCGCTCGTCTGCGCCGCCTTCAACGCCGACTTCGACGGAGACCAGATGGCCGTGCACGTGCCCCTCAGCCGCGAGGCCGTGGCCGAAGCCCGGCAGATCCTGCTCTCCACCAAGAACCTGCTGTCGCCCGCCAGCGGCGACCCCACCGTCACCCCCACTCTCGACATGGTCCTCGGCTCCTACTACATGACCGAGGTCAGCGAGAGCGCCCGCGGCGCCTTCGTCGAGGCCAACGGGGCGCCCGCCCAGGGTGTCTACGCGTCCTTCGACGAGGCCAAGCTCGCCTTCGACCTCGGCACCGTTGACCTGCGCGCCCCCGTCAAGGTGCGCACCGACCGGCCCGCTGCCGAGAGCACCGATAACGAGGAGGCCGGCGGCCCCGCGGCCCCGCTGGACGAGCCGAGGCTGCTGGAGACCACCATCGGGCGCATCATCTTCAACGAGGTGCTCCCCGGGGATCTCCCCTACCAGAACTACACCATGGACCGCCCCGCCCTGCGGCGGCTGGTCGCCCTCGTCTACCGCGAACTCGGCAGCGAGGCGACCGCCGAAGTGGTCGACCGCATCAAGGAGGTCGGCTTCCGCTTCGCTACCCAGAGCGGCGTCACCATCGCCATCCACGAGATCGTGGTGCCCCATCACAAGAAGGAGCTCATCGCCGAGGCCGACCAGGAGGTCGCCGACCTCGAGGAGCAATACCAGATGGGGCTCATCACCGAGGACGAGCGCTACCAGGGCGCCGTCGAGGTCTGGACGGAGACGACCCGCCGCATCGAGAACGACATCGCCGAGAGCCTCTCCGAGTACGGTTCCCTCAACTACATGGCCAGCTCGGGCACCAAGGGCAACATCACCCAGATCCGGCAGATGGCGGGCATGCGCGGCCTCATGGCCGACCCCCACGGCCAGATCATCGCCGAGCCCATCCGCGCCTCCTTCCGCGAGGGGCTCACCGTGCTGGAGTACTTCATCTCCACCCACGGCGCCCGCAAGGGCCTCGCCGATACCGCCCTCCGCACCGCCGACTCCGGCTACCTCACCCGCCGCCTGATCGACGTCTCCCAGGATGTCATCATTGGCGACTACGACTGCGAGACGACGGCCGGCCTCTGGATCGAGCGGCGCGACGAGCGCGAGACGATGGAGGACTTCCGCGACCGCATCGTCGGCCGCTACGCCGCCGCCCCCGTCGTCGACGACGCCACCGGCGAGATCATCGTCGATCGCAACGAGGAGATCGACGAAGCCGTCGCCGACCGTCTCGAAGCGGCCGAGGTCGCGCGCGTGTACGTGCTCACCCCGATGAATTGCGAGTCGGAGCGCGGCATCTGCCAGCTCTGCTACGGTCGCGACCTCGCCCGCGGCGAGCTCGTGCGCCCGCGCACGGCGGTCGGCATCATCGCCGCGAAGTCCATCGGTGAGCCGGGCACCCAGCTCACGATGCGCACCTTCCACACCGGCGGCGTCGCCGGCACCACCGACATCACGAGCGGTCTCCCCCGCGTCGAGGAGCTCTTCGAGGCCCGCGTCCCCAAGGGCGAGGCCATCATCAGCGAGATCGACGGCGTCGTGGAGGTGCTTGAGGACGGTGGCCAGCGCCTCGTCCGCGTCTCCAACGTCGATACCGTCGTGGAGGAATACAAGATTCCCACCGGCGCGAAGCCCCAGGTTGCCGAGGGCGACCATGTCGTCGCCGGCAGCGTCCTCGCGGCCGCGCCCGAGGAAGACGGGAAGGAGAAGGCGGACGAGAGCGCCGAGGTCTCGACCGAGCTCCTCTCCCGCATCCCCGGCATCGTGCGGATGAAGGGCCGCAAGACCCTCCAGGTCGTCTTCGAGGACCGCGAGGATCGCGAGTACGCCATTCCCGCGGCCGCCCGCCTGCTCGTCGGCTCCGGCGAGGCAATCGAGGCCGGCGCCCAGATCACCGAGGGCGCGAAGAACCCACAGCACATCCTCTCCATCCAGGGTCGCGACGCCGTTCGCCGCTACATGGTCGACGAGGTGCAGAAGGTCTATCGCTCCCAGGGCGTGAACATCAACGACAAGCACATCGAGGTCATCACCCGCCAGATGTTGCGCCGCGTGCGCGTCGACCACCCCGGCGACACCGGCCTGCTTCCCGGCGACCTCATCGACCGCCGCGAGTTCGAGGAGATCGTCGCTCGCGTCGTGGCCGAGGGTGGCGACCCCGCTACCGCCCAGCCCGTCCTCCTCGGCGTGACCAAGGCCTCCCTCAACACGAGCTCGTGGCTCGCCGCCGCCTCCTTCCAGGAGACGACGCGCGTGCTCACGAACGCCGCCGTCGAGGGCAAGGTCGACAAGCTCGTCGGCCTCAAGGAGAACGTCATCATCGGCAAGCTCATCCCCGCCCGTGCGGAGATCGAGGTGCCCCGCCGCGAGTTCGTCCCCGAGCTCGACCTGCCGGAGTCCCTCGAATTCGATGAGGAGGCCGAGCTTGAGCGCATGCTCGCCGAGAGCGAGGCCGGAGCGGCCGTCGCCGTCCAGGACCCCGACGCCGACCCGCTCCCCACGTTGGCTGGCGAGGAAGACCTCTAGCAGCCGCCCGGAAGCGGTGTCGCGACTAGTCTCGCGGCGCCGCTTCCAGCAGCACCACCGCCGTCGCCCCGATCGCCTCGCCTCGCCCGATGGCGTCCAGCCCCTCCCCGCTCTTCGCCTTCACGTTCACCTGTTCCACGTTCACGCCCGCAAGCTCGGCGATCCGCTCGCGCATTGTCGCGAGGTGCGCTGCCAGTCGCGGGCGTTCCGCCCGCACCGTTGCGTCCACGTTCGCCAGCACCCAGCCGCCCTCCTCCACCATCCGCAGCGCCTCGGTCAGGAACAGGCTGCTGTCCGCCCCCGCCCAGCGCTCCTCCGAGCTGGGGAAGTGCGCCCCCAGGTCGCCCTTGCCCGCCGCTCCCAGCACCGCGTCCGTGATGGCGTGAAGCAGCACGTCCGCGTCGCTGTGTCCCGCCAGCCCCACCTCCCCCTCGATCCTGACGCCCCCCAGCACGAGCGTGCGCCCGTCCTCGAGGCGGTGCAGGTCCTCCCCAATGCCGACTCGCATCAGCCTTCCCCCCGCTCCGCCAGCAGCGCTCCCGCCAGGACGAGGTCGATGGGCCGCGTCACCTTCAGGTTCGCCGGATCGCCCTCCACCACGCGAACCTCCAGCCCCGCCCGCGCCAGCATGGCCGCATCGTCCGTCTCGTCGTCGCCGGAGAACGCCGCCGCCTCCAGCCACGCCTCTCGGCGCACCACCTGCGGCGTCTGCGCCGCCCGCAGCCGGCCCCGGTCGGGACTCGCCACGATCGCTTCGCCCTCCACCTCCTTGATCGTGTCCGTCACGGGCCCCACGAGGATTGCCCCCGCGGCTTTTGCCGCTTCCGCCACGCACGCATCGATCAGCTTCGGCTCCACCAGCGGGCGCGCCCCGTCGTGGATAGCGACGTACTCGCTCGTGACCGCTCGCAACCCCGCCTCCACGCTGTCCCGCCGCCGCTCGCCGCCCGGGACCACCGCCACCAACGCCTCCCCGAGCACCTCCCGTCCGATTGACTCCAGGGCCCCCACCAGGTCCTCACGCCCGACGATGGCCACCCGCCCGATCGACTCTGCCTGCGCCAGCGCCGCCAGCGACCACGCGATCACCGGCCGGCCGTTCAGGTTCGCCAGCAGCTTGTCCCCCTCGCCGAAGCGCGTTGAGCGCCCCGCTGCGACGACCACGGCATCCACCCGCATGGCCGCACACTACACCGGCGCCCGCTACCATGTGAGTGGCGCGGCTCACGCCGTTCCATGGGGAGATCGATGAGAATCGAGATCGACGAGCTTCTTGCTCGCGTCACGAAGCCGGGCCGCTACACGGGCGGCGAGTGGAACTCCGTCACGAAGGACTGGGACGCCGCTACCGTGCGCGTTGCCCTCGCCTACCCGGACGCCTACGACATCGGCATGTCGAACATGGGCCTCGGCATCCTCTACGACCTCCTCAACACCCGCGACGATGTCCTCTGCGAGCGCGTGTTCGCCCCCTGGCCTGACATGGAAGCGGAGATGCGCCGCGAGGGCGCTCCCCTCTGGAGCCTCGAGACGCGCCACCCCGTGCGCGACTTCGACGTCCTCGGCTTCACCCTGCAGTACGAGCTGACCTACACGAACATCCTCAACATGCTCGACCTCGCGGGCATCCCCCCTCGCTCCCGCGACCGTGGCGAGGACGATCCCGTCGTCGTCGCGGGAGGAAGCGCCGCCTTCAATCCCGAACCCCTTGCCCCGTACATCGACGCCTTCGTGCTCGGTGAGGGCGAGGAGGCCATCGGTGAGCTTGCCGACCTCGTCCGCGTCTGGAAGCGCGAGGGCGCCCCCCGCGCCGCCCGCCTTCGGGACCTGCTCGCCATGCCCGGCGTGTACGTGCCCGCCTTCTACGAGGCGCGCTACGACAACCTCGGCCACTTCGCCGCCCTCGAACCCACCGACGCGGCTGCGCCGCCCGTGGTCCAGCGCCGCGTCGTCGAGGCCCTTCCCCCCGCCCTCACGAGGCCGATCGTGCCCTTCCTCCAGACCGTTCACGACCGCGCTGCCGTCGAGATCCAGCGCGGCTGTACGCAGGGCTGCCGCTTTTGCCAGGCCGGCATGATCTACCGGCCCACGCGCGAACGCAGCCCGGAGGAAGTCGTCGAGGCGACCCGTGAGCTCCTTGCCAACACCGGCTACGAGGAGCTCTCCCTGCTCTCCCTCAGCACCACCGACCACAGCCGCATCGTGCCCATGGTCGAGGCCCTCACGACCTCCTTCCCCGACCTCAAGATTTCGCTCCCCAGCACCCGCGTCGACAGCTTCTCCGTCGATGTCGCCAACGCCATCGCCCGGGGCAAGAAGCACACGCTCACGCTCGCCCCCGAGGCCGGCAGCCAGCGCCTCCGCAACGCCATCAACAAGCTCGTCAGCGAGGAAGACCTCTTCGGAGCGGCTTCCAACGCCTTCGCCCGCGGCTGGACCAGCATCAAGATGTACTTCATGGTCGGGCTCCCCTCCGAGACGGTCGAAGACGTCCAGGGCATCGTCGATCTCGGCCGCCGCGTAAAGGAGATCGGACGCGAGCACGCCGGGAACCGCGCGCGTGTGCGCGTCAGTACCAGCAACCACGTGCCCAAGGCCCACACCCCCTTCCAGTGGGCTCGCCAGGAGACCGCCGGGGAGCTCACCCCCAAGCACCGCCTGCTCAAGGACGGCTGCCGCGCCGCCGGTGTCGATTTCTCCTGGAACGACCCTGCCGACAGCCGCATCGAAGTCATCCTCAGCCGCGGCGACCGCCGCGTCGCGGAGGCCGTCGAGCACGCCTGGCGCGCCGGCGCCACCTTCGACGCCTGGAGCGAGCACTTCCGCCCCGAGCTGTGGGACGACGCCTTTGCCGCCACCGGCGTCGACGCCGACTGGTTCGCGCACGAGGAGTGGGACACCTTCGCCCCCCTCCCCTGGGACCACGTCGCCAGCGGGGTCAACAAGAGCTACCTGCGCGGCCAGTGGCGCGATGTCTTCCGCGAGCACACCGTGGGCGATTGCCACCACGGCGCCTGCAACGTCTGCGGCGTCCAGGATGTCCCCGTCGGCGACTGCACGGTGAAGATCGGCGAGCTGATCGAGATCCGCCGCGGCTCCCGCACCTTCGAAGGCGAACCCCTCGAGCTGGTCTAGCGCTCCCAACGGCCAATAGCCAGGAGCCAGTAGCCCAACCTCCGTCTATACTCGTCAGGCGTGAGCCTCACCGCGGAATACCGCACCCAGCTGATCGCCAGGCTCCGCGCCACAACCGCCGACCTTGCCTGGGCCGCGCGCGACCTCCCCGGCGAACAGCTCCTCTGGACCCCCAACGCCGATGAGTGGTCCATCCACGAGCACGTCGCTCACCTCGTCGACATGGAAGAGCGCGTCTACCTGCCCCTCCTCCGCTGGGCGGCGATCCCCGACATGCTCGAACCCGCCGACTACAGCCGCCGCGTGTGGCGTGACGAGCGCTACGACGCCCGCGTCTCCATGAGCGACCTCCTGGAGCAGCTCAACCGCCTCCGCGACGAAGAGTTCGACGTCTTCCGCGAGCTCGACGACAACGCCTGGCTCCACCTCCGCGACGACGGGCACTGGGGGCCCCTGAACTGCCAGTGGATCGCCGAGGTCATCTACCGTCACGCCTTGGACCACCTGCAGGGTGTCATGGGGCTGCGTGGCGACCTCCACCTCGCCGCCCTTGACCGCAGCGTGGCGGGCGGCGTCTAGATGCGTCTCCGCAGCGTCCTTCGCGCCCGTCCCGGCGACGCCCTCGCCACGGCCCTGGAATCCGACGCCGATGCCGTGCTTCTTTCCCTCACCGACGAGGCCGAACCCATCGACGAGCTGCGCGCCGCCGTCTCCGAAGCCGTGGACCGCATCACCGCAGGGGGCAAGGCCGCCCTGGTCGCCGTGAACCACCCCCGCACGCAGCTCACCCGTGGCGACCTCGACGCCCTCACCGGGCCGGGGCTGGCGGCCGTCCTGTTGCCGCACTGCACCGAACCGCAGGATGTCCGCGACACGGCCGTTCTCCTCCGCGAGTTCGAGCACACCCGCGGCATCGAGCCGGGGCAGGTCGCCCTCTTCCCCGTCATCGACACCGCCCGTGGGCTCCTGCGCGCGGCTGAGAGCCTTACCGCCGCCCCCCGCACGGCCGGCCTCGTGCTCGCATCCGAGCCCTTCGCCCGCGACGTGGGCGCGCGCCTCGAAGAAAGCGGCCCCCGCCTCGCCTTCGCCCGTGGCTCCGTGGTGACCGCCGCTGCCGCCCATGAGGGAGTCGCCCTCATCGACGGCAGCTCCCTGGAGCTTCGCGACATGGCCAACTACGGCTTCGCCGGCGCCGTCCTCGACGATGCCCGGCTCGTCGCCATCGCCAACGATGTGCTCGAGCCCACCGCGTCCGTGCTCAAGCGGGCGCGCGCCGACATCGAGGCCTACGAGTCGAGGCCCGAGGGCTCCTGGGTCGCGCGCCGGGCGGGGTCCGTCGTCGACGCACCCCGGGCACGGCAGGCCCGGCGCACGCTCGACGGCGCCTCAGACGCCGGCTGAGCGCGCCCAGCGCCCCGCCAACTCACGCAGCAGGGCTGCGGCGTTTCGCATCGAGGCTTCCCGGTCCGGTTCGAGCTCCGCGAGCGTGCGTACGTCCCCCGACGCCCCCTCCGCCCGCCCAGCGAGCACGACGCAGGGGATTCGCCTCTCCGCCGCCATCTCCCGCATCCGCCCCACCGTCTTCCCCTGCCCCGACTGGCCGTCGAATCTTCCCTCCCCCGTCACGACCAGGTCCGCCCCTCGCAGCCGCTCCGCAAGCCCCACCGCCTCCGCCACCACGTCGAACCCGCTCATGATGCGCCCGCCCAGGAACGCGACGAGGCCCCCCGCCAGCCCACCCGCCGCCCCCGCCCCCAGCATGTCCGCCAGTGCAACCCCGAGCGACCGTTCGACAACCGCCGCGTAGCGCTGCAGGGCGGCCTCGATCACCTCCACGTCCGCCGCGGAAGCGCCCTTCTGCGGCCCGAAGACCGCCGCCGCTCCCCGCGGTCCCACCAGCGGGTTCGTCACGTCCGACGCCACCAGCACCTCCATCCCCGCCAGCGACCGCGGCGGCGACCAGTCGATGCGGGCCAGATCGGCGAGCGCCGCCGCTCCCGCCGGAAGGTCTCGCCCCGCCTCGTCCCGGAACCGGGCGCCCAGCGCGCGCGCCATCCCCGAGCCGCCGTCGCTGGTGGCGCTTCCCCCCACGCCCACCACGATGCGGCTCGGCCCACCCTCGAGCGCGGCGGCGATGAGCTCGCCCACGCCCTCGGTGCTGGCTCGCAGGGGGTCGCGGTGGCCCAGGGCGATCAGGGCCAGCCCGTTCGCCATCGCGCTCTCCAGGGCGCACGTCCCCGTCTCCGCGATGTCGAGAACCTGCGCCGTCCTCGCTCGCCCGAGCGCGTCGCGCGTGGCTACGCTGCGAGCCCGGCCCTGCGTCGCCCGTGCGAGCGCCGCAAGGAACCCCGGGCCTCCGTCCGAGAGCGGCAGCTCCTCGACGGTCCACTCCGGCCTGGCCTGCGCGAGGCCGCTCGCGATCGCGGCCGCCGCCTCTTCCGCCGTCAGGCTCTCCTTGAACTCCTGGGGCGCAACCAGGACACGCATGGCCTCAGAGCCCGCCGTCCCGCCAGACGTAAATCACCGCCAGGATGACGATCGCGATCACGTACCCCCACCCGACCCTGCGCAGGACGCGCAGCGCCGCGATCGCGCGCTGCCAGCGGAACACCACCGCCCCCACGACGATCGCCACCGCGATCACGACCAGCGCTGCTGCCACGAATCCCGTCAACCTGTCCTCCCGCGTACCCGCGATCCCGATCGTCGCCCCCGCGCGCCCCAGCCGCCACCCCCTTCGTCCGGTACCATGGATCCCCCACGTGCGACGCGCCTCACTCCGGCTGACGCTCCTCCCCCTGCTCGCGGCTCTTGGCCTCGGGCTGTTCAGCGCCTGCGCGACCGAGGACGAAGCGTTTCGCGCCGACCTCCCCGACGACGCCTACCCCCTCGAGGACATGCTCCTCAGCCTCGACGACCTGCCCATCGCCATGGACAACGAGAACACCAACATGTTCGACAACCCCAGCTGGGCCCAGCTTTTCAATGAGGAGAACCTGCGCGGCAAGGTCACGCAGCTCGATGCTCGCGGCCGCGTGACGGGTGCGATGCGCGAGTTCTCCTGGAGCGGTTCGTTCGCCCTTGGCGGGCCTGCCTTCATCACCGTGCAATCCACCCTGTACACCGATGTCGAAGCCGCGCAGGATTCCCTCAGCCTCTTCTGCGGGGCCCTCGTCGACGAGCGCGGCGCCACCGACTTCACCGAGTTCTGGGTGGCCAGCATCGGGGATGGCGCCCAGGGGCTCCTCCTGGGCGAGCAGGTCGAGGGACTGGGCCGCCTCGTGAAGACCATGGTCTGCTTCCGCACCGGCCGCGTTGTGCACGCCGTCGCCCAGAACGGTCTCGACGGGAGCCAGGACATCGCCCTCAGCGTGCGTATCGCCCGCCGCATGTACGACCAGATCCGCACCGTTTTCGCGGAGCTCGACGAGATCGAGCCCTTGGAGGATCCGGAGCCCTCCTAGGAGCTGCGGAACGCGTACAGGGTGCGCCCCTTCGCGCACAGCCGGTCCTGCTCGTCGAGGATGCTGACCTCGATCATCGCCAGCTGCCGCCCCCGCTTCACCACCGTCCCCTCCGCGTAGATGCGCGCCCCCAGCGCGGGCCGCAGGTAGGTGATGTTCAGGTCCGCCGTGCCCGCCGGCTCCCGGCCCGGCTGCTGCACGGTCGAGAGCGCCGCCAGCATCACGATGTCGACCAGCGCCGCGAGGATGCCTCCGTGCAGCCCGCCCGCCACGCCCCCCTGCGTGACCGCGCTCGGCGCGATGGAGATGCGAGCGAAGTCCTCGCGCCGCTCCTCCAGGCGCACGCCCAGCGCCCGGTGCAGCGGGTGTTCCGCGAAGTGCTTCGCGAACGCCTCGAGGTTGGCGTCGCTCGGCCCGTCGCTCACCAGGTCGCGGCGCTGGGCCGCGCCGTGCCGGGAGGCGCCTTCCCGTAGTCCTCGAACGGTCCGTCGCGCCAGTCGAGGGCGGCCTTCAGCCCCTTCTCCCGCGAGATGCGGCCGAACTCCCCGCCCCCGGGACGCACGGAGCTGAGCGCCTGGATGTCGGCGCCCACCGCCATCGAGGTGCGGATCCCCATGATCTCGTACACGCGGTTCACCTGGCGCTTCGTCATCTGCAGCATCGGCGAGTCGATGTTGGCGATTCGCTCGGCGAACGCCTCCGTCACCTCGCACAGATCCTCCACCGGCATGGACCGGTTCGCCCAGCCCACCTCCACCGCCTCCAGACCCGTGAGGCTGTCGCCCGTGTAGAGCAGTTCGCGCGCCTTCTTCTGATGCATGTGCCAGGGGTGGTAGATGATGTCGACGCTTGTCATCGCCCGCACCGGCGGGTACCCGATGATCGCGTCCTCGGCGATGAACATCAGGTCGCACATCGTCGCCAGCTCGGTGCCGCCTGCCAGGCAGTAGCCATGCACCTGCGCGATCACCGGCTTCGTCAGGTCCCAGATCTGCCAGTAGCCGCTCAGCAGGTGCTGGGGCCACTGGCCCTGCCCCGGGTGGATCGGTCCCACCCCCGGGAGGCCGCTGCGCGTGTCGACGTAGCTGTGCTCGTCGGGCGGCGTCCCGGAGAGGTCGTACCCCGCGCTGAAGGCCCGGCCCGAGCCCCGCAGGATGATCACCTTCACGCTCTCGTCCTGCTCGAAGTGCTTCATCGCGTCGAACACCTCGGCGCGAAGATTGTGGCTCAGCGCGTTCATCTTCTCCGGCCGGTTGAGGGTGATGATCGCGTGGCGGTCCCGCTGCTCGGTGAGGATGTCTTGGTAATCAGGCATGCCGGAATCCTAGAGGACCGCGCACCGCCCCGTCACGGCCCGCTGCTACCGCTTCCGCGCCACCACCCGCGCGAAGTTCAGAACCCGCTCCCCCGCCGCGTCGTCCCTGATAGCGGCCTGCTCCTGCGGCTCGGTGTGCGGGATGAACTCCTCCCACATGGCGTCCGACTCGGGAGGCTCGTCCGCGCACGTCACCTCCACCAGGCCGGTCTTGCGCCAGTGGTTGCGCCACCAGTCGGGTGAGTGGAATGAGTAGGCGCCGATGCCGTAGTACCAGGAGAGGTAGGCCGGCACGTCGTCGGGGCCGACCTCCCGCCGGAACCCGGGGCAGACGATGCCGATCTCCCCGTCCGTCCGCAGGAAGCGGACCACGTTCTCCAGGTAGAGGTCTGCATCGCCGAAGTAGTGGTAGGCATCCAGGCTCACGATCGCGTCGAAGAAGCCCTCGGCGTACGGCAGCTGGTGCGCCTCCGCGTAGATCGGGTGGACCTGCCCCTCCAGTCCCGCCTCCTTGATGCGCTCCCAGTTCGCCGTCGGCTTGATCCAGAGGTCCGTTGCCCAGATCTCGACGCCGAACTCCCGCGCCAGGAACACCGAGCTCAGCCCCTTCCCGCACCCGAGGTCCATCACCCGCATCCCGGGCTCGAGCGTCATGCGCTCGGCCAGCGACTCCGCCAGCCAGAGCACGTTCGGCCCCATGCGGTTCTCTCTCACCCACGACTCGTCGTAGGCGGCGCTGCGGGGAAAGAGGTCGGCCATCCCGTCGAAGCTACTGGTCCTCGAAGCTAAGCGCGAGGTTCACGAGCGCGCGCACGACCTGCCCGCTCGCGCCCTTCGTGATCCAGCCCTTGTCCTTCGAGGCCATGTCCACGCCCGCGATGTCGAGGTGCACCCATGGCTTCTCGTCGACGAAGTGCTCGAGGAACTTCGCCGCGGTGATGCTCCCCGCCGGGCGCCCCCCGATGTTCTTCACCACGCTGACGTTGCTCTTGAGCTGCTCGCCGTACTCCTTGAACATCGGCAGCCGCCAACTGCGCTCCCCGGCGGCCTCTGCCGCCGCCTCGAAGCGCTTCGCCAGCGCGTCGTCGTTCGTCATCAGGCCGTAGCACTGGTCGCCCAGGGCGACGCTGATCGCGCCCGTGAGCGTGGCCACGTCGAGGAGGTGCCGGGCGCCCAGCTCGCGCGCGTAGCAGAGGCCGTCCGCCAGCACGAGGCGGCCTTCCGCGTCCGTGTTCAGGATCTCGATCGTCTTGCCGTTCATGGCCGAGACCACGTCGCCGGGACGGGTCGCGTTGCCGCCCGGCATGTTCTCCGTGCAGGGCGCGATCGCGAGGATGTCGGCCTTCGGCGCCAGCGCCGCAACCGCCTGCATGGCCGCGATCACCGAGGCGGCGCCTGTCATGTCGGCCTTCATCGCCTCCATGCCCTGCGCCGGCTTGATGCTGATCCCGCCCGTGTCGAAGGTGATGCCCTTCCCCACGAGCGCGAGGTCGTACCCCTCGCCCCCGCGGCCCTTGTAGCTGATGCGCACGAGCTTGGCCGGCTGCACGCTCCCGCGCGCCACGGACAGCAGCGAGCCCATCCCCTTCGCTGCCATCTCCTCCTCTTCCATCACCTCGATCTCCAGATTCGGTGCGCTCGCGACCTCCGCCGCCCGCCCCGCGAGATCGGTCGGGTTCAGGTTGTTCGCCGGCTCATTCGCGAGGTCCCGCGCGAGATTCGTCGCCTCCGCCATGACGCGGCCGCGGCTCGCCGCCTCCGCCATCGCCGACACCTTCGCGCCGTCGTGCTCGACGATCGTGAGTTGACCGATTTCACTCTTCTCGTCGTCGTCGGACTCGGTCTTGTAGCGCAGGAACTGGTAGGCCCCGAGCACCGCGCCCTCCGCCAGCGCCTGCGTGCACGCCGCCGGGTCGAGGCCGCCGATACCGGCTCCGTGCACGATCGTGGCGATGTGGTTCACCCCCGGCTTGCGGCAGGCTCGCGCCACCTCCGCCGAGAGGTTCCGGACGGCGTGAACGTCGAAGTCCTCCGCCTTGCCGAGCCCCGCCACCACCACTCGTGGTGCGGCGATCTTCCCGAAGGTGTGGATTGTCGTGCGTTCGCCGGCCTTCCCCCGGATGTCGCCCAGCTCGATCAGCTTGCTGATCGCCCCGTCGAGCGCGCGGTCGACGGCGCCCGTGGCTCCGCCCGGGCTCGTGACGCCCTCGAACAGATTGACGACGGCGACATCCGCCTCCGTTGTGCTGATGTCGCCCTGGGCGACTGAAATCTTCATCGTTGGTCCTCTTCCTGAAGTTTGGTAGCGTGCGCCACCGGAGAGTGTAGCCGCCCTCCTTGAGGCGGCAAGGCGCCAACCATCCGCCATGGCCACCAACATGGACCTCTCGCGACCCAGCCTGCTCCGCTTCTGGCGATTCACCCGGCGCACCGGCATCCAGGAAGCGGTCGTCGTCGTGATCGCCTTCCTCGTCTATTTCTTCATCCGCGGCGCCGTCGTCGACCGCGCCGGGGAGGCGCTCTCCAACGGCCTCGACCTCATCGCCCTCGAACGCGCCCTCGGCTTCTACTGGGAGCACGAGTGGCAGTCCTGGGTCATCGACGAGTACTGGGCCGTCCGCGTGATGAACTGGATCTACTTCTGGGGCCACATGCCCCTGGTGATCGTGCTCGCCGTCTTCCTCTTCGTCTGGCACCGCTCCACCTACGGCCTCATGCGCACGGCTTTCCTCGCCTCCGGCGCCATCGGCGTCGTCATCTACGCCCTCTATCCCGTCGCCCCGCCCCGGCTCGTTCCCTTCTCGGGGTACATCGACACCATGGCCGTCCTGGACCGCGTCGGCTACCAGGCGCAGGAGGCCCAGGCCTTCGTCAATCCGTACGCGGCCGTGCCCAGCCTCCACTTCGGCTGGTCGATGCTGCTCGGTGGCGCCTTCGCCTGGGTCGGACGCGGCCACGCCTGGATCGTCGCCGGGGGCGTGCTCTGGCCCGTCCTCATGCTCTTTTCGATCGTCATGACGGCCAACCACTACATCATCGACGCCGTGTTCGGCGCCATCGTCTCGCTCGCCGGGCTCGCCGTCGCCGACGCCATGCGCCGGGCCCAGCCCGGGGCGGTGCGCCTGCTCAGGATGGCCCTCGCCCGCTACCTGCCCGTGCTCTCGCCCGGCTAGCCGCGCACGGCCGCCGCTCCCCGCCGCGCGACTACGCGCGCCACGCGGTGTCCATCCATCGCCGTCACCTGGAACTCGAAGCCCGCCTCCTCGAACCGCTCGCCCACGGTGGGAATCCGCCCCAGCCGCTCCATCACGAAGCCGCTGACCGTGTCGAAGTCCTCGCCCCCGCCCTCGAGCTCGATCGCGGCCACGTCCTCCAGGTCCGACACCAGGGCGAGTCCGTCCAGCAGCAGGTTGCCGTTCGGCAGCGAGCGCACGCGCTCGCCCGCCTGCTGGCGGGTCCCGGCGTGCCACTGGCCCAGCAACCGCGCCAGCACGTCGTCGCCGCTCAGGATGCCGCTCGTGCCGCCGTGCTCGTCGACAAGCACGACCAGGGTCGCGCCCTGGTCCCGCATCTCCGTCACCGCGACCTCGAGGCTCACCGACTCGGGGATCGCCACGACCGGCCCGATCAGCGAGCGCCAGTCCTCCCCGCCTTCCCGCACGACCCGCATCAGGTCCTTCGTATCCAGCAGCCCGATGACATGGTCGAGGTCACCCTCGTATACCGGGTAGCGGCGGTGCGGGTGCTCCCCCGTGGTCGCCAGCACCTCGTCCATCGAGGAGTCGGCGTCGATGGCGGCGACGTCCCTCCGGGGCGCCATGATCTGGTCCGCCTGGATCTCGCCGAACTCGAGCCCCCTGCTCGCCAGCAACACCTCCGCCGTCGAGAGCAGCCCCGCCCGGGCGCTCGCCTCCATCACGAGCTCGAGCTCCTCCGGTGCAAGCGTCGACTGCCGTTCCCGCACCGGTCGCACGCCCGCCAGCCGGGCCACTCCCACGCCCATCGCGTTCAGGAGCCAGATGAAGGGCCGGAGGATGCGCGTGAAGACCTCGATGGGGGCCGCCACCAGGAGCGCCGTGCGCTCCGCTCGCGCCAGGGCGATGTGCTTCGGCGCCAGTTCCCCGAACACGATCAGCACGGCCGTGATGAAGATGAACGCCACCGTGACCGCGATCGTGTGTGCGGCGGCCGTCCCCATCGCGTCCCCCAGCAGGTCTTCCAGCCCAGGCTCGATCAGGCTCGCAAGGGCCGGCTCGCCTACCCAGCCGAGCCCGAGGCTGGACATGGTGACCCCCAGCTGCGTTGTCGCGATGCACATGTCGAGCCGCTTCAGCGACCCCAGCAGCACGCGCGCGCGCGCATGGCCGCGACCCGCGAGCTGCTCGATATGGGTGCGTCGTACGGCGACGTACGCGAACTCGGTCGCGACAAAGAGGCCGTTCGCGGCTATGAGCGCGACAACGGCCAGCAGGCCGATGATGATCGTGACATCCGACACGGGAGGACTCCTTCGGTCCTCCATGGTACGGCCAGCGCTGTTGGGCGCAGCCGGCTCGCTAGTGGAACATCGCCCGGTAGGCGCTGCTCGCCACGAAGCGCGTGAGCAGCGCACGCGCCTCGTCCGGGACCTCTGCCACGTCGATCTCGACCGGCGCGAGGTAGCGCAGCGTGGCTTCCTCGGGGGCATCCAGCTCGGCGAGGTCGAGGTCTGGATCGCAGTAGTAGACGTGGTGGCTCGCCTCGCCGTCCCGGAACAGCTTGAGCTCCTCGAGCAGCGCACCCGTCGCCTCCTCGAACGCGCGCAGCGCGCCGGCGTCAGGGCTCTCGCCCTCGCGGAGCGCCGTCGATGGAGGACCGCCCTCCCCCACAAGCACGCTCCCCCAGCGGTCGAGCGCCAGCACCGTCACCCGTGACGCGCCCCGCTCCGCCTGCGATTGGCTCACGCTGCCACCCTCCGCGGGTCGACCCCGCCCTGCCCCCTGTCTCCCGGTGGCGATACCATACCGCCATGCCCCGCCGGCCCGTCGCTTCCGTGCTCACCCTTGGCTGCAAGCTCAACCTCGCCGACAGCGAGTCGATCGCGGCTCGCCTTGGCACCGCCGGCTACGACGTCATCGACGCCATGTGCGAGGCGGACGCGGTCGTCGTCAACACCTGCTCGGTCACGCACGCCGCCGATCGCAAGTCCCGCCGCCTTATCCGCGCCGCGCGCCGCCTCTCCCCCGCCGCCCCCGTCGCCGTGACCGGGTGCTACCCCCGTTCCGCCGGCGAGGAAGCCGTCGAGGCCCTCGGCGCAGACTTCGTCACAGGCACGACCGAGGACGAGCACGACCGGCTCGTGGCGACGCTGGCGAGCTCCGTTCCTCCGCCGAGCGCGGCATCTACTCCCGCTCCCGGCCTGCATACACGCGCCTTCGTGAAGGCCCAGGAGGGCTGCAACGACGTCTGCGCCTTCTGCATCGTGCCCCGCACGCGAGGCCGCGAGGTCTCCCGCACCGTGGAAGACGTGGCCCGCGACGTGAACGCCGCCTACGGCCGCGGCGCCCGCGAGGTCGTGCTCACCGGCACCCAGCTCGGCGCCTGGGGGCGCGACCTCCCCGACCCCCTCACCCCCCGCGACCTCATCGCAGGCGTGCTCGCTCGCACGGAGACGCCCCGGCTTCGCTTCAGCTCACTCCAGCCCCAGGACATCACGCCGGAACTCGTCGCCCTCTGGGGCGATCCCCGCCTCATGCCCCACTTCCACCTCGCCCTCCAGTCCGGTGCAGACCCCGTTCTCTCGCGCATGCGACGTCGCTACGACGTCGCCGCCTACCGCGCCGCCCTCGCCCGCATCCGCGCTGCCGTCCCCGACGCCGCCGTCACGACCGACGTGATCGCGGGCTTCCCCGGCGAGAGCGATAACGACTTCGCCGCTACCCTCGCGCTCTGTGAGGAGGCGGCCTTCGCCCGCATCCACGCGTTCCCCTACTCCCCCCGCGCCCGCACTGCCGCCGCCACCATGCCCGACCAGGTGCCCGTCGAGGTGCGCAAGGAGCGCATGTCCCGCCTGCTCGCCCTCGCCGACGAACTGGGCGCCGCCTTCCGCGCCCGCTTCGCGGGCGACGTTCGCCCCGTCCTCTGGGAGGAGCAGCGCAGCACCCCGGAGGGCGGTCGCTGGCACGGCCTTACCGATAACTACATCTCCGTCTACGCCGAGAGCGAGGACGACCTCGCGGGACGCATCACGCCTGCGGCCCTCGGCGCGCCCTTCGCCGGCGGCCTCGCCGCCCGGCTCGGGAGCGCCGAATGACCGACCCCGCCCCCATCGACCGCCCCTCCCGCGACGAGCTCCCCTGGGTGCTGGAAGCGCTCCTGCTCGCCTCCGAGGAGCCCCTCGGCCCCGCCGCACTCTCCCGCGCCACCGGCGTGGGCGAGCGCTCCATCCGCACCGGCCTCGAGCGCCTCGCCAACGACTACGAGGCCCGCGGCCTCCGCCTTCAGGAGGAAGGCGGCCGCTACCAGCTCGTCACCGCCCCCGAGTACGCCCCCTTCGTCGCCCGCCTGCTTGGCGACGAGTCGACCATCCGGCTCTCCCGGGCCGCCCTCGAGACGCTCACCATCGTCGCCTACCGCCAGCCCTGCACCCGCGGCGAGGTCGAGGCCATCCGCGGCGTCAACTCCGACCGCATCGTCGCCAACCTCGAGCAGCGCGGCCTCATCGAGAACGTCGGCACCGCCCGCTCGCCCGGACGCCCCAGGCTCTACCGCCCCGCTCCCGGCTTTTACGAGCACTTCGGCCTGCTCGGCCCCTCCGACCTCCCGCCCCTCCCTGACGACGACCCTTCCGAGACCGTCGACATTTGAGCCCCGTGCCCGATCGCTGATGGTCCTCGGCCTCCTCCGCATCCGCCTCCGCTTCGTCGCCCACTCCCGCAAGGAGAAGCGCACGCTCGTGAAGTCCGTCGTCGAGCGCCTCCGCCACCGCTACAACGCCGCCGTCAGCGAAGCCGGTGACCTCGACGCCCTCGACCTCACGACCATCGCCGTCGCCTGCCTCGCGAACGACGCCGCCCACGCCGATTCCCAGCTCCAGAACATCGCCCGGGCGGTCGAGGGCTGGCGTCTCGACGCCGAGGTGGTCGACGTCGAGACCGAGCTCATCAGCGTCTAGCTGTCGCGTTCCCCGGGCCTGAGCAGCGCCAGCAACCGGTTCCGCGCCTCCTCCACCTCCTCCACCCGCAGCAGGATGCAGACGCCCAGGTACAGCGCCAGGCCCGCGATCGAGGCCGCGAACACCGTCACCCACGCCGCCGCCGTGCCCGGCTCGTCGAATGTCGGCAGGACGAGCCCGAGGAAGAGCGCCATCGCCGCCGCCGCCGCCGCAATCCGCGAGATCGCCTGCAGGTCCCGGAACGCGTCCGCCGCCGACCCCGTCCGGGCTGCGTACAGCCAGTACAGGAAGATCCACTCCAGCCACGACGCGATCGACAGCGAGATCGCCAGCCCCTCCACGCCGAATCGCTCCCACAGGATCGTGCTCAACACGATGTTCACGATGACCGCACCGACGGTCAGGATGACCGGCGTGCGCGTGTCGCCGAGCGCGTAGAAGCCCCTGCTGTGAATCTCGATGGCCGCCTGCGGCACGATGCCCAGGCACAGGAATCCCAGCGCCGCGGATGTGATCGCCGTGTCGCCCGCCCCGAACGCCCCCCGCTCCAGCAGGACCGTGGTCGCCGGCTCGCGCAGGAACGCGAGCCCCAGCGCAGCCGGGATTGCGAAGAACAGGATCGTCCGCAGCACCCGCGAGACCGTCTCCGTGAGGCTGCGGTCGTCGGCGTCTGCCGCCTGCTCCGCCAGCCGCGGAAACGCCGCCGTCGAGAGTGCGATCCCGAAGAGGGCGACGGGCAGGTTCGCGATCAGCCACGCGAACGTGAGCCCCGAGATCGCCGAGGTTCCCACCTTCGAGGCGAAGAACGTCGTCGTCACCACGAAGTTCGCCTGCGCCGCCGCCAGCCCCAGCACCCGCGGCCCCATCAGCCGCGCTACTTCGAGCGTCGGGGCATCCCGCAGGTTGATGCGGAACCCGTACCGCATCCGCTCCCGAACCAGCCCCGGAAGCTGCACGAGCAGGTGCCCGCCCGACCCGATGATCACGCCGATCGCGAGCCCCTCCACCCCGAACCGCCCCGAGAGCGCCACCGCCCCGAAGATGATCCCGAGGTTGTAGAGGTTCGGCGCCAGCGCGGAGAGGAGGAACTTCTGGCGCGCATTCAGGATGCCCGTGACCATGCCGCTCACCGAGAGCAGCAGCGGCGAGAGCAGCATGATCCGCGTCAGCTTCACCGCCTCCGACGTCAGCTCGTCCCCCCGCCCGATGTCGTCGCCGAGGCCGGGCGCGAACAGGGGCACCAGCCAGGGCGCCAGCGCCAGCGCGATCAGGCAGAGCAGCGCCGTCGCGAAGAACACGATCGTGAGGACGTTGCTCGCCAGCCTCCAGGCCGAGTCGCTCCCCTCGCGCCGGAAGAGCCGCGTGAACACGGGAATGAACGCGCTCCCCAGCGTCGCTCCCGCGAGCACCTGGAAGATCAGGTCCGGCACGCGGAAGGCGACCCAGTAGGCGTCCAGCTCCGGGCTCGCGCCGAACTCGTTCGCGATAATCGCCGTCCGCGCCACCCCCAGCAGCCGCGACGCGAGGAACCCGACGGCGACGATCGCGCCCGCGATCATCAGTCCTTCGCGTGCTGCCCCCAGCCTTCCCTCGGGCGAGCCCCCCACGGCCATGCGGAGCATGGTACGGCCTCGCCGATCTGCGGTCGCAGCCCCTGCGGACGTAGCGCCATCGCCCCGCGCCGCTACCATGGAGCCATGCGCTACCGCCGCATCGTCGCCAAGTTCGGCACGAGCCTGCTCACCGCCGGCTCCGATCGCCTCGATCTCGTGGCGATGTCACGGCTTGTCGGCCAGGTCGCCCGCCTGCGTGAGGCCGGCTGCGAAGTCGCCATCGTTTCGAGCGGCGCCCAGGCTGCCGGACGCCACGTCCTCGGCCGCCGGCCCGGCGCACCCGAACTCAGCCGCCAGGCCCTCGCCAGCGTCGGCCAGAGCCACCTCATGCAGAGCTGGGACGAGCTCTTCGAGTGGCACGACGTCGTCGTCGCCCAGGTGCTCCTCACGCGTCGCGACCTCAGCGACCGCCTCGGCTACCTGAACGCGCGCACGACCCTCCGCGACCTGCTCGACTGCGGCGCCGTGCCCATCGTCAACGAGAACGATGCCGTCGCCCTCGACGAGGTCCTCGCCTCCCGCATCGGCGAGAACGACAGCCTCTCCGCCTTCGTGGCGAACCTCATCGACGCCGACCTGCTCGTCATCCTCACCGATGTCGACGGCCTCTACACCGCCGACCCCTCCGTCGACCCCTCCGCCCGGCTCATCAGTGATGTGGACGCCATCGACGAGTTCCACGAGGACGCCGCCGGCGACGGCCCCGGCCGTGGCGGCATGACCTCGAAGGTCAGCGCCGCGCGGGTCGCGACGCAGGGCGGCGCTGCCGTCGTCATCGCCAACGGCCGCACCCCGGACGCGCTTCTGACCGCGGCCGAGGGCACGGCCATCGGCACGAGCTTCATCCCCGCCACGAATCAGCTCGAGAGCCGCAAGCGCTGGATACTCGGCAATGCCGGGGTCAGCGGCCACCTCGTCGTCGACGGCGGAGCCGCCACCGCCCTCCGTGAGCGCGGCCGCAGCCTGCTCCCCGCCGGGGTCAAGGATGTCGAGGGCGCCTTCGAGCGCGGCGAGGCCATCGAGGTTCGTGACCTCGATGGCAAGCGCGTCGCCGCCGGCATCACCAACTACGCCAGCAGCGAGGTCCTGCGCATTCGCGGCCTTCGCAGCGACCTCATCGCCGATACTCTCGGCTACGCCTACGGCGAAGAGGTCATCCACCGAGACAACCTCGTCCTGCTGTAGGACTCCGGAGGCCCCATGGACCGCTACGTACGCTTCGCACGCCCCGATGGCTCTACCGGAGCCGGTCTGCTGGAAGGCGACCGCATTGCCGTGATCGCCGAACCCTTCTGGGAACACACGGAGCGCACCGGCGAGGAACTGGCGCTCGCAGACGTCCGCCTCCTGCCCCCCTGCGAGCCCCGCTCCATCGTCTGCGTGGGGCTCAACTACGCGAGCCACCTCGGCGGCCAACCCGCCCCCGATCCGCCCACGCTCTTCCTCAAGCCCCTCTCCGCCATCGCCGGCCCCGGCGATCCCATCCGCCTCCCCGCCGCCTCCGCCCGCGTCGACCCCGAGGGCGAGATCGTCATCGTCATCGGCCGTGAGCTCACCGCCCCCACCCGCGAGGAAGCGCTTGCCGGCATCTTCGGCTACACCGCCGGCAACGACGTGAGCGCCCGCGACTGGCAGGCGAACGACGGCCAGTGGTGGCGCGCCAAGGGCGCCGACACCTTCGGCGTCTTCGGGCCCTCGATCGCCACCGGCCTCGACCACGACGCCATCGAGGTCCGCACCCGCGTCAACGGCGTCGAGACCCAGCACGGACGCTCCGACGAACTCATCCTCGACATCCCCGAGATTGTCCGCTATACCGCCGCCGTCATGACGCTCCTGCCCGGCGACATCATCTACAGCGGCACGCCCGGCCAGCCCCAGGCCCTCAACCCCGGCGATACCGTCGAAATCGAGGTCACGGGCGCGGGCGTCCTCGGCAATCCCGTCGTCGCCGGTTCCTGAGCCGAGCATCGGCTATGCTTCGGGAACTCAACAGGGGTGCGTCGCAATGAAGAAAGTCGTGGTCGACCGAGCGATTTGTCTGAAGGCCGGGCAGTGCTACTACCTGCAGCCCAGCATCTTCAAGGCTGATTCCCAGGGCTGGCCCGACATCCTCGTCGAGTTCCCCGAGAGCGACGACGACATTGAGAACGCCGAGGACGCCGCCGAGATCTGCCCCAGCGGCGCCATCGTCGTCGAGGACGCCTAGTCCGTAGCGCTCCCTAGTCGAAGCGGGTCGGGATGTCGAGGCGCTCCAGCGCCTCCTCGCCCACGCGCTCGATGATCGCTTCCCACTCTCCCAGCTCCCACTCGCCCACGAACGTGATCGCCGAGCCTTCCTTGCCCGCGCGCGCCGTGCGCCCCACGCGGTGGATGTACTCCTCCGCGTTCTGGGGCACGTCGTAGTTGATGACGTGCGCGATGTCGGGAATGTCGAGCCCGCGCGCGGCCACGTTCGTCGCGACCAGCCACTCCAGCTTCCCGCTACGGAAGTCGCGCATCACGCGGTCACGCTCCCCCTGGCGCAGGTCCCCGTGGATGGCGCGCGCATGGATGCCGTCGCGCCGCAGACCGTCGGTCAGCTTGTCCACGCCGACCTTCGTCCGTCGGAAGATGAGCGAGCGCCCGAGGTCCATCGTGTCGTGCAGGTGCTCCAGCGCGTGGAACTTGTCCCGAGAGGCGACTTCGCAGTAGAGCTGCCGGACCGTCTCGACGGGCTGCAGCTGCGTCGGCGCCGCCTCGACCCGCTCCGAGTCGCGCATGTAGCGCCAGACCAGCCGGCTGATACTCATCGGCATCGTCGCGCTGAAGAGCGCCGTCTGCCGGTCGAGCGGCGCCTGCCGCAGGATCTGGTCGATGTCCTTGGCGAACCCGATGTCGAGCATCTCGTCAGCCTCGTCGAGCACGACGAAGTGCGCCCGTTTGAGCGAGAGCGTCCGCCGCCGCAGGTGGTCGATCACGCGCCCCGGCGTGCCCACGATCACGTGGCCGCCCCGCTCGAGCGCTTCGAGGTCGCGGTTGATGGGCTTCCCGCCCACGAGCCGGATCGTCCGGAAGCCGTAGAAGTCTCCCAGGTGCGCGATCACCTCGGTCACCTGGTCGCACAGCTCGCGCGTCGGCACCAGCACGAGGCCCTGGACCTCGTTGCGGCCCGGGTCGACGGACCGGGCCAGCGGCTCGCCGAAGGCGAGCGTCTTGCCCGTGCCCGTCTGCGCCAGGCCGACGACGTCCCGCCCCTCGTAGAGGAGCGGCATCGAGCGCTCCTGGATCGGGGTCGGCTGCTCGAAGCCGAGCGCCGCGATCGCCCGCAGCCCGTCACCGCGCACGCCTGCCGCGTGAAACGCCGCAGGCTCGGTGGGGTCGGGGTCGTCATGGGGGCGCTCCGCTTCCCGCTCGCGCCTGCCGTTCGGGGTCGAGCCGTTCTCGTGAACGGCCTGCGTCGCTTCCTCCGGACGCCGTCGCCGGCGTCCTCCGCGTGAGCGGCGGCGCTTGCGCGCCGGCCGGGGGCTGTCGGCTGCGTCCTCCGCCGGGCGCGTGGGGGTGCGCTCCGCCGTAGCGGTGGCGGTCGCGGTGATGGAGTGGTTGTCGGAGGGTCGTTCGGGGGAGTCGGTTTCGGTCTCGGTCTTGGCGCTGGTTCGCCGGAACAATCGCAGTGGCAAAGGGGGAATCTGTCCTCTCGTTGCCGCGGTTCTTGCCGCGGCAGGTGGGGGCGACTTGGTGTTCATGGCCGGGGCTTACGGCGGCTCTTCCGCCCGCTTCGCAGCACCGGCGCTGCGCCCGCTGTCCCCTGACGATACCACACGCCCCGCTAACGCCCCGAAAGAGGGACGCTAGAATGGCGCCACTCACCGCCCCCGAGGCGTTTCCTGGAGGGTCCGCATGGACTACGAGGTCATCATCTACGAGGTCGAGCGCGGACGAGCCCGCATCACCCTCAACCGCCCCGAGAAGCTCAACGCCCTCTCCATCCAGGTCCAGGAGGAGCTCAACCACGCCCTCTGGCAGGCCGACAACGACAACCGCGTCCACACGGTCATCCTGCGCGGCGCCGGGCGCGCATTCAGCGCCGGTTACGACCTCACCCCCCGTCCCCTCGTCGAGCGCGACCCCGACGACCACACGCGCGACGGCCGCTCCTTCGACGACGACGCCTGGCGCATGGAGCAGGGCCAGCGCCTGCGCATGGCCATCTTCGACATGCACAAGCCCGTCATCGCCCAGATCCACGGCTACTGCGTCGCGGGCGGCACCGACATCGCCCTGCTCTGCGACATGATCATCGCCGCCGATGACACCCTCATCGGCTTCCCGCCGGCCCGCGCCCAGGGCGCCCTCCCCAACAACATGTGGCTCTACAACGTCGGCCCGCAGTGGGCCAAGCGGCTCATGCTCTCGGGTGACTTCGTCACCGGCGCCGACGCCGCCAAGATCGGCCTCGTCATGAAGGCTCTTCCCCTCGACCTGCTCGAAAAGGAGGTTGAGGGCCTGGCCGACCGCCTCGCCATG
>JAJDUR010000009.1 GCA_022826585.1 Dehalococcoidia bacterium
CCCTGATGGAGGTCATCGAGGAGGAGGGAATCGAGTGGGTCGACCCCATCCAGGGCGCCTCCCCCCTGCCCTCCACCAACCAGCAGGATGTCCCCGACGACGCCCCCGAGATCGCCAAGACCTACGACGAGATCCTGCGCGTGGCCATCCCCGACTGGTGGGCCTCGCTCCGGTAGCGCCATGGACCTCGAACTCGCAGGCAAGACCGCACTCGTCACAGGCGGCAGCAAGGGCATCGGCAAGGCGATCGCGCGAGCCCTCGCCCAGGAAGGCGTCGATGTCGCCATCGCCTCCCGCACGAAGGAAGCCCTCGACGCGACCGCCGCCGAGCTCGCCGCCGAGACCGGCCGCCGCATCGTCCCCATCGTCTGCGACACCGGCAGCACCGCCGCCGTGAACGCCATGGTCGCGAGCGCCGTCCAACAACTCGGGCGCCTCGACATCCTCGTGAACAACGCCGCCCGCCCCGGCGGCGGCCCCGGCCCCATCCCGCCCCTCGAAGGCATCACCGATGAGAATTTCGCCGAGGAGATGAACACGAAGGTGCTCGGTTACCTCCGCTGCGCCCGCGCCGCCGCCCCCCACCTCAAGGCGAACGGCTGGGGCCGCATCATCAACATCAGCGGCATGGCCGCGCGCCAGTCGGGCACGGCCATCGGCAGCATGCGCAACGTCGCCGTGGCCGCCCTCACCAAGAACCTCGCCGACGAGCTCGGGCCCCACGGCATCAACGTCACCGTCGTCCACCCCGGCCTCACCTGGACGGAGCGAATGCCCGACCTGATGGCGCAGCGCGCCTCCGAGCAGGGCATCTCCGTCGAGGAGGCCATGGAACGCGCCGGTCAGGGCAACTCAGTTCGGCGTTTCATCGACGCCTCGGAGATCGCCCACGTCGTGGCCTTCCTCGCCTCGCCGAAGTCAATCGCCATCCAGGGCGACACGATCGCCGCCGGCGGCGGCGTCGGACGCGCTATCCACTACTGACGCTCGGCCTGCTCCCGCGCTCCTAGGAGTCGAGCTGGATCACCCCGCAGGCAACGCGTGCGCCGGCGCTCACCATGTCCAGGTAGTCGTCCGGCCCGGCGTGGATGATGATGGCCGAACCGTCGGCATCGAACAGCGTGTGCGGCGCGTCGCCGTCCAGCGTCACCTCGTCCGTGAAGACGTCGGCGCGCGCCACTCCCCCGGGCCCGGCGTAGATGTTGGGCAGGTCGCCCGTGTGACTTCCGTCTATCGCTCGCGCGCCGTGGCTCCGACCCTCGAGATTGAGGTGCCCGCCTGCGGCCTTGAAGTCCGGCTCGCAGGCGCCGAACTCGTGGATGTGGAACCCGTGGCCGCCCTCCGACAGCCCGTGCAGGTTCGCCTGGATGATGAGGCCGTGCGGCCCTTGCTCGATCGTGACCGTCCCCATGTCGGCCCCGTCCGTCCCCTTCATCTGCGCCGTCGCCGTAGCGCCGATGGCGAGTGGCTCGTACGGCGACGGCGGGGGCGCCTCCAGGGACACGATCTGGCTCCGCAGGTAGTCCCCCGACTTGCCAATCTTCAGGTCGAGGGGCGTGTCATCTGTGTGCCAGCGGCTCCCCTCGACGCGTGTGCTCAGGTGGAGCTGCGAGGGATCGGACGTGCTCTGCCAGACCGCAATCTCCACGGACCCTCCGCCGGGCTGCGCGGCAATGGCGAACCCGCTCAGAGCCGCCAGCGCCGCTAGGGCTCCGAACAGCATGATCAGCTTCTTCCGCACGTGATCCTCCTTGGTCTGGTGGACTGTCTCAGGGTTGTGGAAAGACGGTTCTTACTCGTCCTCTACCGTAATCGCCTCGACGGGACAGACCTCCGAGGCCTGCACCGCCTCGATCTCCATGTCCTCGCCCTCAAGCGGGTCCATCTGGATGACGGGAAAACCCTCGCTGTCGACTTTGAACAGCGCCGGGTGGTTGTAGTAGCACTCGCCGCTCTTCGTGCACTTCTTCAGGTCGACCTTCACTCGCATCGTTTCCCCCGTCCCTCGTGGAGCCTTAGTTGACGTCGAACTCGATCCAGAGCTCTTCCGGCGCCCGGAAGCCGCCCGATCCCATCACGGGCGACGTGATGCCCGCGTGCGTCGGGAACTTGGGACGCGGGTTCTTCATGGCCTCCGAAAGCCGCGTGCAGGCGATGATCGCCTCCTGGCGGGCCATCGCGTAGCCCATGCAGAAGTGCTGCCCCATGCCAAAGCCCAGGTGCCCGTGCTTCCCGTCGGGGTAGCGGCCGGAGCGCAGCTCGCGGCCCATGTGCAGGTCGTCCCGGAAGATGTCGTACGTGTTCGGGTCCTTGAAGGCGCGCTCGTCCCGGTTCCCCGCCGCCAGGTACATGATGATGTTGGCCCGCTCGGGAATGACCTCGCCGTGGATCTTGATCTCGTGGGTCGTCCGCCGGCCCTGCGTGTGGACCACCGGGTCGTAGCGCATCATCTCGGTGAAGACGTTCGTCCAGAGCTCCCCGTCCTTCTTCACTTCCTCGAACTGATCCGGACGCGTGTAGAGCATGTGGTACCACATGTTCGCAATCGCCTTGTCCGTCGTGTCACCCCCCGCTGCCAGCAGCAGCGCGATGAACCCCTTGATCTCGTCCGCGTTCATGCGCTGCCCGCGGAACTCCGCGTGCACGATGCGCGAGATCAGGTCCTCGCCGGGCGCATCCTCGGCGCGCAGAATCAGCGGGTCCAGGTACTCCCACATCTCGTTCCGCGCCTGCATCCCCCTGGCGAAGTGCTCGCCGCCGAAACCCAGCCCCTCAATCAGGTGCTGGTACCAGCGCACGAACATGTCCTCGTCCTCGCGCGGCAGGCCGAGCATGTTGGAGATGACCCGGATCGGGAACTGGTTCGTGAACTGGCTCACCAGCTCCACCTCGCCCGTGTCCGAGAAGCCCTTCGCGATGTCGTCCGCCGACTTCTCCCAGATCTTCCCCATCAGCTCGCGCGCGATCTGCTCGATGAAGGGCAGGAACGCCGAAAGCCGGTTCCCGACGAACTGGTCGGCCACGACGTTCCGCAGGAAACGGTGCTCGTCGCTGTTGCCGTACTCGAGGATGTTCGGCCCGAACACGTGCTTCTTCCCGAACTCGTAGTCCCCCTTCGGGTCGTACGACGCCCGGTCGAAGTCGTCGTTGTTCTGGAAGACCGCGACGATGTCGTCGTAGCGGCTCACCACCCAGTTGTTGTGGAACAGGTCCTGGTAGATGGGGTGATGGTCGCGCAGCCGCTTGTAGAGCGGGAACGGGTCCTTCCGGAACTCAGGGCCATCGAACTCCTGCGGCTCGATCGCCAGCGCCAGCTGCTGCCGGATGGCCTCCGCCAACGCCGCGGACTCGTCAGTCGCCGTCATCGGCTCCTCCTGTCGGGGTCGAATTGCGTGCGCGTAAGCCTACGACATCCGCACCGGCAGGCGCTTCAGGCGGCCGCCTAGTTCACGTCGAACTGGATCCAGAGCTCCTTCGGCGCCCGGAAGCCGCCCGAGCCAATGTTCGGTGACGTGATGCCCTCGTGCGTCGGGAACTTCGGGCGCGGGTTCTTCATCACCTCCGCCAGCCGTGTGCAGGCGATGATCGCCTCCTGCCGAGCCATCGCGTAGCCCATACAGAAGTGCTGGCCCATCCCGAACCCGAGGTGGCCGTGCTTGCCGTCGGGGTAGCGGCCCGAGCGCAGCTCGCGCCCCATGTGCAGGTCGTCCCGCAGCATGTCGTACGTGTCGGGATCCTTGAACACGCGCTCGTCCCGGTTCCCCGCTCCCAGCATCAGCGAGACCACCGCCCGCTCGGGGATGACCTCGCCGTGAATCTTGATCTCGCGCGTGGTGTGCCGCGCCTGCCCGTGGACGACCGGGTCGTAGCGCATCATCTCCGTGAACACGTTCGTCCAGAGGCTGGGGTCGCGCTTCACCTCGTTCTCGAACTGGTCCGGCCGCGTGTAGAGCATGTGGTACCACATGTTCGAGATCGCCTTGTCGGTCGTGTCGCCCCCTGCCGCCAGCAGCAGCGCGATGAACCCCTTGATCTCGTCCACGTTCATGCGCTGCCCGCGGAACTCCGCGTGCACGATGCGCGAGATCAGATCCTCGCCCGGGTTGTCCTCGGCGCGCCGGATGAGCGGGTCGAGGTAGTCCCACATCTCGTTCCGCGCCTGCATCCCCTTGGCGAAGTACTCGCCCCCGAAGCCGAGGCCCACGATCAGGTGCTGGTACCAGCGCACGAACGTGTCCTCGTCCTCGCGCGGCAGCCCGAGCATGTTCGAGATCACGCGGATCGGGAACTGGGTGGTGAACTGGCTCACCAGCTCCACCTCGCCCGTGTCCGAGAAGCCCTTGGCGATGTCGTCCGCCGACTTCTCCCAGATCTGCCCCATCAACTCGCGCGCGATCTGCTCGATGAAGGGCAGGAACCCGGCAAGCCGGTTCCCCACGAACTGGTCGGCCACGACGTTGCGCAGGAAACGGTGCTCGTCGCTGTTGCCGTACTCGAGGATGTTCGGCCCGAACACCTGCTTCTTCCCGAACTCGTAGTCGCCCTTCGGGTCGTACACCGCCCGGTCGAAGTCGTCGTTGTTCTGGAAGACCGCGACGATGTCGTCGTAGCGGCTTACCACCCAGCGCTTGTGGAACAGGTCCTGGTAGATGGGGTGGTGGTCGCGCAGCCGCTTGTACAGCGGGAACGGGTCGCGCTGGAACTCGGGGCTGTCGAACTCCTGCGGCTCGATCGCCAGCTTGAGCTGCTCCCGGATGGCATCGGCAAGCGCCGAGGACTCGTTGGTCGCCGTCATCGCGTTTCTCCTGTGGGTGGCCGTCAGGCCTCGGCTTCTTCCGCCTTGTCCTCGGGGATGATGCCCCGCGTCCAGAACGGATCGAGCGCTTTCAGCACGGCGCTGGGGCCGTGCTCCTCGTGGGGCAGCGAGCCGTCCCGCGACCGCTGCGTCTCCCCGTACACCTTCCGGGCGTCGTTGTCGGGGTCGAAGATGCGGATGTGCGACTCGCGGCCGTGCAAGGGCGGCGGCTTGCGGTAGGGCCGCTCCGCCTCCCGGGCCTCGGGAACTCCGAGGCCCGGATTCCTCGGGTGATCGCGCTCGTCGCGCACGAGTCGGCCTCCTCTAGCCGGCAGCCTTCGTGAACTGCATGTGCAGTTCCCACAGGCCGAGCATGATGCCGGGCTGGTGCCGGAAGTCGTTCTTCCCCGGCGCGAACTCCAGGCTGTCGAGCCGCTGCGTGAGCCGCTCCCAGGCGATGTTCTGCTCGAGGCGCGAGATGCCCGCCCCCGGGCAGACGCGGATGCCCTGCGAGAACGTCATGTGCCGGCCCGTGTTCGGGCGCCCCAGGTCCACGTCCGCCGGACAGCCGAACTCCTCGTCGTCCAGGTTCGCGGCGCCGTAGCGCAGGTGCAGGATGGAGCCCTTCGGGATCGGCGTGCCGCGGATCTCCACGTCCTTCGCCGCCATCCGCGTCGAGAGACCCTGTGTTGGCGCGTGGATGCGCATCCCTTCCTCGGCGAAGAAGCGAACCTTCGAGGGGTCCGCCTTCAGCTCCTGGAAGAGCGCCGGATTCTCCGCCAGCAGCTGCGCCTCTGCCGCGATCGCGTACTGCGTCGTCTCAAGGCCGCCGATGTGCATCCCGAAGAGGACGCCGATGACCTCGTTGTCGGTCAGCTTCCGGTTCATCGCCTGGTAGGTGACCTGCGTGAGGAACGTGGTCATGTCGTCGCCCGGGTTGTTGCGCTTGTGCGTCACCTGCTCCTGGACGTAGGCCATGAAGTCGCCCAGGTCCTTGGCGTTCTCCATCTCCTCTTCGTCCGACATGATGTTGCGGTGGCCCTTGCCGAAGACGAAGCGCCGCACCTGCGCCTGGCCCCACTTCCGCAGGATCTCCAGGTCTTCCAGCGGCCACCCGAGAATCGTCGTCATCACGAGCTGCGGCAGCGGCGCGGCGAAGTCCTCGACGAACTCGATCTCGGCCGGGTCCCGGTCGATCCACTCGTCGATGAGCTGGTCCACGAACTTCGTCACCATCGGCCGGTGGCGTGGGGCGCCCGTCGCCCCCACCCACGGGTCCGTCAGCTCGATGCGGTGCGCCTTGTGCAGGTCCAGGTTGGGACGCAGCGTGTTCAGCGCCATCGCGTCGGCGAGGGCGCTGGCCTCGCCGTCCTCCGTGCTCATGCCTGCGGTGCTGTTGCCCTCCGCCCCGGCGAACCCGGGCTGCGGGAACGTCCACGGGTCGCGCACGATGTCGTAGATGTCCTGGTACTTCGTGATCACGAAGCCATCGGTGTTGGGCGTGCTGCCCTCGCCGGGAATGCGCTGCACGGGAGACTCCGCGTGGAGAATCTTGTAGGCGTCCGCCCAGTGCTCCTGTGCGCCGGGGGCGAACAGGTCCACTTCCTCCAGGTTCACGGGGCACTCCGCCACCGCGTTGATCAGCTCCGTGTAGTCGCTTGCTTCGCTTGTCGTCATCTGGACGGCTCCTCGATCGGGTCTTCGCCAGATTCTGCCACTTTCGCGGCTGGGGTGGGACCGCACCCGCGCTCGGCGCTGGCGAAGTCCCCTCCGCCATCGCACACTACGCGCCACCTCAGCCAGGGAGCGCTGCCATGCCCGTGACCGTGAACGTGACCTATCCCGCCGACGGCGTCGGCCTCATCGCCTTCTCCGACCCGCCCATGAACTTCGGCGGCGGCGAGCTCGGCGCGGGCATCCTCGATGCCATCTCCGAGATCGAGGAGTCCGGCGCGAAGGTCTTCGTCCTCGCCTCCGATACGCCCGGCTACTTCATCGCCCACTGGCACCTCGGCGGGATCGTCCAGGCCATGGAAGGCATGGCGTCCATCGGCAACGCCGTACCTCCGCCCAGGACGCCCTACGGCGCCGACCGCATGCTCTTCGAGCGCGTGGGCGATAGCCCCCTCATCTCCATCGCCGCCAACAACGGCCAGGCCTGGGGCGGCGGCGCCGAGCTCTCCTGGGGCTGCGACCTCCGCATCGCCGCCGAGTCCGCCACCTACGGCCAGCCCGAGGTCGCCATCGGCATCCCGCCCGGGGCCGGCGGCTGCACCCGCCTCGCCCGCCTCATCGGTCCCACCAAGGCCCTCGAGATGATCCTCGACGGCCGTCCCATCACCGCTCAGGAAGCGCTCAACCTCGGCGCCATTAACAGGGTCGTGCCCGACGACGACCTCCGCGAGGAGGCGATCGCCTGGGCCGCCCACATTGCCCAGTGGCCCGCCTTCAGCCTCGACGCCTGCAAGCGCAGCTTCATGGGCGGCCGTGACCTCAACATCTATGACGCCCGCCGCCACGAGCAGCAGATTTTCGGTCAGACCGCTCGTCGCGCGGACGCCATCGAGATCATGAACGCCGCCCAGGCGAAGTACGACGCCGGCATGGATTCGTACGACGCCCTCGGCATCCCCCGCGAATAGCCCGCGAGTTCGGTACCTGTAGCCCTACTGGTCCAGGCGGTACAGGTAGCGGATGTCGAACAGGCCGTACAGCGTCGGCGTCGTGTTCCCGAACACGTTGCGGATCGCGCTCAGCCGCTCCGGAAGGACCGTGTAAATCAGCGGCAGGTTCTCCGCCGCGATCGCCTGCGCCTGCTGGTAGTACGCGAACCGTCGCTCGGGATCGAGCTCCTGGCTTCCCTCGATGTACAGCCGGTCGATCTCCGCCTCCCAATCTGTCGCCGGCTCGCTCTGGTGCGGGTACCACAGGTGGAACGGCCCGCTGCTGTGCCACATGCTGATGCCGCCGTGCGGCTCGGAGCTGCCGGTAAACCCGATGATGATGGCTTCCCAGTCGTACGCGATGGTCAACTGGTCCACCAGCTCCCCGAAGGGCCGCGCGGCCGCCCGTGCGTCGATGCCGATCGCATGGAGGTCCTCGCGTATCCGCGCCATCACGTCCGTGCGGATGGAGTTCTCCTCGTTCGTCGCGATCGTGAACGTGATGGGGTTGCCCTCCGCATCCTCGCGGAAGCCATCGCCGTCCTGGTCGACCCACCCGAGGTCGTCCAGGATTGCCCCGGCCACGGCCGGGTCGTAGTTGTACTGGCGCACGTCGGGGTTGTGGAAGGCGCCGGCCGAGGGACTGATCGACGACCACTGCGGGTACCCGAGCCCGTGGAAGACGCCCTCGATGATGGCGTCCCGGTTGATGGCGTGCGAGACCGCCCGGCGGAACTCGGTTGTCTGGAACCAGGCCAGCTTCTCCGGCGCCAGGTACGGATTGCCCGTCTCCGGGTTCGTCCCCGGATTCTGGTTGAACGTGAGGAAGGTCGTGCCGAAGCCCGGACCCCGCCGGTGGATCGTGAAGTTCTCCTCCTGCTGGAACGGAGCGACCTCTGCGAAATCCCTGCCCGGCAACCCGAAGAGGTCCGTCTCCCCTGACCGGAACGCCGCCAGCGAAGCCTCGATGTCCGGCACGATGATGGACACCAGCGAGTCCAGGTACGGAAGCTGCTGGCCTTCATCGTCGGTCAGCCAGTAGTCGGGGTTGCGCCGCAGGACGACCTGCCGGCCCGGCTCGTAAGACTCGATCGTGAACGGTCCCGTGCCGATGATCTCCGCCGGGTCCGTGTCGAGGCCCCACATCTCCGCGAACACGCCGTCTGCCACCGCCTGCTCGAGGATGTGCTTCGGGTAGATCGCCGTGCCCATCGCGCGCAGGAACGGCGCGAACGGCACCGGCAGCACGAACCGCACCGTGTAGTCGTCGATCAGGTCGACCGACATCGGCGCCTCCTGCCACGCGCCTTCCTCGTCCAGGAAGCGGAACGTGAAGGACGCCCGCACGGGCGCGGGAATCTCGTCGTTGTAGATGATCTGGTTAAAGGTGAACTCGACGTCCGCCGCTGTGAAAGGCGCCCCGTCGTGCCAGCGCACGTCCTGGCGCAGCCGGAACGTCCACGTCAGCCCGTCCTCCGAAGTCTCCCATGACTCCGCCAGCGACGGCTCGACCTCGTCCGTCAGCCACGACACCTGGGTCAGCCCGTCGAACAGGGAGCCCGCTATCCCCGCGGAGGTGGCGTCGGTCGCGATGGCGAGGTTGAACGTCAGGGGATCCGAGAGGATCGCAGACGTCACCGTGCCACCGAATGTCCCGATGCGGTACTCGAACGTTGATGCACTGGACCGGAGTTGCCCCACCCTTGAGTCCCCGTCCGTGGCCTCCGGGGTGGCCGCCGCCGTTGCCTCGGGTGTGGCCTCAGGTGTCGGCTCGGGCGTCGCCTCGGAAGTCGCCTCCGGTGTTGCCTCGGGTGTCGGCTCGGGCGTTGCTTCGGCTGGCGCCTCCGCCGTGGCTGCTTCAGTGGGGGGCGCGCTCTCAACGGGGGGGTCGTCGCTGCCGCAGGCGACCGCCAGCGTTGCGGCGACGAGGGCCACGAGGGCCAGGGACAGCCACAGGATTCGGGATCGTGCAGGCGTCGTTGTGGTGGAAGCGTTCAAGGGTGCTCTCTCCGGAAGTGCTCTCGAAAGAAGATACGAGGTGCCACTGTAGAAGCCTACTGCGTGACGAATGGTGAGCCTGCTGACAAGTTTCTAGTCCGCGCCCGCAAGCCGTTCCCGCAGCCGTTTCACCTGCACCCGCAGCGGATCCCCGCCGGGCGCCGTCATCGGCGTCAGCTCCGCCTCCTCAACCGCCAGCTCGATCAGCATCGGGCCCTCCACGCTCAGCAGCTCCGGCAGCCGGATGCGCAGCTCCTCCAGCGTGTCGATGCGCGTCGTGAACGCGTACCCCGCCGCCTCCGCCATCCCCGCGAAGTCGACCGATCCCGATGCCGGTATCCCCTGGCTTCCCGACGTCTGGTACACCCCGTTCGCGAACAGCACGTGCGTGTAGTTCGCCGGCCCCGCTCCCGCGACCGTCGCCAGCGAGCCGAGCTGCATCAGGAGCGAACCGTCCCCGTCCAGCACGATCACCCGGCGCTCCGGCTGCGCCAGCGCCAGACCTAACCCCAACGACGATGCACCCCCCATGAAGCCAACGCAGGCCACGCTCGGCGCATCCGGCGCGATCGTGCGCCAGGCCGGAACCGCCGTCATCGTCGGCACGACGAGCGCGTCGCCCCGCGCCTCGTTGATCGCCCGCAGCGCGTCCTCGGGTCGCATCAGGCTGTCTCCCGCCCGACGAACACGACCGCCGGCCCCGAACGCTCCCGGCTGAGCGCGTAGTACTCCGGGATGAGCCCGAGGTCGTCCCGCGTCTCAAGCAGCGCGTGCGGCACCTCGAACGTGTCCATGAGCGGCCCCGCGAAGCGCACCATTGAGCGCGGCGAGTCCTCCGGTTCCAGTTCGGGCTCGCGGCTCAGCAGCCCCACCAGCGCGAACAGAGGGACGCCCCCGTCCAACCCCACGCCCCGCAGCGTGTTCACCGAGGCGTACAGCCCCGCGTGCTGAATCATCAACGCCACCTCCGTCCCGCCGATGTAGAGCCCCGCCGCGATGGCGTTCGCCTCGTCCTCCGTCGAGCAGGTCAGCAGCCGCAGCTCCGTATCGCCCTCGAGTTCCGCGATCACGCTTCGCTGGTGCGTGTCCGGCACCGAGAGCACCCAGCCCAGCGGCTCGCCGTCGCGCGTCGGGGCCGTCCGCTGTGCGCGGAACGCTTCCTTCAGCGCCTCCACGATCAGCGGCGCGGGGATCCGCTCGTTCTCCGGCATGGGCACATCCTACCGGTAGCACCCGCGGGGCATTGACGCGCCTCTTCCGCGTTCGTACCGTGCCTGTATGGCTCCCGACGCGGGACAACCAGCCCTCCTCGCTCCCGACCTCGAAGAACGCCTCGCGCGCTTCGCCCCCGAGGTGCGGGACGTCATCACTACCCTCCACGGCGAGCTCTGGCAGGCCCTCGCCCCCGAGGTCCTCGAACTGTGCCGTCTCCGCATCGCCAGCCTGCAGGGCGACGACACCGAGACCGCCCGAGAAGCTCCGGCCGCCCCCGTTACCCCTGAGAAGGCCGCGGCCATCGCCGACTGGCCCGACTCCCCACTCTTCAGCGAGCGCGAGCGCGCCTGCCTCGCCTTCGCCGAGCAGTTCGTGGGCGACGTCGCCGGCGTTGCCCAGTCCGACATCGACGCCCTGCTCGAACACTTCAGCCCCGGGGAGGTGCAGGCCTTCGTCAGCGCCCTCCTCGCCCTCGACCAACACCAGCGTCTGGCGCTGGGCCTGCGAACGGTCCTCGCGCCCCAGGAGGAAACCGCATGACGTCCGTACGTGAACGCCGCCTGCCCGAGCCCGCAACCCCCACCGCCCCCGTCGCCCCCGGCCTCGGCGCCGCCATCGGCGCCTACCAGGACGCCGTCATGCGCCTCGGAGGGCTCGACCCCGTCACTACCGAGCTGGTGCGGCTGCGCTGCGCGCGCCAGCACCAGTGCTTCACCTGAATGTCCCTCCGCCTGGGCGTTGCCCGGGATGCCGGCCTCGACGAGGACATGGCCGCCAAGATCGACCACTACGAGGACAGCGACCTGCCCGAGCACCAGAGGGTCGCCCTCCGCCTCACCGATGCCTTCGTCACAGCTCCCGGCGCCATCAGCGATGAGCTTCGCGACCAGGTGCGCGCCCACTTCACCGAGGCCCAGATCGTCGAGCTCATGCTCGACATGTCGAAGTGGAGCACCCAGAAGCTCCCCGTCGCCCTCGGCACCGACGACCCGATCGACGCCGACCGCCTCAGCCTCTTCGATTTCGACGACGGCGGCGCGGTCGTCTGGGGCCCGACGATGTTGGCCGCGTTCATCCCTTCCGAGCAGCCCTCCCGCTAGCGCGCTCAGTACCGCGGCCGGGGAAGCCGCCACGCCACCCAGAAAAGCGCCACCGAGAGCCCCATCGAGCCCATCAGCATCACCAGCGCCCAGTCGTAGGCGCCCGTCGCATCGAAGATCGCCCCCGAGATGATCGGGCTGGTCAGGTGCAGGACGGATATGACCTGGACGATCCCGAGCAGCGCGCCGAAGGAGACCAGCCCGAACGAGCGCGTCAGCAGCAGCGGTTCGATCATCGGGCCACCGCTCGATCCCACGATCCAGAACACGAGGAAGATGGCCACCCCGATCACGCTGCCGTCGGTGAGAAACAGCGTCGCGAACGCTCCCGCCAGGAACGTGGCCACCACCATCGCCGCCGCCTCCATGCGGGGAATGCGGTCCGCCAGGTAGCCGAACGTCAACCGCGCCGCCACGCCGCCCCCGGCCGCGATGGAAAACAGCAAGGCCGCCCGCTCGGTCGAGTACCCCACCGACTCGTAGTACGGGATGCCGTGCACCATCCAGCTGATCATCCCGAAGAAAAAGGCCGTCAACGCCGCGGAGACCACCCAGAACAGCGGCGTTCGCAGCGCCTCCCGCACCGTCACGCCCGTCAGAACGCGTGGGGTGACCGGTCGGTCCGGTGGTCTCGCGTCCCCGTCCACCTCCGAGCCGATCTCCGAGGGGTCGTCCCGCACGAGGAGCAGGGAAACCGGCACGAACACCGCCACGATCACGATGCCCGCCACCACGAAGGAGCCCTCCCACTGCACCGCGTCGATAACCAGCCGCATGATGGGAACGACCACGAATCCGCCGATCGAGAACCCGGTGCCCAGGATCCCCACCGCCAGCCCCCGCCGCCGGTCGAACCAGCGCGAGATCAGCGTCTGGAAGGGGATGAAGAACATCATCTGCCGGAACACCGCGTTGATGGACTGGTAGACGAACCACTGCCAGAGCTCGCTCGTCGTCGCCAGCAGCACGTAGCTCGCCGCCGTCAGCACCGCCCCGATGAAGATCACCCGCCGGGGCCCATAGCGGTCGATCCACCAGCCGATGAGCGGGGCCGCGAGGGCGCTGGCCAGGAATCCGACCGAGAAGCCCCCCGAAACCTCCGCCCGCGACCACCCGAACTGGCTCTCCAGCGGGTCGACATAAAGCCCGAACGACCAGAAGGAGATGCCCGCCGCCAGCGCCACCGCGACCACGGACGCCGCGAGCATCCACCAGCCGTAGTAGGCATGCCGCAGCCGCCGAAAGAAGTGGGTCACTCCCGCGATTCTAGGGGCGCGTGCGCTACCCGCCCGCCGGCTGTTCGGCCTCGGGGGCGTCCTCCCCGCGGGCGCCGCTCGTCACCACGGAGACAACGGGAAGCTCCGGGTGAGGCAGCTTCCAGGCCAGCCAGTACAGCAGCAGCGAGAGTCCCATCGAGCAGGCGAACATCACCAGCGCCCAGTCGTACTCGCCCGTCGCGTCGAAGATCGCTCCCGCGATGATGGGACTCACGATCTGGCCGCTCTGCGACACGATTGCAAGCGCCCCGAGGATCGAGGCGAAGTACGCCATACCGAACGTGCGCCCCGTCAGCAGCGGTTCGATCATCGGTCCCCCGCTCGACCCCACGAACCAGAAACCCAGGAAGAAGATCACCCCCAGGACGCTCCCGCCGGTTACCAGGAGGGCGACCATGGACAGCACCAGGCAACCGCACAGCACCATCGCCGCCACCTCGATCCGCGAGATGCGGTCGGCCACGTAGCCGAACACCAGGCGCGTAATGATCCCGCTCCCGGCCGCGATCGCCAGCAGCTGCGCCGCCCACCACTTCGAGTACCCCACCGACTCGTAGTACGGCACCGCGTGCGCCGTCCACCCGAACATCCCGAAGAAGAACACCATCAGGGCGAACGCGATCACCCAGAAGAGCGGGGTGCGCAAGGCCTGCCGATCCGTCAGCCCGGTCAGAACCACGGGCCCCGGGGCCTTGCCCTCCGGTCGCGCATCCCCGTCCACCTCCAGCCCCATCTGGGAGGGGTGGTCGCGGATCAGGAGCAGCGCGAGCGGGGCTATCACCGCCACCGTCACGACCGCGGAGACGACAAACGAACCCTCCCACTGCACCGCGTCGATCACCGCCCGCAGGATGGGAACCACCACGAACCCTCCCATCGAGAAGCCGGTGCCCAGAATCCCCACCGCCAGTCCCCGCTTCCGGTCGAACCAGCGCGAGACCAGCGTCTGGAAGGGGATGAAGAACATCATGTTGCGGAAGACCGCCGCCAGGGACTGGTAGGTGAACCACTGCCACAGCTCGCTCGTCGTCGCCAGCAACAGGAAGCTGCCCGCCGTCAGCACCGCCCCGAGGATGACGACCCGGCGCGGCCCGTAGCGGTCGACTCCCCGCCCGATGAGCGGCGATGCGAGGGCGCCCACCAGCAGCGCGATCGAGAACCCGCCCGAGATCGCCCAGCGCGACCATCCGAACTCCCGCTCAAGCGGGTCGATGTACAGGCCGAACGACCAGAACGAGGTGCCCGCAACGAGCGCGACCGACACCACCGAGGCCGCCAGCACCCACCAGCCGTAGTAGGCGTGCCGGGCTTGCCGCCAGTAGCGGCTCAGTGGCGCGACGCTGGAACGCAGTCGTTAGCTCTCCGGCAGGACGACCGTGGCCGTGCCTTCGAGGCTGGGCGACTCACCCTCGCGCGCTAGCCACACATCGCAGTCCGCCAGCCGTTCGCCGTTCTCCTCGCGAATCGCCGTCACCGTGCCCCGTGCGGTGATGTAGTCACCGTCCAGCACGACCTTGGGGAAGCGCATGGTGATGTGCCGCACGCTCGTGGGCCCGGCCCAGTCCATCAGCATGTTCAGGATGTAGCTCAGGCCCAGCGGCCCCTGGTTGATCGTGCGCTCCCCGAGGCCGAACGGCAGTGCTGCCACGGCCTTCCGGTCCCAGTGAACCGGGTTCGGATCCCGCAGGATCGCGGCCATCGTGCGCATCCGCTCGGGACGCACGCTCTCCATCACCCACTCTGGTATCGAGTCCCCCACCTGCACGTTCATGCCGCCGACCTCCGGTACGTCCATGTGATCGTCGAACTGGCCGCGAAGTCGCCCCCCGGCTCGTGGAGCTCAAAGCGGAACTGGATGCGGTCGTACACCCCCGGACGGTCGTGCCGCCGCGGACCCTCCATCCGGTCCGCCTCCGTCACCCTGCCGCTCACCGTGTACTCCACGTCCTCGTGCAGGGGCCGCTCGATCTCCCAGTCGTAGCTCTCGATGCCGATGGAGAAATCCGACTCTGCCTGCCCCAGCGCGAACATCCCCCCGATCGAGGTGTTCGCCCCCAGGATGGGCATGTGGAACAGCACCACCGGGTGGACGAGCCCGTCCGGAAGCGGCTCCGACCCCGTGCACTCCGTTAGCAGGAAATTCTCCCAGTGGGCGACCGTGTACTTCCCGCCCGGGAACTCGTACCCCACGAGCCCCCGGATCTCCTCGACCGGTGGTTGGACGTCAGCCATCACTCGCCTCCTATGCGAACTGCTCGGCGAGACGCGCCCGCTCCTCAAGGAGTGGCAGCACCACGTCTGCCGGCGCGGGCGGAACCAGGAAGACCGCGCGGTCGACGCCTGCCTTCGCGTGCTTCTCGATCCGGGCCGGGTTGCCCCCGACCCCAAACAGCGAAACCGTCATGGGGCCACGTCCCTGCTCCGCCGCGAGGTCGTTCAGTTCCGCGATCGCCGGAGCGAAGTCATCGCGGGTGCGTCCGTCGATCGGCATCCAGCCGTCGCCGTAGCGGGCCACCCGCTTCAGCGTGGTCGGCCCGTCGCCCCCGATGATCACCGGCGGATGGGGGTCCTGCACCGGCTTCGGCCACTGCCAGATCGGGTCGAAATCGACCAGCTCGCCGTGGTACTCCCCCTCGTCGCTCGCCCAGATCGCCTTCATCGCCTCGATCGTCTCCCGCATCCGCCGCCAGCGGCGCGCGGGGTCCGTCCCGTGGTTCTCCATCTCTTCCAGGTTCCACCCCGCCCCGATGCCGAGGAGTGCCCGCCCCCCGGAGACCAGGTCCAGGCTCGCGACCTCCTTCGCCAGCGTGATCGGGTCGCGCTCGATGACGAGGCAGATGCCGCTCCCGACCAGCAGGCGCTCCGTGGTCGCGGACGCCGCCGTCAGCGCCACGAACAGGTCGAGCGTGTGCGAGTACTCCTTCGGCAGATCCGGGCCGCCCGGCCAGGGTGACTTCCTGCTCGCCGGGATGTGCGTGTGCTCCGGGAAGAAGAGCGACTCGAAGCCGTGCGCCTCCACCTCTCGGGCCAGCTCGCCCGGCCCGATCGCGTAGTCGGTGGGGAACATCGTGATGCCGAACTTCATGCACTCTCTCCGCCCGGCCCGTTGCCGGCGGCGGCAGCGTAGCGCGCCCGCCCCCTCACCGCACCCCTACACGCGCAGGACCAGCTTGCCCACGACATCCCGGTCCAGCACCCGCTGCAGGAAGCGGGGGCCGTCCTCGAGGCCCCCCACTTCGATGAGTGGTGGCGCCAGGTGCCCGTCCGCGAACATCGCGAACACCTCTGCTGCCGACTGCCGCATGCGGGCGACGCGCCGCTCCCGGTAGTGCATCAGCACCATCCCCAGGGCGCTCCGGTTCTTGATCAGCAGGTGGTTCCCTTTGAACCGCGGCACCGCCCCGCCCGCGAATCCCGCGACGACGTAGCGCCCGCCCCAGTCCAGGGACCGGAACGCCTCCTCCCCCTGCGCCCCCACCGGGTCCACCACCACGTCCACCCCGCTCCCGCCCGTGGCCGCAAGCGTCGCCTCCCGCAGGTCCTCCGTCCGGTAGTTCACGAGGCGCCCCGCGCCCGCCGCCTGCGCCGTCGCGAGCTTCTCCGGGCTGCTCGCCGCCGCCACCACCTCCCCGCCCAGCGCCGCCCCGACCGCGACCGCCGCCAGCCCCACCCCGCTCCCCGCCCCCAGCACGAGCACCCGCTCTCCGGGCTCCAGCCCCGCTTCCCACGTCAGGCAGATGTGCGCCGTCAGGTACACCGAGAGCGCCCCCGCCGCCAGCTCCGGCGTGAGACCCTCCGGGACGGGGAAGCACTCCGTCGCGAGCGCCGTCGCCCGTTCGGCGTACCCGCCGTCGTAGAGCAGCGCCGCGACAGAATCCCCCTCTCGCACCCCCTCGACCCCCTCGCCAACCTCGACCACACGCCCCGCCGCCTCCATGCCCGGCGCGAACGGCGGCACGTGCTCGGTCTGGTGCTTCCCCTGCACGAACATGACGTCGGCGAACGAGACGCCTGCCGCCTCCACCGCGATCCCCACCTCGCCCGGCCCCACCGCCGGAACCGGCAGCTCCCCGAGACTCACGTGCTCCGGTCCACCCAGCTCCCTGCAGACGACTGCGCGCATCACGCCTCCCCGCCCGAACCCTACTGCACGCGGCCTCCGCAGCGGGTAGCCCGGGCGCGCGTATCATCCCCGTACTGCGGAGGATTCCCATGCCGGATTGCATCGTCGAGCGCCACGACCGCGTGATGCTGCTGCGCTTCAACCGCCCCGAGCGCATGAACTCCATGGGCGGAACGCTCATGCCCGAGTTCACGGACGCGCTGGAAGAGGGCACGAAGGACGACCGGGTCGGCGCCATCGTCGTGACAGGCGAGGGCCGCGCTTGGTGCGCGGGTGCCGACCTGGAGGCTGCCGGCCAGCGCCAGGAGAGCGGCGACGTCCCGCGGCGCCGCTCCCAGCAGCTCGACACGATGGGCCCTGGCCGTTCCATCCTCGCCATCTACAAGAGCGGCAAGCCCATGATCGCCGCCGTCAACGGCGTCGCCGTCGGTGGTGGCTTCGGCCTCTGCAGCGCCTTTGATATCCGCATCGCCAGCGACCGCGCCCGCTTCGGCACGATCTTCATCAAGCGCGCCCTCGCCTCCGACTTCGGCCTCTCCTACTTCCTGCCCCGCATGGTTGGTCCCGAACGTGCCGCCGAGCTCTTCTATACCGGCCGCATCGTCGAGGCCGAGGAGGCGTTGCAGCTCGGCATCGTCTCCCGTGTCGTTCCCCACGACCAGCTCATCGACGAGTCCCTCGAATTCGCCTCCCAGGTGGCCAACCAGCCCCCGATGGCGCTCGCCTACGCCCGCCGGATGCTCCAGCACTCGGAGTGGGCCACGATCGAGCAGCAGCTCGAGTTCGAGTGGCCCCTCCAGCGCGACCTCCTCGCGGGCCCCGAGTTCAAGGAGGCGGTCGCCGCCTTCCGCGAGAAGCGCGAGCCCAACTACAACGCCTGATTCGGTTCCCCGCCGCTCCTACAGGTAGGTGGGGTGCGTGCGGTCGATCCACGTCCGGGCGAAACGGTCCTGGTACGCCTCCCCGGCATCGACCGGGAAGAGCTGCAGGTACGGCAGGAACAGCGTCACGACGTTCTCGCTGACGAAGTTCGTGCCGACGTTCAGGTCCAGCAACCGTCGCTGCACGTCGTACCCGATCTGTTGCCGTCGCTCCGCTGACATCTCGGCTCGCTGCGCCTCGATCTGCGCGTCCAGCTCCGGGTCTCGCAGGACGAAGGTGTTCCCGCTCCCGTCGCTGTGGAAGTAGGGGAAGAGCCAGTCGTCGAGATCGAGCCAGCCGTTGTCGATGCCGACGGCCCACGGCGCTTCCCCCTCGCTGAGCCGTTGCGCCAGTTCGCGGATGCCGACGGGTGTCACGCGCACGTCCAGCTGGAGCGTCTCCCGCAGCTGCCTGGCGATCAGCCCCGCCATGCCCAGCGTCTCCTCGAGGTTCACTGTCACCAGCAGCTCCAGCGGTTCTTCCAGCTCCTGCTCCGCCCGGTAGGCGGCGAGGGCGGTGCGCGCGTCCTGCTCGTCCTGTTCGCGTCCGCCCTCGCCCGGGAGGTAACCCGGCCGGCGCTGCAACTCCGTCTGCGGCAGCGCCCACCGCTCCACCCCCGCGCTGACCCACGGGTTGAGCGTGCCGCTTCCGTGGAAGAAGTCCTGCAGCATCGCCCGCCGGTCGATGGCCACCGTGATCGCCCTTCGCAGCCGCGGATCGTCGTAGGGCGGGAACGAGGAGAGGAACCGCATCCCGTAGAACCGCGCTACCGCCGAGCGGGCTTCGCGCAGGTCTGGAAGCCGCCGCTTCAGCTCCTCCGCTTGCCGGAAACCGGCCTCGACCGCATCAAGCTCCCGCGTCCGGAAGTCCGCCTCGAGCTCCTCGATCGAGCGAGGTGGCACGGCAGAGATCCCCTCCAGGAACGGGCCGTCCTCGGGGCCGTGCCAGGCGTCGTTCCGGGCAACGCTTGCGTACGAGCCCTCCGACCACTCGATCCAGCGGAAGGGCCCGCTCCCGACCTGCAGGGTGGCCCCGAGCGCATCCTCTACCTCGAGGGGGATGACGAACCCCTCCGGCGAGGCAAAGCGCGTCAGCGTCCCCGCGAACGGTTCGCTCGTGCGCGCGACCACCGTGAGGTCGTCGGGCGCCTCCATGCTCGCGATCGGATCCCAGCGCCCCCTGCGCGGGAAGTCCTGGGCCCTGCCCGACCGCTGTCGCTCGACACTCGCGAGCACGTCCCGCCCGGTCACCTGGCGTCCGTCCATCGGGGCCACGTCGTGCCACCTGGCCTCGGGGTTCAGCGTGAAGATGTAGGTCAGCTCATCTGGCTGCTCGGGCATCCCCATGGCCAGGTCCGGAGCCAGCGTTCCCTCCACCTGGCTCTCGTACGTCAGCAGGCGGCTGTAGATGAGCGCCTGCTGACCCAGCAGCGCGGCCGAGGTCGTCCGGTGCGGGTCGAACTCCCCGTCGCTCGAGAAAGCCGCCGCGTACCGCAGCGTTCCCCCGTGCCGGCTCGTCTGCTCCGCCCGCGTGGGGTCGGGGGCCGGTGTGCTCGGGTAGGTGGGGTAGACGGGCTCCTCGGTCGGCTCCGGCGTCGGGTCTTCGGCTGCCGGCGGCTCGGAGTCCTCGCACCCCAGCGCGGCCAGGCCCGCCGCGCTGGCTGATGCGCCCAGCGCTCCCAGGAACCATCGCCGGCTGTACCGCCGTCTGTCCCTCGACGTCGCCATCCGTACTATCCTTGCCTGCCGGGAGCGTACGCGCAGGCTGCGCCCGCCAGGCCCAGGAGGTCCACGATGCCCGAACGACTCAGCTCCGACCAGGTAGGCAATGCCCTCGCCGGCCTCCCCGGATGGTCCGCGGATGGCGACGACGGCATCCGCAAGACGTTCAAGCTCGACGACCACATCACCGCCATGGGCTTCGTCAACCGGGTAGCCATGGCCGCCGAGGTGATGAACCACCACCCCGAGCTGTCAATCGTCTACAGCACCGTCGATATCCGCCTCAGCACCCACGATGCGGGTGGCGTGACGCAGCTCGACATCGACCTCGCGGGAAAGATCGAACACTACGCCTGAGCCCGCACCGGGCCCCCGGCTACGAGACGCCGACCGCGTCCTGCGCCGTTTTCGCCTGCTTCATCAGGGCGATCTCCTGGTCCGTCAGCTCTTCCAGCGGCTTCAGGATCTCGTCCTTCAGCGGGAAGATGTGGACCGCGTCCCAACCGCACACGTCCTCGCACAGCCGGCAGCCCGTGCACTTCTTCTCGTCGACCGTGCTCACCCCGAAGAAGTCGTCGACACGTTCGGTGTGCTGAAGGCTGAGCGCATCGAACGGGCAGATGTTGATGCACAGCTCGCAACCCGAGCCAATGCACTTCTCCTCGATCACCACCGCCTTCGGCCACTCGTTCTTCTTGATCGACTTCGTGACCTCGCCCAGGTCGTCGAGGATCGCTTCCGGTGGGCAGACGACGCCGCACGCTCCGCAATCGATACAGAGCGTCGGGTCGATAACGTGGAGCTCGTTCCGCGATCCCGTGATCGCGTTCGTGGGGCAGCGCTTCGTGCAGGCGGTACAGCCGATACACGTCTCGATGATGCTGTAGGACATCGCCTCTCCGCCGCAGGTTGCCCGCGCGAGGTCGATCTTAGGTTTGACTCCCACCGCCCGCAAGCAGCGCCCCGCTCTTTACCCGATCCTTCTTCCCCTTGGTGCGTGGTCGCAACGCTGCCCTACACTCGAATTGTGCGTTGTCTCGAAGGGCGCCCCTCTTTCAACCCGGACACCGGCGGGCAGGTGTAGCAGGGTGCCTCGCTTCACCTGGTCGGCCAGGCAGAGAGCTCTTGGCGCGTTCCCCGATGTGCAGTGGCGAAACTCCGTGCACGGGTCCTTCGAGGTCCCCATCGCGGTGAAACTCCTGCGCTTGCCGTCGGACAAGCGCGTGCTCGTGGTCGGATGCGGGGGAGGGGTTGCCTTCCCCGCGCTGGTCGACCTGTGCAGCCCCTCCACCCTGACCGGCATCGACAACGATGAGGACTTCGTCGCCCAGGCCCACGAACAGGTGCGCCGCTCAGCCATAACCGCCGAGCTGGTGCTCGGCGATGTGCAGGACATGCCCTTCGAGGACCGCTCCTTCGACCTGGTCGTCGATTTCGGCACCGCCTACCACGTCGAGTCGCCGGCGCTGGCCATGGGAGAAATCGGGCGGGTGCTTGAGAGGGATGGCCTTCTGCTCTACGAAGCCCCGCTCACCCAGTTCCTCGCTCACCCGTTCCGCACGTCCGGGCGCCGCCTGGCCTGGAAATCGGCGCCATCGCTGGCGCCGGCGCGGAACGCCGGCCTCTGGAAGACCCGCATCAAGCAGTGAGCGGTTCGCCACCCGGCGGCCTGCATCCCCTACACTCCCGCCATGTCCCTGCCCGATATGCCCCTCGGCTCCACCGACCTCCTCGTCCGTCCCCTCGGCGTGGGAACCAACACGTGGAAGGACGAAGCCGGAACAACCCCCGACTCCACCAACCCCGCGGCGGCGGTTGAATCCGCCCTTGCTTCCGGGATCAACCTCTTCGACACCGCCGAGATCTACAACTCCGGCGCCTCCGAGCGCGCTCTTGGCCGCGCCCTCGCGGGGAACGACGCCTCCGCGCTCGTCGCGACCAAGTTCGCGCCCCTGCCCTGGCGCCTCACGAGCGGCTCCCTCCACCGAGCCCTCGACGCCAGCCTGGGTCGCCTCCAGCGCGAGACCGTCGACCTCTACCAGATCCACTTCCCCTTCACCCTGCTGCGCATCCCCAGCCTCATGAAGCGCCTCGCCGAGGCCGTCGAGCAGGGGCGGATCCGCTACGCGGGCGTCAGCAACTACAGCCCCGCCCAGATGCGTACGGCTCATGCCGCACTTGCCGGTCGCGGCGTGCCCCTCGTCTCGAACCAGGTCAACTACAGCCTCCTCAACCGTGCTCCCGAGCGGAATGGCCTCCTCAATGCCTGCCGCGAGCTCGATGTCACCCTCATCGCCTACTTCCCCCTCGCCAGCGGCGTGCTCACCGGCAAGTACCGCGCCGGCGGCCGGGAGGCGCGCGGCTTCCGCCGCTTCAGCGGGAACTTCCGCCACCCGGAGCGCCTTGGGCCCCTCCTCCAGGCCCGCGACGAGATCGGCCAGACGCACGGGCGCTCGTCCGCGCAGGTCGCCATCAACTGGCTCGCACGCCAGGAGAACGTCCTCCCCATTCCCGGCGCCCGCCACGCCCGCCAGGCGCGCGAGAACGCGGGCGCCATCGACTTCGCCATCAGCGACGCCGAGGCCGCCCGCCTCGCCGACCTCAGCGACCAGCTCTCCTGAGCGCGTGGAACCCGCCGCCCCGCTATACTCCCCCGCCGAAACACCTGCTCGATAAAGGAGCTCCCATGAGCCTGCTCGATCGCATCCTCCGACCCTCCCGCACCGCCTCGGCGCACTGCGACGGCCCCTGCGGCGTTTACGACCCCGCGTCGGCGCGCATCGCCGCCGAAGCCGTCCTCTCCATGGCGAAGAAGCTCGTTGACCTCGGCGACGGCAATGACCTCGCCACCGAGAACACCCGGAGTCGCTTCATCGCCATCAAGGAGGAGCAGTCCCAGCTGGCCAAGCAAGAGCTCCTCATCCTCTGGACCGACTACTTCAAGCCGCCCCACCTCGAGGCCAACCCCGGCCTCCATGACACCTTCTGGAACGCAGCCAAGCTCTGCTCCCAGAACAAGGTCGAGGTGAACGTCGAAGCTGCCCAGGCCCTCGTCGATACCATCGGCGAGATCCACAACATCTTCTGGGCCTCCAAGAACCGCGACGACGTTCCCTTCTACACCGCCGGCTAGATTCCAACGCCGCGCGTCCGGAACGTCTTCGCTCTTGCCGCTGCGGGCGCGGCGCTCGTGGCGCTCGCCCGCTGGCGCCTGTCACGCTTCGCCATCGCCGGCGAGAGCATGGCCCCCACCCTCGCCGAGGGTGACTACGTCGTCGTCGATAGTCGCGCCTACGCGCGCCGCTCCCCGGCCCCGGGCGACATCGTGCTCGCCTGCGACCCGCGCGAGCCGTCCCGCGTGATCGCCAAGCGCGTCGCCGGCCCGGACGGGGCCGATGGCGTCGTGCTCCTCGGCGACAATCCCGATGAGAGCACGGACAGCCGAGCATTCGGTCCCGTTCAACCCACCGACATCACGGGCCGTGTCGTCTGGCGCTACTGGCCCCCCGCTCGCTTCGGCCCCATCCGCTAGCCCGACCGCTCCCCCGCGAGTTGCTCCAGCACGAGCGCATCCGTGGGGAAGGCGAGCGGGGGCGGCTCGGCCGGATCGAAGTAGGCGACTTCGCTCAGCTCGCCGTCCGCCGGAGCGGGCTCCCCCGAGACGTCCTCCCCCGCGAACCAGATGCCGACGGTCAACCGTTCGGGGTCGTGGAAGTTCGAGTGCACCGCCACGACCTCGCCGGCGCGTGCCCTGACTCCCGTCTCTTCGAGGAGCTCGCGCTCGGCTGCGGCGCGTACGTCTTCCCCCCACTCCAGCGAGCCACAGGGGATGCACCACTGGCCTGCGCCCCGCCCCACTGCGCGCTTCCCCAGCAGCACCCGCCCCGCCGCGTCGCGAACCACGACCGCCACCCCCACGGTCGGCCGGCGCTTCGTGTTCATGGAGCCCTCCCCCGCCGCAGGAGCCTACCCGTGCCTCGATGGCGCTGCCCACCGGATGCCTTGCCGGACGCCACGGGCCGCTCGATACTGCAAGCCAGGTAGATACTCGTGACGCAACCAAGCCACCGCCTCTGTCCCGTCTGCGGAGTCGCCTTCTTTGCGGGTGAGCCGGTCTTGCAGTGCTCTGCTTGTCACGCCGTTCACCACCCCGCCTGCTGGATCGAGAGCGACGGCTGCTTCACCGGCAACTGCCAGGAGGGCCAGCCCCTTCCCCGCACCTTTGGAGGCGTGCCGCCGCCCCCTGCCGCCGAGCGCCCCCTTCCCGCGCCGACCCCTCCCCCTCCTCCGCCGGTCGCGACCCCGCCGCCGCCCGCCCCGCCCGTCCCGGAGCGCCAGGCCGTGGGGCGGCCCCGCAATATCGGCTCGCTCGACCTCGACGCCCGGGGCGCTCGTCCGTCGGGCGGCCTCACTCGCTTCTGGTATGTGCCGCTCGGCTTTCTTGTCGCCGCCGCCATCGCCTACGGCGTCGTCTGGGCGATCGACTACCTTCGCGATGACGGCGGTGGCGCCGACGAGCCTGCTGCTCCCGCCACCACCGTCGTGCCCACTGCGACCGCGACGCCCATTCCCACCGCCACGCCAACCCCGCCGCCCCCAACCCCGACGCCTCCCCCCACGCCCGTCCCCACCGCGCAACCGTCGGCTCGCTTCAGCCCCGGCGAGTCCGTCGTCGTCGCCGGCACCGACAGCTGCCTCAACGTTCGCGCCGAGGCCGACATCGAGGGGCAGATCCTTGATTGCCTGGCCGACGGCACGATCGTGACCGTGCTGGAGGGGCCCGAGGCGCAGGGCAACCTCAACTGGTGGTTGATTGCCGCTCCCGAGGTCAACGGCTGGGCCGCCGAGCTCTACCTGGCGAAGCGCTAGGCCAGCCGCTCCCGCAGCCGCGCCATCTGGATCGCCGCCTCCGCCGCCTCGTCGCCTTTGTTCCCCTGGGCGCCTCCCGCCCGATCGAGCGCCTGCTCCGCGGTGTCGCAGGTCAGGACGCCGAACGCGACGGGCACGCCCGTCGTTTGCGACGTCTCCATGATTCCGGCTGCCGCCTGCCCGGCGATGTGCTCGTAGTGGTCCGTCTCGCCCTTGATCACCGTGCCGATGGCGATCACGGCGTCGAACTTCCCTGACCCTGCCGCCCAGCGTGTGGCTGCCGGCACCTCGAACGAACCGGGCACCCACGCCACCGTGATGTCCTCCGCCCGCACACCCCGCTCCCCCAGTCCCGACCTGGCGCCGTCCAGCAGCTTGTGCGTCACGAACGCGTTCCACTGCGCCACCACGATGCAGACGCGCAGACCCTCGCCGTTGCCGTCCGCGGCGAGCTCGTTCACTCCTGCTCCTCCGGCCCGTTGCCGAGCTGGTCGAGCAGGTGGCCCATGCGCCGCCGCTTTGTCTCCAGGTAGTTGATGTTGAACTCGTTGGGCGGCACTTCCAGTGGCACCCGCTCCACGATCTCCAGCCCGTATCCCTCCAGCCCCGCCAGTTTGTCCGGGTTGTTCGTGAGCAACCGCAGCTTCCGCACCCCCAGGTCCAGCAGGATCTGCATCGCGATCCCGTAGTCGCGCCCGTCCGCCGGGAACCCCAGCGCCAGGTTCGCATCGACCGTGTCGAGCCCGTCGTCCTGCAGGCGATAGGCGCGCAGCTTGTTGTGCAGCCCGATCCCCCGCCCCTCCTGCCGCAGGTAGAGGAACACGCCCCCCTGCTCCCCGATCAGCTTGAGCGCCAGATCCTTCTGCTCGCCGCAATCGCACCGCATCGAGTGCAGCACGTCCCCCGTGAAACACTGGTCGTGCACGCGCACCAGCACTGGCTCGTCCGGATCGATGCTCCCCTTCACCACCGCCACCTCTTCCTCGGTCGCGTACTTCGCCTGGTAGGCCACGATCGCCATCTCGCCCATTGTCGTGGGTAGGTGCGTCTCCGCCACGCGCTGCACGAGGCGCTCGGTCTTCAGCCGGTACTTGATGATCTCGTTCGTCGTCAGGATTTTCAGGCCGTGGCGCCGGGCGAAGCGCTTCAGTTCCGGCATCCTCGCCATCTCGCCGTCGCCCTTCATGATCTCGCAGATCACCGCCGCCGGGCGCATTCCCGCCAGTCGGCAGAGGTCGACGCTCGCTTCCGTTTGCCCGGCGCGAACTAGGACGCCCCCTTCGTGCGCCCGCAGCGGGAACATGTGCCCCGGCCGCACGAGGTCCTCCGGCCGCGTCTCCGGGTCGAGCAGCACCTGCACCGTCCGCGCCCGATCCGCCGCGCTGATGCCCGTCGAGACACCCGTGCGCGCCTCCACCGAGACCGTAAACGGCGTCCCGAAGGGCGAGTCGTTCGTGCGCTCCTCCACCATCATCGGTAGGCGCAGCTCCTCCACGCGCTCCGCCGACAGGGCGATGCAGATCAGCCCCCGCGCGTACCGCGCCATGAAGTTGATAGTCTCCGGGGTCACGCACTCGGCGGGAATCGTGAGGTCGCCCTCGTTCTCGCGGTCCTCGTCGTCGGCGATGATGACGAACTTGCCCTGGCGGTACTCCTCGATCGCCTCTTCCACGCCGATCGTCACCGGATCCCGTACCTCCGTCATGCGGGCTCCCCCGCCGCTTCCCGCTCGGCCACGAACTGCTCGACGTAGCGCGCGAGGATGTCCGTCTCCAGGTTCACCCGCGCGCCCATGTCGCGGCTCGCGAGGTTGGTGTGCTCCTGCGTGTACTGCACCAGCGAGACCGAGAGCGAGTCCTCGTCCTTCGCGATGATCGTGAGGCTTACCCCGTCGATACAGACGGGCCCCTTCACGACCGTGTAGCGCAGCAGCTCCGGCGGGGCCGCAATCCGCACGATCAGGGCCTCGCCCTCCGGCGCGATGCTCGTGATCTCCCCCACCCCTTCGGTCACCCCCCGCACGATGTGCCCGCTCAGCCGGTCGTTTGGCCGCACGCTCCGTTCGAGGTTCACGCGGTCGCCCGCGCGGAGGTCGCCCAGCGCCGAGCGCCGGTACGTTTCCGGCATCAGGTTGGCGAAGAAGGTGTCGCCCTCCATCTCCGCCACCGTCAGGTCCACGCCGTTGATGGCGATCGAGTCACCCAGCGCGGAGTCGCTGACGACCATGGGCGCCCGGATCAACAGGCGTCCCTCGCCGCTTTCGAGGACGGTGCCAAGCTCTTCGATGATGCCGGTGAACATCCCGCCTCGCGCACTCGCGACTAACGCGCCGGGGACGACGGGAAAAGGCGGTACCAGCGGCTTGCCGCCAACAGGCGGCCCCGCGGTCGTTCTCTCCCATCCGGACTTTGACCGTCGGCCCCGGAATTCCACCGGATCAATCCGCCGAAGCGGAGTCGCGGGCTTTCACCGCCGGTGAGGATTTTCACCTCGCCCCGAGAACGTCGCCCCGATCGTTAGGGTCGGCGTTGCCATTGTCAAGGAGCAGCGCCCAGACCGGCGCGCTCCGCCAGCCTCACGAGCACGTCGTAGGTTGCATAGGCATCCGCCAGGGCGGTGTGCTCCCCCAGCCGGCCGATCCCGAGGCGATCGGCCACGTGCCCCAGGTTGAAGCGGTCTACCTCGCTCCGGTCGAGGAGCCGCCGCGCGATCAGCTGCACGTCGATGGCCACGTCCCCGAACGGCCACGGCGTCCCCGTCCGTCGCGCGCTCTCCGCCAGGAAGGCCATGTCGCCGCCGATGCCCCAGCCTGCGATCGTCGCCCCCTGACCCAGCTCCGCCAGCCGAGCGAACGCTTCCTCCAGCGGCGCTGCGTCCCGCCACTTCCGCGCCGAGTACCCCGCCACCTTGAGCGCCCCAACGTTCGCCGTCCCGATGTGCAGCGGACGCACCCGCGCTCCCCACGACCCCTGCTCCGGGAATCCTGCCTCCACGCTTGCCAGCACGCCCCCGATGTCGATGACCTCGTGCTCGCGCGGACTCGGTCCGCTCATCTCAAGGTCCACCACCAGCAGCGTCGTGCCCGCCGTGCCGCCGTGCTGCTCCTCCCGGGGAAGAAGCGTCCCGTCTCGCGCCAGCGCCCGCCGTCCGGGCTCCAGCAATGCCGCCAGTGTGTCCATGCCCGGGGAGCGTACCGGAACGGCCGGGGCAGGCGGAGGAGCGCCCGTCGCGCCTGTCCCGGACCTTCGCTACCATGACCGCCATGTCCGACCCTTCCATGGAAGCGCAACGGTTCTTCGCCGAGCGCTACGGCATCGATTCCGCCCGCATCGCCTCCCTCCTTTCCGATGCTCTCGCCCAGGGCGGCGACTTCGCCGAGCTCTTCTTCGAGCACCGCACCAACGGCGCCATCAGCCTTGAGGACCAGCAGATCAAGTCCGCCCTCCGCAGCGTCGAGCAGGGTGTCGGCATCCGCGTCGTGAAGGGCGACAGCATCGGCTACGCCTACACGGAATCGCTCGACCCGGAGGCCATGCGCCTCGCCGCCGGCACCGCCGCCCGCATCGGCGATGGCGGCGACCGCCCCACCGCCATCGACACCACCCCCGTCGGCGCGAGCGAGAGCTTCTACGGCGAGGATGCGCTCCTCAGCGACGAGCCCGCGCCCGCCAAGGTCGCGCTCCTCGAGCGCGCCGACCGCGCCGCGCGAGCCTTCGACCCCAGCATCGCCCGCGTCGACGCCAGCATCGCCGACGAGCGCAAGGTCGTCCTCGTGGCTCGCAGCGACGGGCAGATCGTGGGCGATGTGCAGCCCCTCATGCGCTTCAACGTCATGGCCCTCTCCGAGCGCGGGGAGAACCGCCAGACCGCCCGCACCGGCGGCGGCGGCCGCCTCGGCGTCGAGTACTTCGATCGCGTCACCCCCGAGGACACCGCCCGCGAGGCCGCTCGCCAGGCCGTCCTCCTCCAGGACGCCGTCGACGCGCCCGCCGGCGAGGTGCCGGTCGTCCTCGCCGCCGGGGATAGCGGCATCCTCCTGCACGAGGCCATCGGGCACGGCCTCGAAGCCGACTTCAACCGCAAGGGCACGAGCAACTACACCGACCGCGTCGGCCAGCCCGTCGCCAGTGATCTCGTGACCGTCATCGACGACGCCACCATTGAGCAGTCCCGGGGCTCCATCAACGTCGACGACGAGGGCAACCCGACCAAGCGCAACACCCTCATCGAGGGCGGCATCCTCCGCGGCTACCTGCACGACGAGATCAGCGCCCGCCACTTCGGCGCCGAGCCCACAGGCTCCGGACGCCGCCAGTCCTTCAAGCACCCCATCATGCCGCGCATGACGAACACCTACATGCTCCCCGGCCCCTCCACCCCCGACGAGGTTGTCGCCAGCGTCGAGCGCGGCATCTACTGCGTTTCCTTCTCCGGGGGCCAGGTCAACATCTCGAACGGCGACTTCGTCTTCTCCACCACCGAGGCCTACCTCATCGAGAAAGGCCAGATCACCGCTCCCCTGCGCACCACCAACCTCATCGGGAACGGGCCCGAGGCCCTCTCCCGCGTGAGCATGGTCGCCAACGACTACGCCCTCTCCGACGGCCGCTGGACCTGCGGCAAGGAGGGCCAGTCCGTACCCGTCGGCGTCGGACTCCCGACCGTCCTCGTCTCCGCCATGACCGTGGGTGGGACCCAGCTTGGCTGAGGCGGCTCCCCTCGAACTCGCGGGCCGCGCTGTCGAGCTCGCCGGCGCCCTCGGCGCCGACCAGTGCGATGCCATCGCCTTCTCCCATACCGAGTCGACCGTCTCCATCCGCCTCGGCGAGATCGAGAAGCTGATCGAGGCGACCTCCCACTCCCTCGGCCTGCGGGTCATCGCGGGCGGTCGCACGGCGGTCTGCTCGACCTCCGACTTCACGCCCGCCGCCTTCGAGCAGTTCGTCGCCGACACCGTCGAGCTGGCCCGCATCTCCGCCCCGGACGAGTACGCCGGCCTCCCCGAGCCCGAGCTGCTCGCCTCCGCCGGCGGCGACTCTCTCCAGCTCTACGACGAGCGCATCGAGAGCCTCCCTCTCGACGATCGCATCGACATGGCCCGCTCCTGCGAGGCCGCCGCCCTCGGCTTCGACCCGCGCATCACGAACTCGGAGGGCGCAAGCCTTGCCACCCGCGTCGGCGAGGTCGCCCTCGCCAACTCGCGCGGCTTCGCCGCGGGCTACCCCGCCACCTCCATCTCCCTCTCCACCGAAGCCCTGGCGGACGATGAGGACGGCAAGAAGCGCAACGCCTGGTGGTTCAGCGCCGAGCGCAACCTCCGCAGCCTCCTCGACCCGGAAACGCTCGGCCGTATCGCCGCCCAGCGCGCCGTCGACCAGCTTGGCGCGCGCAAGACGGACACGAAGCGCGTCCCCGTCATCTTCGAGCCGATGATGGCCGCCCGGCTCGCCGGCGACGTCGCCGGCTGCGCCACCGGCGGCGCCCTCTACCGGGGCGCCACCTTCCTCGCCGGTCGCACCGGCGAGGCCATCGGCTCACCCCTCGTCACGATCGTCGACGACCCCACCCAGCCCGCTCGCGCCGGCTCCCGCCCCTTCGACGGGGAGGGTGTGACCGCCCGCCGCAACGTTCTCTTCCAGGAGGGCCGCTTCGAGGGCTTCCTCTTCGACTGCTACACCGCCCGTCGCATGGACGCCCGCACCACCGGCAGCGCCCAGCGCAGCGTCTCCTCCCTGCCCGAGCCCGGCCCCGCGAATCTTGTCTTCGAGCCCGGCGAGACCCCCGCCGAGGACATCGTCGCCGATACGCAGGAGGGCCTGCTCGTCACCGCCCTCATGGGCTTCGGTTTCAACCCCACCACCGGCGACTACTCCCGCGGCGTCGGCGGCTTCTGGATCGAGAACGGCGCCATCGCCTACCCCGTCGCCGAAGCCAACATCTCGGGC
>JAJDUR010000008.1 GCA_022826585.1 Dehalococcoidia bacterium
CTGATCGGGCTGGACACGATGATCCACATCAGCGACGCCATGTTCGAGGAGTACGGCGAGGCGCGATTCAAGGCGCCAACGACACTGCGACGGCTCGTCTCGCTCGGCCACCTTGGCCGCAAGAGCGGGCGCGGATTTTTCGAGTACGACTAACGGGAGGCAGGCGTGGCACTGCTCTACGAGGTCAGCGATCACATCGCGACCATCACCATCAACCGACCGGATGCCCTCAACTCGATCGACCTCGAGACGTGGGGCGAGTTCTCGGAGGCCTGCGCGAAGCTCGAGGCGGACAACGACGTCTGGGTCGGGATCATCACGGGCGCGGGCGGGCGCTCGTTCAGCGCGGGCGCGGACCTGAAGGAAACGATCCCGACGCTGATCGACGACCCGCGCGGGAATCGCTACGACGAGCCGGACACGATCATGCGGGGCCAGACGGTCACGAAGCCGCTCATCGCGGCGGTGAACGGCCTCGCGCTGGGCGGCGGGCTCGAGATCGTTCTGGCGTGCGACCTGCGCATCGCGGCGGAGGGCGCTCGCCTGGGCGCCCCCGAGATCACGCTGGGGTTCATCCCCGGCTGGGGCGCGACGCAGCGGCTGGCGCGCGAGCTGCCCTGGGCGATCGCCTCGGGGATCGTCTTCTCCGGCGACCAGATCGGCGCGGAGACCGCGCTGCAGTACGGGCTCGTGAACGAGGTCGTTCCGGCCGACCGGCTGCAGGCGGCGGCTCGCCAGCTCGCGGAGACGCTCTGCTCGCGGGGGCCGCTGGCGCTGCGCGCGGCCAAGCGGGCGATGCGCGAGGGGCTCGACATGAGTCTCGACGACGGGCTCCAGCTCGAGCATGACCTCTTCGACGACCTCGCCTACACGGAGGACGCGAAGGAAGGCGTGGCCGCCTTTCAGGAGCGTCGGGCAGCGACCTTCAAGGGGCGTTAGCAGCACTCGTTCGCCAGCGGAACCAGTCTCGCGGGCTACTCGCGCCCGCGGGACGCATTGAAACGCGCCCGCGGCTCGTCTAGATTCGCGGAGCTTTCGCGGCGGGGCGCGCCTGCGTCCGCACGGCCGCGACGAAGAGGTGACCGTGGCAACGGAACTGGACGACTACGCCATCCACCAGATCGTCGAGAACATGGAGCTTGTCGAGGGGCGCAATCCGCGCTGGGTTGACGAGCTCTGGTTCCACATCGGCACGACCGACGGCTCGCTGAGCGTGGCGGGCCACATGGGGGTCTATCCCCCGACCGCCACCATGGACGCGGCCGCCAGCGTCGCCTACGGGGGCAAGCAGTACGACGTGCGCTTCGGGCGGCGCGTCGACGGTGACCGGGACCGCCGCGAGGTCGGCGGCATCAGCGCCGAGATCGTCGACCCGTTCCGGTCATGGCGTTTCAAGCTGGAGCCGGCAGATGGCCAGGCCGTCAGCTTCGACCTGGAGTTCTCGTCGGAGCTGCAGCCGATGGAAGTGGCGGGACCGGTCCAGCACCGGCGCGACGGGCGCCAGGTAATCTGGGACCTCTACCAGTACTCGCAGGCGGGAACCGCCAGCGGCAGCGTGACCGTCGAGGGCGAGACGATCGCCGTCGACGGGGCAGTGGGCGTGCGCGAGCGCTCGTGGGGGGTGCGGCCGGTGTTCGGGCAGGTGCCCCACCTCGGGCGGCCACCGAGCTCGATCGGCAGCCGCTCGTTCTGGATGGTGGCCACGGCCGGAGAGCTGTCGGGCTGGGTGTGGCAGATCGAGCCGGAGGGCGGCTCATCCGCGACCGGCGGCCTGGGCGACGACACGGGCGCGACGCGGCTCGACGGCTGCCTCGCGGGGCCGCACGGCGGAGACGACCCCCTGCGCATCAGCGGCGCCGACCTGAACCTCCAGTACGAGATGGACGGCAAGCGGCTGCGGGGCGGCAACGCCTCCCTCCTGGACCGGAATGGCGGAACGCACGAGCTCAGCCTGAAGCCCCTCACGACCATCTACGCGAAGGGGCTCGGGTACGGGCATCCCGACTTCCGCCACATCGAGTACAAGGACGGCGTCTCCCAGAGCGAGACGCACGACACGACCGACGTCGCGGCCGTCGCGGGGTTGCTCGACAACGACTCCGGCCACATCAACCCGTTCGCGATCGAGCACTTCTGCGAGATCACGGCGGGCGAGCAAACCGCGTACGGCGTGGTCCGCCTGAGCATCTAGCAAAGAAGCGAGGAGAAGAGCGATGACGATGCTGACCGAGCTCGACGAACACTTCTATCACCAGACACCGAGCCCCGTGGATGCGCTCCGGGACACGGACCCGCGCTACGTGGACCAGCACTGGTTCCAGTGCATGGACGTCGAAGGGCGCTGGATCGTGGGCGCTAACTGGCCGGTCTGGCCCAACACGGGAATGATCGAAAACGGCCAGATCATCGTGCACGGCGACACGCAGTACAACCTGCGCTACTCCAGCACGATCGAGCGCGAGGGCTACAAGTCGGCGCGCGTGAACCAGAAGGTCGGTCCGGCCTCCATGGAGGTCATCGACCCGTTGCGGAAGGCGCGCTTCACGCTCTCGCCCGACAACCACTGGGGCATCAGCTACGACCTGACCATGGACACGTACCTGCGGCCCGTGCAGACGCGCACGCCGATCGCGTTCGCGGGCAGCGCCACGCTCCCCGGTCTCCTGCCCTACTTCGAGATCATGGGGCGCTGGACGGGGGAGTTGAACGTCGACGGGGTGACGTACGAGGTGAACCACGAGAACACGTGGGGCCAGCGGGACCGCTGCTGGGCGAGCCTCGGCGGCGAGCGCTGGCAGGGCTGGACGGGGCCGGCGCCGGGCGGCGGGGGCGTCGCGCCCCGGGGCGACGGCCGCATCCACTGGCACAGCCACATCCAGTTCGACGACATCGGCTTCTGGTGGTGGATGGACGAGTTCATGGGCAAGCCACGCCTCGGCGGGACGCTCGCGGACAACCGCGGGAGCCACTTCGACGGCGCCGTCACCTGGCCCATCGACGACGCGAAGGAGGAGATCCGGGTCGTCGATTTCAAGGACATCGACATCGTGGCCCAGCCCGGTACGAAGAAGTTCCAGTCGGCCACGATCACGCTGATCGACGAGCACGGGGAGGAGTACCCCCTCGAGTTCGAGATCATCAAGCCGAACTCGACGCGGCATATCCGGGGCGAGGGCTACGGCCAGCCCCGGTTCCTCGGGGGCTGGCAGGGGGACTGGCACGAGGAGTACGACAAGTACGACCTGAGCGACTACTCGACCTATGACAGCTTCGCGCACCAGCTGTGGGACGGGGAGCACGCGGTTCGCTGTCGCTTCGACGGACGCGAAGGCATCGGGCACATGGAGATGAGCGGCACGCCGCCGCTGCCCCAGTGGGGCTTCCCCGAGTAAAGCAGAGAGGCGCAACGCCGGCGTGAGCGCGTCGTTCGAAGGGAAGGCGATCATCGTCACGGGGGCGGCCTCGGGGATGGGCCGCGGCGTGGCCGAGCTCCTCGCCGAGCGCGGCGCCCGCGTGGCGATCGCCGACCCGGCCGCCGAAGGCCTGGCCGAGACGGAGCGCACGTTGCGTGAGGCCGGGCGCGAGGTCATCGCCGAGCCGATCAGCGTGACCGACCCGGAGGCGGTCGAGCGGCTGGTCGCGCAGGTGCGATCCGCCTGGGGCGGCATCGACGGGCTCGTGCACTGCGGCGCGATCCTGCGCTACGCCGGTTCGCTCGAGACCGACCTGGCGACGTGGCGAGAGGTCATCGACGTGAACCTGACGGGAACCTTCGTCATCGGGCACGCGGTGGCGACGGCGATGGTCGAAGACGGCCGCAAGGGGGCGATCGTGAACATCGCCTCGGTGGCGGCGGTGCTGGGCCTGCCGAACCTGGCTGCCTACTCCGCCTCGAAGGGCGGCGTGGCGGCGCTCTCGCGCTCGATGGCGATCGAGCTGCTGCCGCACGGCATCCGCGTCAACTACATCTGCCCGGGGTTCGTCGAGAGCGGCATGACGGAAGACATCCTCGAAGAAGAGGGGGCGCGCGAGCGCATGGCGCAGCAGACGGCGACGGGCGCGATCTGCGGGCCGCGCGACATCGCGGAGGCGTGCGCGTTCCTGCTGGGCGAGGAGAGCGCGGGCTACGTCATCGGGAACGGGCTGATGGTCGATTCGGGAGTCACCATCCGCTAGCATCGGCCCGCAGCACGCCTCAGGGGGGCAGCATGGGCATCCGCGGAGTCGGCCACACCTCGATCACGGTGCGCGACCTCGATCGCGCGGTCGCGTTCTACAAGCTGCTCGGGTTCGAAGACACAGGCACGCGCCTGCACCTCGACAACGAGTTCATCGAGACGCTGCAGGCCATTCCGGGGGCGGACATCACGGCCGCGGTGCTGCGGCTGAACGACTACTCGCTCGAGGTCATCAAGTACGACGCCCCCACGGGCTACGACCACAACCCCCTGCGCACCTCCGACGTTGGCGGCTTCCACATCTGCCTGATGGTGGACTCGGCGGACGACGAGTACGCGCGCCTCAAGGCAGCGGGCATGGAGTTCAAGTCCGAGGTGCTCGACTACGACGGGGGCATCCGCGTCGTCTACGGCTGGGATCCGGACGGGAATACGATCGAGCTGCTCTCGCAGGCGCCGGTGCCCGCGAGCTCCGGTTAGGGCAGGTCGACCTCGATCGCGGAGACCTTCGCCGGCCCGTCGCCGGTGTTCGTCCAGGAGTGCAGGGTGTTGTCGCCCTCGATGACGAGGTCGCCCTCGTAAACGGTCACGGACTCGCCCCCGTCGAGAGCGAACTCGAGCTGGCCCTTCGCGATGTAGACGTACACGTCGCAGTGGACGGCGTGCCAGCCGGTCGTCTGGCCGGGTTCGAACTCGACGATGAGCCAGCGCCCGTCGATGCCTGCGGGCACCTCGAAGTCGTGGGCGCGGGCGTCGGGAAGCTCGCGGTTCTCGGCGATGACCGCCTTGCCGGCGGCGTTGTTGCGGGTGCGGATGAACTTGCTCACGCGCGTCGCACCCTTCGCTCGCCCTTGTAGATGA
>JAJDUR010000051.1 GCA_022826585.1 Dehalococcoidia bacterium
TCATCGTGGGCGTGACCGTTCCCCTGCTGCTGGGCCTCTCCTGGGCGGGGAACCAGTACGGCTGGAGCGAACTCCCGGTGGTGGTCTCGCTGAGCGTATCGGCCGCGTTGCTGGTGGTGCTCCTGTTCCAGACGAGGCGCGCCAGGGAAGCCGTGCTTCCGCTCTTCCTGTTCCGAAACCGCGTCTACACCGTCTCAGTGCTGACGACGATGGTGCTAGGGGCAGGCATGTTCGGCGCGATGCAGTTCCTGCCGTTGTTCCTGGTTGGGGTTCAGGGCCACTCAACGACCGATTCCGGCCTGGTCATGATGCCGATGATGCTGGGGATGGTGTTCGGGGCGGTGGTGACCGGGCAGTTGCTGAGCCGCGGACGCGACCTGCGATTGCTTGCGATCTTCGGAGGGGGCGCTCTCATCACGGGCTTCTTCCTGCTCTCGACCCTGGAACAGGGATCCTCGACCTGGTCCACGCGGGGCTACATGGTCCTGCTGGGGCTGGGCATGGGCTTCTGGATGCCGACCTTCCAGCTGGCGGTGCAGAACGCCGTACCTCACCAATTCCTCGGTGTGGGCACGGCCTCGGTCAATTTCTTCCGGCAGATCGGGGGGACGTTCTCGGTTGCAATCCTGGGATCGCTGATGGCGACTACCTTCAGGTCGAACCTGGAAAACGCGGTGTCGCCGCAGTTCGGGGATCTCCTGTCGGACCCGCAGCGCCTCCTGAGCGAAGAGTCGCTTGCACGGCTGACCGCGGCGATCGAACGGCAGAGTCCGGGCGCCTCGGAGGGCGTAATCGACGCCGCACGTGTTGCCCTCAGCGACTCGGTGACGGGCATCTTCCTCGTCGGTGTCGGCATCGTAGCAATCGGTTTCGCGATCGGGCTGCTCATGCCACGCATCCGCATGCGGGGCCGGGAGGAACTGCTGGCGGAAGCGCGCGGAGAAATGCCACCCGAGGACGATGACACCGAGGAGGCCGGCGGCTTCGGCGTCGAGCCGGAGGAGGCCGGGGCGCCGGGCGCCAAGTAGCTTCCCGGCGGAATTCGCGAACAAGAAGGAGCCCCCTCGGCGAGGGGGCTCCCCTGTGTCCCGGCGCCGGGGCGAGAGGCTAGGAGACGCCCTTCTCCAGCAGGTGGGGAAGGTCGGCGTCGTCGGTATCGACGAGGGCGTCGACCCACTTGTGGAAGAGCTGTCCGCCACCCTCGTTGCGGCCGAAGAGGGAGAACTCCTTGGCGCCGGTGGCGAGGGCCTTCTGCACGTGGAAGCCCGTGTAGTAGTCCTCGTTGCCGACGACGTGGCCCATGAAGTCCATGTACTCCTTCAACTCCTCCGGGTCCTGCTCCTCGGGCGGCTCGAAGCGGAGGAAGTTCTGGATGGTGAAAGACTCGCCCGGCGCCTTGCCGGGGAACATCTGCGAGACCATGTAGCCCGTGCCGGTGCTGCCGGCGATGGACATGTTCGGGAAGACGGTCCAGACGCCGGCGGTCATGTCGTCGTAGCCCCACTCCGACTCGGGAGTGTCGGCGAGCTTCTCGTGGCCCTTGGGCGACATGACGCGCACGTGCGGGCCCCAGTGGTAGTAGTCGGGCTGGAAGGGGCCGTCGGGCCCGAAGCTGTTCCGGTGCAGGATGGGCACGTGATAGAAGTCGCGGTAGCCGTCGTAGGCGACCTTCCAGTTGGGGCCGTCGAGGGGCTGCTGGCCGACGACGTAGGCGTCGTCGAAGGCAAGGTCGTCGAGGAGCGAGTCGTAGCCTGCGAGGAAGGCGTCGATGTCGACGTTGGAGTCTGGCTTGAGGGTGACCCAGATCATGCCGGAGCGCTCGGCGCAGGGGAGCTCGGTGAGGCCGAACGAGGACTTGTCCAGCTCGCCGAAGTTGCCCTCGTCGAAAACGGCAACGAGCTTGCCCTCGAGGTTGTACGTCCACGCGTGGTAGTTGCAGCGGAAGACCTCGGTCTCGCCGACCTCGGGCTCCTCGACGACGAAGTTGCCGCGATGGCTGCACATGTTCACGAAGGCGCGGGCCTCGCCGTCTTCGGCGCGGGTGATGAGGACGGGAACGTTCGCGACCTCCATGGCCCGATAGGCCCCCGGCTCCCGCAGCTCCGAGGAGAAGGCGAGCGCGAGGGGCAGGCGGCGGAAGATCTTGTCGACCTCCGTCTCCCAGCGCTCCTGGTCGTGATAGAGGGCGGTGGGGATCTTGTAGATCTCGTCGGCGAGGTCGATGCGGTTCGCCTGGAGGTTTTCCACCTCGCGGCGGGACATCTCCACCAGCTGCTCACGGGTCATGGGGCACGCTCCTGCTGCGCCGCCTCACAGGGAGGCGGGAACCCGAACAGGATAACGCGCACGGGCCCGAGACGCCGCTCTCGTTACTGAACCGGTTCCTCGAACCAGCCCTGGACGATGAGCATGGCCACCGCGCCACCGGTGCGGGCGGCGTCGAGAGCCAGGGTCGAGCCGGTGGCGTCGCCCGCAGCCCAGATTCCCTCGACGTTCGTCTGCTGCATGGCGTTGACGGCGACGAAGCCCTCCTCAGTGACGGCGAGCCCGAGGCCCCGGGCAAGCTGCTGGACAAGGGGCGAGGGCAGGGACTCCGAACTCCACAGGAGCGTCTCGACGGGGACGGTCTCGCCACCCTCGAGCGTGACGCTGGCGATCTTGCCGTCGTCATGGTTGATCGCGGTTATGTCGCCCTTATGGAGATCGAGCCCCTGGGCTTCAAGGGCGGCGGCGAGCTCGTCGGGGAGGTCGACGCCGCTTCCGAGGAACAGCTTGACCCTGTCGGTCCAGTTGTAGGCGAAGAGGGGGGGCGTCGCCTTGGCGCCGGTGGAAGGCACGACGAGTCCCCAGACGCGGTCGCGGTGCTCGTAGCCATCGCAGAAGGGGCAAGAGATGACGGTGTCGCCCCAGCACTCGGCAAAGCCGGGGATGTCCGGGATGGCGTCGCGATGGCCGAAGGCGAGGATGACGTGGTGGGCGCCGAGCCGGTCGCCCTGAGCGGTGGTGAGGACGAACTCGCCCTCGTGGTCCCGCTCGATATTCGCGACCTCCTCGCGACGGAGGGAGGCGCCACCGACGGCGTCGATCTGCTCCCAGGCGGTGCGCGCGAGGTCGGCTGGGAGCATGCCCTCGACGCCGATGAAGTTGTGGACACCGTGGGAGGCGGCGTTGCGGGCGGGCGCGGGCGCATCGAAGACGGCGACGGTCTTGCGGGCGCGCACGAGCACGAGGGCAGCCTGCAGGCCGGCGGGGCCGCCGCCCACGATGGCGACATCGACAGCATCTGCGGCGGGTTCCACGGTCGGGACCTCGGCCGGGACGGGCTGGGGGGCGGAGCCGGGCGGGGCTCCGGGCGCGCCGCCGATGGCTGCGGCGGAGCCGGGCGCGACCTGCGGCGCCGGCGGGGAGTCGGACTGCTGGGCGTCGACGGCAAACTGGGCGAGCGAGAGGGTGTTGGCCACTCCCGAGAAGCCGTGTTGCCCGGCGACGATGGTGGTCGGCAGCTCGCCCAGGCCGAGCTCCTGGACGAGCTCGGGGAAGGTCTCGACCTCGATGACCGTTGCCTCGACCTTGTTGGAGAAGAGCGCGAGCTGATACGCGCTGGCGACCGCCTGCGCGGCGGCGGGGTGACGGAGGGAGCCGATGACCGTGAGAGAGACGGTGTCGGTGAGGCGGTCGAGAACCTCGGCGAGGGCGGCGGACGGGGCGGGCGGAGCGGGGAAGGCGGAGATGACCTCGACGAGCACCTCGAAGAAGAGGCCCTGGGGGAGACCGTAGTAACGAAGGGGCGGCGCCCCTCCTCCGCGCCGGAGGAGGAGGGCGGGTATGCGCTCGATGTTCCAGCTCTCGACGAGCTGGGGCTCGGCGTGGAACTCGTGGGTAACGAGCCTGAGCTTCGGTGAGACGCCGACGAGGTCCTCGAGCGTCTCCTTCGTCGGGCCGCAGGCGGGGCAGGGCGTCCGGGAAGGGGCGCCGGGGACGATGACGGCGCTCTCGCCCTGGTGGAAGTAGTCGATCGTGACCGGAGCGGGGAGCGCTTCGAAACGCTGGCGGAGGGCGGCGAGCACCTGCTCGGGGATCATGCGGGACTCCCCACGGGGTCCGGAAAGAAAACGCCGGTCTCGGCGGCGAGCTCGCGGAGCTGGTCGACGACGGCGCCGTCGAGGGGAATGCCTTTGGCCTCCCGGTCTGCGCGCGCCTCGGCTTCCTTGTCGCCGGGGATACGGACGCGGTCGACGCCCGGGGCGGGGGCGATGGCGTGGATGCGGTCGGCAAGGTCGGCCATCTCGGCCTGGAACTCGTCGGGGTCGCGGAAGGCGTCGATGCGCCAGGCGGCGAACCACTGCCCCATATGGGGGCGAGGCATGATCATCCCGAAGCCGGCGCCGGAGAGGACGCCCGAGAGGATGTCGGCGACGAGGCCGAGTCCATAGCCCTTGTAGGAGCTGGTGTCGAGGGAGGAGCCGAGGGGGAGGAGGGCCCCGCCCTGGCCGAGCGCGGAGGGGTCGTCACTCGCGTTCCCGTCCGCGTCGACGGCCCAGCCTGAGGGGAGGCGCTTCCCCTGGCGGCCGGCGATCTCGAGCTTACCGCCGGCGACAGCGGTGGTGGCCATGTCGAGGGAGAAAGGTTCGCGCCCGGCGATGGGGGCAGCGAAGGCGATGGGGTTCGTGCCGAACGCGCGCTCGGCGCCGCCCGCCGGCACGGCGAGCACGGGCGTGTTGCAGCTGGCCATCCCGATGAGTCCTCGGGCAGCGGCGCGCTCGGCGTAGTAGCCGGCGGCCCCGAAGTGCCGTCCGTTGCGGATGGTGACCATGCCGATACCGTTCGCCTCGGCGCGAGCGATGCAGCGATCCATCGCGTCCACGGCGACGACGACGCCCATGCCGCCATCACCATCAAGGGCGAGGGTGGCGGGGGTCTCGCGGAGGACGCCGACGGTGGGCGTGGGGTTCACGCGGCCGTCGCGCAGGCCGGGCACGTAGCCCCCGTGCCAGGTGAGGTGGGCGATGCCGTGCGACTCGATGCCCTTCAGGTCGGCATCCAGAAGGACCTCGGCGGCGGTGGAAGCATCGTCGGGGGGCATGCCGAAATGCTCCAGGGTGGCGGCCGTGTGGTCGCGCAGGGCGCGGGCATCGAAGCGTTGGCGGGGATCGGACATGTCCGGGGATTGTCCGCGACGACAGGCTGGAACGCGAGCGGGAAGGTCTGGGTAGACTCTCGCGGAGCCAGGAGGAGCAATGAGGCAGGAGCCAATTCGTGTGGTGGTCTCCTTTCCGCTGACGGAGGGGACGCGGGCGACGATCGAGGGCGCCTCGCCGCTGGTGCGCATCCTCGAGTACCCGACGGAGCGCATCGCGCCGGGGGCGTTCCGCCCACCACCGACGGACGAGCAGGCGGCGATTCTGGCCGAGGCGGAGGTGCTGTTCGGCTCGCACCTGGACCCGATTGCCGTGCACGACGCCGCGACGAACCTGAAGTGGTTCCAGGTGTTGACGGCGGGGCTGGACGAGCTGATCGAGCAGGGCATCCTCGAGCGGGACTTCACCATCACAACGATGAGCGGGGTGGGGGCGGTGCCCATCGCGGAGTACTGCATGGGTGTGATGGTGATGCTGGAGAAGGACCTGCACGAAACGATGCGGGACCAGTTGGAGCACCGCTGGAACTTCCACTTCGCCGGGCAACTGCGGGGCAAGACGTGCGGCATCGTGGGGCTGGGGGCGATCGGGCGGGAGCTGGCGAAACGGGCGCGGGCGTTCGAGATGCGCGTGATTGCGACGCGCCACAGCGCGCAGCCAGGCGACACCGATCCGGATGTCGACGAACTGCTGCCGGCAAGCGAGCTGCGCCGGCTGCTGGCGGAGTCGGATTACGTCAATCTCTGCGTTCCCCTGACCGGAGAGACCGACGGGATGATCGGGGCTGAGGAGATCGCGCTGATGAAGCCGGACGCGTCGATCGTGAACATCGCCCGGGCCACGGTGGTCGATACGGACGCGCTGCTGGAGGCGCTGCGGGCAGGACGCATCGCGGGGGCGGCGCTCGACGTGCACGACCCGGAGCCGCTACCTGAGGACAGCCCCTTCTGGGACATGCCGAACGTGATCGTGACGCCCCACCGCTCCGGGTCGATCCACGGCTACTTCGAGCGCGCGGCGGAGTTCTTCGCGGAGAACCTGCAGCGCTACGTGCGGGACGAGCCGCTGCTAAACATGGTGGGGCGCGAGCGGGGCTACTAGGCCGCTAGGACACGGCCGCGGCGTTGCGCTCGCGGGCCCAGGCGTGCGCGTCCTCGGACGCCACCCACTGGATGGCGTTGGACATCAGCTTGCGGTAGTTCGGGTTGTTGTACGAAGTGGGGACGTCGCCCGGCTGGATGTAGACGATGGGGCTGTTGTAGTGGCTCTTGGCCCAGGCGACCATGTTGCTGGTGGGGGGATGGGTCCAGTCGCCGCGCTCGTACATGCGGCGCTCGTGGACGACGAGAGCCGGTGAGAAGAAGTTCTTGTAGGTGAACTCGAAGTCGCTGCGAAGGAGGGGCACGACGTTGTCCTCGAAATAGGGGGCCAGGTAGAGCTCGTCCTGGAGCTCGAACTGGGGATCGAGGCCCTCGACGACGGGGTGGTCGGGCTCGACGACGGTGACGTTGTGGTTCACCGCGAGGAGGTAGCCAGAGTCGGGCCACTGCTGGCCGCGGAGCTCGCCGGGGTCGTAGAAGAAGCGCCCGCCGACCATCTCGGCGTACTCCTCCCAGGCGGGCCAGGAGCAGATGTTGTGGTGGATCATGACCATGCCCTTGCCCTGCTCAAGGAGGGCGCGGTAGCCGTCCTTGAGCGACTGCGGCGGGTCGGCATCGCCGATGCCGCGGCCGGGCATGCTGTAGTCGACGATGACGTCGTAGGGGGCGGCGGTGTCGGGGTGGAAGAAGGCCTGGGCGGCGGGCTGCTCGACATGCGTCCACGCGGAGATGGCGCCGTCCTGCTGGAACGAGTCGAACATGGAGAAGAAGGGCTCGCGCTGGAACGGGTGGCCCTTCGTGGCGAGGAGGACGTTGGGGGAAGTCATGGGGAGCCTCCTGCTGGTAGCAGGGCCAGTGTGCTCCCGCGCGAGAGGCATGGCAACGGGCGGGCGGGGGCTCGGTATCCTGTGGGCCGCGGCGTCCCGAAGGCGCCACCGGAGGGAGCGGCATGGCGAAGCGGGTACTGATCGCGGGAGCGTCGGGGCTGGTGGGGTACGCGGCGGTGCGGCACTTCGCGACGCTGCCGGGGTGGGAGGCAGTGGGGGTCTCGCGGCGGATACCGGCCGGGCTGCCCGAGGAGGCAGAGTTTCTGTCCGTCGACCTGCTGGACGAAGAGGCGTGCGAGCGCACGTTCGGGGCGATGTCCGGGGTAACGCACCTCGTGTACGCAGCGCTGCAGGAGGTCCCGGGTCTCATGCCGGGGTGGGTTGACCCGGAGGTGATCGAGCGGAACGCCAGCATGCTGCGGAACCTGTTCGAGCCGCTCTCGCGGGCGGCCTCCAACCTTGAGCACGTCTCGCTGCTGCACGGCACGAAGGCGTATGGGCTGCACCACCCGAGTGTCGGAGCGAAGGGCGTGAAGGTTCCGCTGCGGGAACGGGAGCCGCGCAAGGAGCACCCGAACTTCTACTTCGAGCAGGAGGACTACCTGCGGGCGCGGCAGGCGGAGGGGGACTGGAAGCTGACGACCTGGCGTCCGACGGTTATCTACGGGGACGCGCCGGGGAACAACATGAACCCGATCCCGGTGATCGGGGCGTACGCCACGCTGCTGCGGGAGGAGGGGCGGCCGCTCGCCTTCCCCGGGAAGCCGGGGGCTCCGACGCTGCGGGAGGCGGTGGATGCGGACCTCGTCGCGCACGCGCTCTCGTGGGCGACGGAGGAGCCGAAGGCGTGGGGCGGGACGTTCAACCTGACGAACGGCGACGTGTTCATGTGGGAGAACGTGTGGCCGGCGATCGCGGAGACGCTGGGGATGGAGGCGGGGGAGCCGCGACAAGTTTCGCTGGTGGAGGAGCTGCCGAAGCAACAGGACGCCTGGGCGGCGCTGGTCGAGCGGCACGGGTTGAGCGTCTCGGACGACCTGGTCGAGTACTGCGGCTACAACTCGCTCATCTACGCGGACACGGTGCTGGGCGCGCCCAACCGGCCGCCGCTGCCGATCCTGAACAGCACGATCGCGGTGCGGCAGGCGGGGTTCACGGAGTGCATGGACACGGAGGACATGTTCCGCAAGTGGTTCGCGCGCCTGCAGGAGACGGGCGCGATTCCACCGGCGTAGGGAAGCGGAGCGGGCGAGCGCCTACTTGAAGCGGTAGGTGATGCGGCCCTTGGAGAGGTCGTAGGGCGAGAGCTCGACGAGGACGCGGTCGCCGAGAAGCACCTTGATGCGGTAGCGGCGAACGCGACCGCTCACGTGGGCGAGCACCTCGTGCCCGTTGGCCAGCTCCACCCGGAAGACGGCGTTGGGAAGCGCCTGCGTGACCAGCCCTTCGACTTCGATGGATTCCTGTTTTGCCACGGGCCAACCGTACCAGACGGCGCGCGCAGGCGCTCGGCGAAGAACCGCGCTAGACGGGGATCCAGTGGAGCGTGCCGTCGCGCTTCACCTTGGAGAGGCGGCCCTCCTCGAAGAGGTGCTCCAGGTGGGAGAGCGTCTCGCCCACGGCGGCGCGCTGCATGAACGGCTCGAAGTCGTCGAGGGTGCCGGTGGCCCACTGGACGCGGCCGGCAACGTCCCAGGCGGTGGCGCCGGCGTCGACGCAGCGCATCATCTCGTCGAGACGCTCGTGGTGGTGGTCGCGAATCTCGTTGACGCGGCGCTTGAGCTCCTTGATATCGAACTCGTGCGCGGGGAGGACGTGGTCGACGTCGAGCTCGGCGACGATGTCGAGGGAGCGGATGTAGTCGCCGAGGGGGTCGCCCGAGGTCTGGGAGTGCATCGAGACGTTGGGGGTGATGGTGGGAAGGATGTGGTCGCCGCTGAAGAGGAGCTTGCGGTTGGGTTCGTAGAGGCAGATGTGGCCGGGGGCGTGGCCGGGCGTCCAGATGACCTCGAAGTGGAAGTCGCCGGCGCTGAGGGTCTCGCCGCCGTGGACCTTGTAGTCGGGGGCGGCGGGCTGAACCTTGTCGAGCATGTCCATGGAGCCGCGGGACATCTCGGGGGCCTTGAGCTCGGGCACGCCGTGCTGGCCCATGTACTTCTGCATCTCGTCGGTGAGGCCGCGGGGCGCGTAGTAGCGGGAGGCGATGAAGTCGGCCTCGCGCTCGTGCATGATCACCTCGCAGTCGGAGACCTGCTTGAGGCGTCCCGACATGCCGTAGTGGTCGGGGTGGACGTGGGTGATGACCAACTGCGTGATCTCGGAGGGATGGCTGCCGAACTCGCCCATGCCCTCCTCGAGGGCGGCGTAGGCGACGTCGGTATTCCAGCCGCAGTCGACGAGCATCGTGTCGGTCCCATGCTTGATCAGGTAGGGCATGACGTAGGGAAGGCCCTTGATGACGCGCGGGGCCTTCCCCAGCTCCACGCGGAGCTTCTTCGCCTCCTCGTAGCTGTACTGAGGGAAGGGCGTAAGAAGCTGGTAGACGCCATCGAGAATCTTCATGGGGGCTCCTGGCAACGCTGGGGCGAGCGGGGTGACCCGCGGTCGCGGGCGTCAGGATCGTACGGGGCCGGTCGCGCACACGCCACGCCACAGGGCATCGGCGGGTAAGCTGGCGCGTCAACGGCTGCCGGAGGGCGGGGCATGGCACTCTCGATTCCCGAACGCCTGGACGACCTCACGCCGAAGTGGCTGACGGCCGCGCTGCGCGAGTCGGAGGAGCTGGCGCCCACCGTGACCGTGACCTCGGCCGAGCAGCAGATCCTCGGCGAGGGCGAGGGGTTCCTGGGCGACATCGTGCGGCTGACGCTCGGCTACGAGGGCGGCGAGGGGCCGGCCACGGTCATTGCGAAGCTGCCGAAGCTGGCCAACCGCGCGATGGGAGAGCTGCTCGGGGCCTACGAGCGGGAGAGCTGCTTCTACAGCGAGATGGCGGTTGACCTCCCCCTCACAACCCCGCGGATGTACTACGGCGACTTCGACCGGGACGTCACATCCGAACGGCAGGAGGCCGCGCTGAAGCTGGCCGACCGGACGCCCCGCCTGCTGACGGGGCTCATGACGCGGATGGGCATCTGGGTGTCCGGGCGCAAGAAGCGGCGCTACATCCTCCTGCTGGAGGACATCGGGGACGCGGAGCCCGGGGACCAGCTGACGGGTGTCTCGCCGGAGCGCTGCGCGACGGTGCTGGCGGCACTTGCGCGCATGCACGCCGCCTACTGGGAGAGCGAGACGCTCCAGAACCGCTTCTGGCTGGTTCCCCTGAGCATCGATGCGCGCATCCGCAACGGGCTGTTCAAGGACTCGCAGCCGATCTTCCGGCAGCAGTTCGGGCACGTGATCGACGAGGGGCTGGAGCGTGCCTTCGCGTGGGCGGCGGCGCACGGGGAGGAGGGCGCACGGCGCCTGTATCGAGAGGCGCCCGCCACCCTGCTGCACTGCGACCCCCGGTTGGACAACGTGGCTTTCCGGAACGGCGAGCCGATCGTGTTCGACTGGCAGCTCGTGCGGCGGGGTCCGGCGGCCTACGACGTGGCCTACTTCCTCTCGGGGGCTTGTGCGGACCTGACTCGCGAGGATGAGGTAGAGCTGCTCCGGGGGTATGCGGCAGCCCTCGCCGAGCTGGGCGTGGAGGGGTACCCGTACGAGGCGCTGGAGCGGGACTACCACCTGGGACTGCTGACCGCGATGCAGACCCTCACGGCCACGGACATGATGGACATGGGGGAAGGGCGGGGGCTGAAGCTGATGGAGGCCTGGTACGAGCGGCTGGCCGCGCGCGTTGCGGGCATCGACTTCGACGGGTTGCTGGCGACGCCGGTCGCGTAGGCTGACGCCATGGAAGGCTTCATCCCCGAGCGCCTCGACGACCTGACGCCGGAGTTCCTGACGACGTCCCTGCGGGAGACGGGCGCGCTAACGCCGGAAACCGCGGTCACCTCGGTGGAACGCGAGATCCTGGGCGAGGGCGAGGGGTTCCTGGGGGACATCCTGCGGCTGCGCCTCTCGTACGAGGGCGGCGAGGGGCCGGAGAGCGTTGTCGCGAAGATGCCGAAGCTCGAGAACCGCGCGTTCGGGGAGCTGGTCGGCGTCTACGAGCGGGAGAGCTGCTTCTACGAGGAGTTCTCCGGCCTCGTGCCGGTGGCGCTGCCCCACCTCTACCTGAGCCTGTTCGATCGCCATGCGGTGTCGGACCGCCAGAAGAGGACGACCTCGCTGGCGAACCGCCTGCCGCAGCGGCTCCTGCCGCGCGTCACGAGGGTTGCCCTGTGGTCGGCGGGACGCCGGAAACGACGCTACCTGCTCCTCCTCGAAGACCTGGGGGACGCAGCGCCGGGGGATCAGCTCGCGGGCACGGATGCGGAGGGCTGCGCCGTCGTCCTCAGGTCGATCGCGAGGCTGCACGCCGCCTACTGGGAGAGCCCCGCCCTCGAAGACCGGTACTGGCTCGTTCCCTTCGCCGGCGACTCCCGCGTGCGCCACAGCATGTTCCTGGAGATGCGCGGCGTGTTCCGGGAGCGACACCCCGAACTCTTCGACGAGGAGTTCGAGCGGCTGGTGGCGTGGGTCAGCGCGAACGGCATCGAGACGATCGAGCGGATGCAGGGGGAAGCGCCCGAGACCCTCGTGCACGGCGACCTGCGCCTCGACAACCTCGTGTTTCGCGATGGCGAGCCGGTGTTCTTCGACTGGCAGGCCATCCGCCGGGGACCGGCCGCGTTCGACGTTGCCTGGTTCCTCTCGGGGGCGAGCGACGGCCTGACGCCGGAGGACGAGGCCGAGTTGCTGCGGACCTATCACGCGACCATCGAGGAGGGCGGCGTGCGGGAGTACCCGTTCGAGGTGTTCGAGCGGCACTACCGCATGGGCCTGCTGACGACCGTCCAGACGCTCGGCCTGCTCGGAATCCTCGACCTGGGGGACGGCCAGGAGCGAGGGGCGGAGATGGCCGGGGTGTGGGTCAAGCGGCTGCGGGCGCGCCTGGCCACGATCGACCTGGACCGCGTGCTCGACCCCTAGCGAGCGGGACTACAGTGGCCAGCGCTGGCTCGCCTCGTAGGCGTGGTGGATGGGGTGGTGGATCCAGATCTGGGCGACAAGCTCGGCCTTGGGCATGCGGTAGTCACCCAGGGTGACGACGGTCGCGAGGTCGTCCTCGTCGAGCGTCTCGGCGAAGGCGGCCGAGGTCTCGGAGCCCTCGATGATCATCGTCCCCAGCTCCTCGCGGGAGACCTCCGCCATTCGCTCGATCGTGCGGGCGTTGCCGGCGGCCGCGTCGTCGTTGCTGAACGACTCGAAGGCGCCGGTGCTGAGGCCGCCGTAGAAGCCTTCGAGGGCACCCGCGCCGGCCGCGATGTGGCGGAAGGCATCGGCGGTCGTCCATTCCTGGGCGAGCTGGCGGTCGAAGTCGGGGACGTGCTCAAGGGCGGCGGCGGCGCGCCTTCCGGCGAAACGGATGCCCTCGACGAGTTCCTGCTTGCTGATGGTCATGGTGCTTCCTCCTGCGTGGTGCTGATTCTGCTATTCGCCGCGGTGGACGACCGCGATGGAGCCGGGCACATGCCCGCCGTTGATGGCGATGGTCTGGCCGGTGATCCAGGACCCGGCTTCGGAGGCGAGGTACACGACCCCGGCGCCGATGTCGCTGGGCCTGCCCATGCGGCCGGTGGGGAGGCGGTTGCCGTAGGCCTCCTGCTCCTCCTCGGTCATGGGGAACATGGCGGCGAACTGCTCAGTGAAGATGGGGCCCGGGGCGATGCCGTTGACGCGGATGCGGCGCTCGGCGAGCTCGCGGGAGAGCGTCATGGTCATGTTCACCACGCCGGCCTTGGAGGCGCCGTACACGCCCGTGTGGGGGGCGGCGTTGAGGGCGGCCCCGGACACGATGTTGACGATGCTCGACCCGTCGGGCATGTGGGGGAGGGCGGCGCGGATGCCGAGGAAGGCGGAGGTGAGGTTGAACTCGATCATCTCGTCCCAGTACTCGTCGGAGGTCTCGGCGAGGTCACGCGTGGTGCGATCCTGGCTGCCGCCGGCGTTGTTCACCCAGCAGGTGATCTTGCCAAACTTCTCGACGGCGGCTTCAACGAGCCGGTGGATGGCGCTCCGGTCGAGCACGTCGGTGGGGACGGCGAGGCCGCGCGCTCCCCGCGCCTCGACACCTTCGACGACGCGCGCGAGGTCGTTCTCGCGGCGGGCGGCGACGACGACATCGGCGCCGGCATCGGCCATGGCGAAGGCGATCCCCTCGCCGATCCCGCGGCCTCCACCGGTGATCACGCCAACGTGGCCGTCCATCCGGAAGTCATCCATCACGCTCATATCGCACCTCCGCGGGAAGGGTACGGGCCGGGAGCGGGAAGCGCGATTCGACGGGCCTATGCGTCGCGCTGGGCGAGCCGCTGGCGCTGGGACTCTTCGCGCTCGGCGAGTCCCTCGGCGCTCATGCCGAAGATGTCGGGAGGGGACCAGCCGTTGAACCCGGCGTAGGTATCGATCTGGCTGCGGTGATGGACCTCGTGCTCGACGAGCATCATGAGCACGCGCCAGCCCACGAGCGTGCCGTCCCCCTCGATGAGGGGCACGCGGCGCTGGAGCCACTCGTCGGGGGTGTCCTGGAGGCGCGCCTGCCCGGCGGCGGCGCTTTCCTCGCGGGCGGGCGCCCCCCGGTCGGGGGAGGAGGTGTCGGGGGGAGGGGGCATGATCCAGCCCTCGTCGTGGTAGACGCCGACGAAGAAGCCTCGGGAGCGGGAGATGTGGGCGAT
>JAJDUR010000127.1 GCA_022826585.1 Dehalococcoidia bacterium
ATCGAGTCGGTTGCGGCGCTCATGCAGGCCGTGCTCTGGAGCGACCCGGTCGCCGGCGAGGCCTACGAGCCCGCCGCTGCCGAACGCGATGCCTGGCGCGATGCCCTCGTTCGCACCGAGGGCTCGGGCGACATCTTCACCCGCCACTACGGCGCCTTCGAGGGTCGCGCAGTCGTCGCCCACTGCCCCGGAGCGCCCTACGCCCGCGCCCTCCTCGAATCCGCCTGGCGCGCCTGCACGGGCACGCCTCCCCCCGCCTAGCGCGGCGCCAGCGCCCGGATCGTCTGCAGGATCGCCTCCTGCTTGCTCGCGACGCCCCCCGCCGCGACCGGGTACAGGAACCCCTCATCGAGACCCGCCCCCACAAGCTCCGCCGCCACCTCCCGGCACTCCTCCGCGCTCCTGCCCACCACCGCGTGCGCCCGCACGAACGCCTCCGAGATGCCCTCGATCGCCTCGGTCCGTTCCCGCGCCAGCCAGCGCCGCTCGAAGACCTCGCAGTCCTCCTCGAACCCGTCCTCGATGAAGACCTTCCGGTAGACGGGCGCCATCAGATAGGCCAGCAGCTCGTCCTTGATCGGCGCCGAGGCCTGCTCGTATGACTCATCGATCACCGTCCGCAGGAACGCCACGATGCGCACCTCCTCCCGCTTCCGCCCCGCCCTCGCGATTCCCCGCTCGATCGCCGCCACCGACCGCTCGATCACCGTCGTCGTCGGGTAGTTCAGGATCACGCCGTCCGCGATCTCGCCCGCCAGCTCCAGCATCTTCTCGCCCAGCGCCCCGATGTACACCGGGATCGGCGGCTCCGCCGCGTCCATTGCCGGCGCCCGCGTCTGGTAGATCCCCTCGTGCCGCAACCGCTCTCCCGAGGTCAGCCGCCGGAACACGTCCACGTACTCCCGCATCCGAGCGACCGGCTTGTCCCAGGGCAGCCCGTGCCAGTTGGAGACGATCACCGGCGTGCTCACGCCGAATCCCGCCGTTATCCGTCCCCCGCTCAGGTCCTGCAGCGACCAGAACGACATCGCCGCCAGGTACGGGTCGCGCAGGCCGATGGGCACGATGCCGGTTCCCAGCCCGAACCGCTCCGTATTCGCCGCCGCCGCCGCCAGTACCGTGATCGCATCCGGCTCGTTCACCTCCGTCACCCAGCCGCCGCTGAACCCGTGGCGCTCGCCCTCCTGCGCCTGCTCGACGTGATCGCGCACGGTGTCGCCGTGCATCACCAGTCCGGAGTAGCTCATCGCCTTCCCCCCGCGTGGGTCGCGGCATCATGCCACAGCGGGGAGGAGTCCAGCGCTAGCGGCGCCTCGCCTGCGGCTTGATGATCCCGCGCTGCATCAGCAGCCGCATCACGTAGCGCGAGACCGAGATCCCGAGCATGCCCGCCACGATCAGGAAGATGACCGTCGCCGCAATGCCCGTGCCGGTCGCCACCATTCCGAGGTAGAGCCCGACGAACAGCCCGAAGGAAAGCGCGATGAACACCGGCATCGTGCGCCAGCGCCACTCGGGCAACGGCGGCGCCGCCGGCTGTTGCTTCGCGGCCGCGCCGCCCCCGCTTTCCGTGCCGCCCCGGATGCGCCTCCGCCTGCGCCGCGAGGGACTCATGTCCGCCCCCTCGTGCGCACCAGTGCCTCCACCGCCTCCCGCTCGAACAGCAGCGACCCCCCCGCCGTGCGCCGGTGCGGGACCCGGCCCGCGGCGGCCGCCTGCGCCAGATCGGCTTCGCTCATCCCCGCCGTTTGCGCTGCCTCCGAGAGGTCCAGCACCGCCTCCAGCGTCGGCGTGACCGTCTCCCCGGCCTCCTCCAGGCAGGCGCTGCACATGAACACAAGCGCCAGGTGCGTCTCGCTCAGCGAGACCGTGCCGCAGTCCCGGCCGGGCAGATCCTCCCGCTGGTTCAGGTGGAACAGCCGCCCGCATGCGTTGCAGTACGACTCGGTGTGCGGCTCGACTGCCTCTGAGCAGATCCAGCAGGGGTCGGTTGCAGAAATCTCAGTCATCGGCGTGGAGCCCTGAGAATAGTCAATTTCTTGACACTTTCAAGCACCCGTCGATATGATCAAGCAACCCTAACAATTAGGTGGTGGGGGTCTTGGAGAGCACGGCCACCGTGGTCCAGTCGCCCCCACGTGGCGACCTGGCGGAGAGGCTCGGAATCAAGCCTCTCCCTGGGGATCTTCTCCGCGAGGCTCTCACCCACGCTTCCTACCCCAACGAGAGCGCCACGCAGGCCACCCCCAACGAACGACTCGAGTTCCTGGGCGATGCCATCCTCGGCATGGTCGTCGCGAACGCCCTTTTCCGCGCCTACCCCGATGCCGCCGAGGGCGAGCTCACGCGCATGCGCGCCGAGATCGTGCGCGGCAGCACCCTTGCCGCAGCCGCCCGTCGCCTCGACCTCGGCGACTACCTGATCCTCGGTCGCGGCGAGGAAGCCGCCGGCGGCCGTGATCGCGACCGAAACCTCGCCGGCGCTTTCGAGGCCCTCGTCGGCGCCGTCTACCGCGCCCACGGGCTCACCGTCGCCCGCGCCCTCGCGCTTCGCCTCCTCAAGCCCGAGATCGACCACATGCAGGAGGGCGGTCCCGCCCTCGACCCCAAGTCCGCGCTCCAGCACCTCGTCCAGGCCCGCTGGCATCAGCCCCCGGATTATGTGACTGTTGACGAGCAGGCCGAGGAGGAGGGGCGACGCTTCGTGGTGGAGGTTCGGGTTTCCGGCGAGATGCTTGGCCGCGGCAGCGGCTCGAGCAAGCGCGCCGCCCAGCACGAGGCCGCCCGCGAGGCCCACGCCGTTCTCTCAGCGGACGCCGCGCCCGGCGTCCCCGTGGGGGCCTGAGCCATGTACGTCAAGCGCCTCACGCTCCAGGGTTTCAAGAGCTTCGCGCAGGAGACCACCTTCGAGTTCGGGTCCGGTGTGACCGCCATCATCGGCCCCAACGGCTCCGGCAAGAGCAACGTCGCCGATGCCGTCCGCTGGGTCCTCGGCGAGCAGGGCCTGCGCCTCCTTCGCGCCCGCAAGCAGGAGGACGTCATCTTCGCCGGCGCCGGCGAACGCGCCCCCCTCGGCATGGCCGAGGTCATCCTCACCCTCGATAACAGCGACGGCTGGCTGCCCCTCGACTTCAGCGAGATCCAGATCGGTCGCCGCGCGTATCGCGACGGCGACACCGAGTACCTCCTGAACGGCTCCCGTATCCGTCTGCGCGACCTCAACGACCTCCTCCAGAAAGCCAACGTCGGCCAGAACAGCTACGCCATCATGGGCCAGGGCATGGTCGACGAGGTCCTCAGCCTCTCTCCGCAGGACCGCCGCTCGCTCATCGACGAAGCGGCCGACGTCAAGCCCTTCCGCGTCAAGATCGCCGACGCCCACAACCGCCTCGCCGGCACGCGCGAGAACATGGCCAAGGTCCAGATCATCGTCGACGAGCTGGAGCCCCGCCTCCGCCTCCTTCGCCGCCAGGCCAACCGCGCCAGCGAGCACCGCGAGCTCTCCGCCCGCCTCGCCACCCTCCTCCGCCGGCTCTACTCGTCCCGCTGGAGCGAGGCTCGCACCGCCATCGCCCGCGCCCAGGCCGAGCTCGACCAGCGTGGCGCCGAGGACGAGACCGCCGAGTCCCGCGTCACCACCCTCGAGGAGCAGCTCCAGGCCCTGGGCGAGGAGATCGCCCGGCGGCGCGAGGCCGTCTCCCGGAGCGACGGTGCGCGGGGCGACCTTGAGACCCGCATCCGCGACCTCGAACACGCCCTCGTCCTCGACCGTGAACGCCACTCCATGACCACCACCCGCCACGGCGAGATACGTACAGAGGTCGAGGCGCTCGAGGGCGAAAAAGCCACCCTCGCCGCCGCCGACCTGGAGGGCGGCCGCCGCGCGATGGAGCTAACCGACGAGATCGAGTCCCTCCGCACCTCCCTCGAGCGCGACCGCGAGGCGCTGGTCCTCGCCCAGCGCGAGGATGCCGCGCTCCACCGCCGCGCCGAGGAGCTGCGAGGACAGATCGCGTCGCTCGACGGGCGCATCAGGGAGCAGGGCTCCATCGCCGAGCGCACCTCCCGCCCCCCGGCCGAGGGCCCGGAGGCCGACAAGGTCAGCGAGCGCCGCCGCCAGCTCCTCCTGGACTTCGTCGCCTATCGCCGCCGCCGCGCCGATCTGAGCGAAAGCGCCGATGCCGCCGAGGTGAAGCTGCGCGAGGCCCGCGAGGCGGCCGCCGGCGCCAGGGAGCGGCTCGCCCGCGTCCAGAACGAGCTGCGCGAGCTCGAGCGCGCCTCGCAGGGCCCCCTGCGCCAGCTCGACCACCTCCAGGGCCGCCTCGAAGTCCTCAGGCGCGTCCAGGCTGAGAGCGAGGGCATCGCCACCGGCACCCGCAACGCCCTCATCATGGGTCAGGTCCTCATCGAGAACGTGCGCCCCGGCAGCCTCGGCGAGGCCCCCGAGGTCAGCGGCGTCGTCGGGCTCCTCTCGCGCCACCTGCGCGTGCCCGCCGGCCTCGAAGCCGCCATCAACGCCGCCCTCGAGCACCACCTCCACGCCATCATCGTCGAGCAGGAGACCCAGGCCCTCCACGCCATTGAGCTTCTCCGCGAAGGCGCCCGCGGCCGCGCCCAGTTCCTCCCCCTCGACGGCCTTCGCAAGGTCTACCCCCTCAACCTCCAGAAGGAGCGTGGCGTCGTCGGCGTCGCCTCCCGCCTCATACGTTGCGACAGCCGTTTCCGCGACCTCGTCGACACCCTCCTCGGCCGCATCATCGTCGTCGAGGACATGCGCGTGGCGAAGCGCATGCTCAGTCGCGGGCTCGGCGCCGTGGTCACCCTCGATGGCGTCCTCCTCGACCCCTCCGGTGTCATTACGGGCGGCATCGCCTCCGACTCCGAGAGTCCCTTCAGCTTCACCCGGCAGCGGGAGATCGATGAGCTTCCCGCCCAGATCGCCGAGCTTGAGAAGGTGGTGGAGGCCAACCGCGAGCAGGTCGAGACCGCCCGCGAGACCGTCGACCGTCTCTCCCGTCTCGTGGAAGAGAGCGACCGCGCCCACGAGGAGTGCCGCACCGACCTCGACGAGGCCCTCCGCGCCCGCGACCGGGAGCGAGACCGCCTCTACCGCATCCGCCGCGAGATGACGTCCGTGCTCGCCCGCCGCCGCGAGCTCGCCGGCAGCTCGTTCGACGAGCAGGCCGCACGGGACGCGCGCGCCCTCCTCGAACAGCTCAACGCCCGGCGCCAGGAGCTAGCCGCGGAGCTCGACGGTATCGCTCCCGACCTCGAAGCCGCTCCCGCGCGCGTCGAACAGGCGGTCGACGAAGTCGCCGGCGCCAGCGCCCGCCTCGCCTCCGCCGAAGGCGAGGCCAGAGCCCAGGCGCTCGCTCGCGAGCAGCAGAAGCGCGCCATCGAGCGCCTCTCCTCGCAGATCGCCCAGCGCATCCTCCGCGCCCAGAACCTCGAGCTGGAGGCCGGTAACTTCACCGAGGCCATCGAGCGCCAGACCCAGGAGCTCGAGCAGCTTCGCGTCGAGCAGGAGAACTCGACCGACGACACCGCGCCCGATCGCGACGAGCTGACCCGCCTCGAAACGCACGAGCGCTCCGTCCAGGCCGAGTACGGCGAGGCCCAGAACGCCCTTCTCGAGGCCCGCCGCCGCCGCCTCGACCTCGAGGCCGGCCTCGACCGCGCCCGCGAGCGGCTCGAAACCCTGCGTACCGAGATGGGCCGCGAGGGTCTCGACCCCTCACCCGGAGGCGGCCTCGAGACTCCCGCCAGCGCCGCCGATGAGCAGGCTGACCTCGCCGCTGTCGAGAGCGAGATCGCCGAGGTCCGCGGCAAGATTCGCAGGCTCGGCCCCATCAACCAGGAAGCTCCCGACGACTTCCGCGAGAGCGAGGAGCGCTTCACCTTCCTCACCGAGCAGATCCAGGACCTGACCGAAGCCGAGGCCCAGCTCCAGGGCGCTATCACGGAGCTCAACGGCGAAATCCGGACCCGCTTCCGTACCACCTTCGGCCAGGTCGATACCGCCTTCGGCAACTACTTCACCGCCTTCTTCGGCGGCGGCGCCGCCCGCCTCAAGCTGCTCGATCCCGACGACATCATCGACTCCGGCATCGAGATCGAGGCGCAGCCGCCGGGCAAGCGCCTGAGCACTATCAGCCTCCTCTCCGGGGGTGAGCGGTCGCTCACGGCCGTTGCCCTGCTCTTCGCCCTCCTCTCCGTGAACCCGGCGCCCTTCTGCGTTCTCGATGAGGTCGACGCCGCCCTCGACGAGGCCAACGTCGGCCGCTTCGTCGCCGAGCTGGCGCGACTCGCGGATCGAACCCAGTTCCTCATCGTGACCCACAACCGCCGCACCATCGAAGCGACCGACGCCATCTACGGGGTCTCCATGGGCCCCGGCGGCGTTTCCAGCACCCTCTCCCTCCGCCTCTCCGACCTCCCCGGCGGCGCCCCGCCGCCGCAGGAAGCTCCCGAGGCGGCTCCCGCCGAAGCCGCCGAGCCCCGCGAGACCGCCGGCGCCGCAAGCCGCTAGCACTCGCTCCGGCGCCGGGGGAAAATCCTGAGCGCTGCCGCCGTGGCGGACGGGAGGAAGGGCGATGAGGTTCTGGCGAAGACGGCAGGATCCGAACGGCGCCCGGCCCGGTGCCGATGAGCCCGCCTTCACCCCCGAGCAGGTCGAGGAGATCCAGGCCCAGTCCGGGCGCGCCCTCGCCCGCAGTCGCTCCGGCCTCCTCGGCAGTCTCGGCCGCCTCTTCGACCGCCCCGAGTTCGACGATGACCTCTGGGACGAGCTTGAAGAGATCCTCATCGCCGCCGACACCGGCATCGGGACCACTGAGCGCATCCTCGAGAGCGTCCGCGAGCAGGTGCGCGAGACCCGCGCCACCACCTCCGCCGAGGTCCGCGACATCCTCCGCGACGAGCTCGTCGCCATCCTCCATGCCCCCGCCGGCGGTCCCCCGCGCTGGGACGCTCCCTTCCCCGACCTTCTCGTCATCCTCGTCGTCGGGGTGAACGGCGCCGGCAAGACCACCTCCATCGCCAAGCTTGCCTCCGCCCTCAAGGACGGCGGCCACACCCCCGTCCTCGCCGCCGCCGACACCTTCCGCGCCGCCGCCATCGACCAGCTCCGCACCTGGGGGGAGCGGCTCGATGTGCGCGTGGTCGCCCACCAACCCGGCGGCGATCCCGGCGCCGTCGTCTTCGACACCCTCTCTGCCGCCGAGGCCGATGGCGCCGCCGTCGCCATCATCGATACGGCCGGTCGCCTCCACACCAAGTCCAACCTCATGGAGGAGCTGAAGAAGGTCACCCGCGTCATTCAGCGCCGCCACCCCGAGGCCCCCCACGAGACCCTGCTCGTCCTCGACGCCACCACCGGCCAGAACGGCCTCATGCAGGCCCGCGCCTTCACCGAAGCCGTTGGCGTGACCGGTCTCGTCCTGGCCAAGCTCGATGGCACCGCCCGTGGCGGCATCGTCTTCGCCATTGCCGGTGAGCTTGGCGTCCCCGTCCGTCTTATCGGCACCGGCGAGGGGCTCGGGGACCTCGCCCCCTTCGATGCCGAGACCTTCGTGGACGCGCTCCTCGCGTGAGGCTTCCCCGTGACTGAGGCGCTGGCCTTCTGGGGTGTCGCCATCGTCCTCGCCGCGCTCGCGCTGCCCCTCGCCTTCCGTCTCTTCCCGCGCTTCCCCGATGCGGGAGCCGGCCTCTCCTTCACCCTCGGCCTCACGCTCGTGGCTGCCGGCTACTTCCTCCTCCGGGTCGTGGGCGCGCTCCCCGCCGGGCAGGGCGGCTTCTTGGCCGCCATCGCCCTGTTCGCCCTCGCTGCCGCCGTCCTCGCCCTCCTCGACCGCCGCTTCCTCCCCACCCTCACCCGCGCCCTCCCCGGTGTCGCGCTCGCCGCGGGGCTCTTCTCCGTGCTCTTCTTCGGCTACGCCGCCTTCCGCGCCTACACGCCCGACATCGTGCATACCGAGCAGCCGATGGACTTCCTCTACCTGAACGCCATGCTCGCCTCCCCGGACTATCCGCCCCATGACCCCTGGTTCGCCGGCGAAAATGCGAGCTACTACTACGGTGGCTACCTCCAGGCGGCCGTCCTCACCGGCGCCTCCGACGTGTGGCCCGCAACCGGCTACAACCTCTCCCTCGCCGCTGTCCTCGCCGCCGCCGGGACCGCCGCCTTCTCCCTGGGAGCCGCGCTGGCCCGCTGGCTCTTCGGGCGCCGCGCCCGCAGCTGGGTGGCCCTCGCCGGCGCGGGCGCCTTTCTCCTGCTCCTTTTCGGCGGCCCGCTCGCGAGCGTGTTCGAGTTGGCCTCGTCCCACGACGCGGACCACCAGGGCGTGTACGAAGCCTTCGGCGTCGAGGGTCTCGTCCGCTGTGGGGCCACCGTGGACGCCGCCTGTACCGGCCTCCCCCTCGACTCCTCGGACACCTGGTACCCGGACGACTTCTGGCCCTGGTGGCGCATGTCCCGCATGGCTTACTGGGGCCCCGCGCCCGCCGAGGTCACCACCATCACCGAGGTGCCCGCCTTCAGCTTCATCCTGGGCGACCTGCACCCCCACGTGATGGCCATCCCCGGCGTCCTCCTCGCGCTCGCCCTCTGCGCCGCCCTCTGGCGCGGGAGAGGGGCGCTCTCCTGGCGCGAACACCTCCGGCGCCCCTGGTTGCTCGTAGTCGTCGCCTTCGTCTTCGGCTCCCTCGCCTTCGTCAACGCCTGGGACGTCGTCGTCCTCTCCCCCCTCCTCGCCCTCGTAGTGTTCGCCCGAAACCGTCGCCTCCGGCCACCCGGTCCCTCCCTCCTGGACACCCTGTCCTGGCTCGGCCCTCCCGCCGTGCTCGCCGTCGTCGCCTTCATCCCCTGGTGGCTCGACTTCTCCCCGGAGAGCAGAGGCATCTATGCCTACAGCGGCGGGGGGACGCGCATCGAACACGTCCTCCTCATGTGGGGGGTGCTCGTCGTCTCCGCCCTCGCCCTCCCCTGGGTCGCGCCCGGTCGCTGGCGCTCCGCTTCCTCGCTCTCCCTCGGCTTCCTCCTGGCCATCCTCCCCCTCCTGATCTGGCTCCCTCTCGCCGCCTTCGAGCGAACCGCCGCTCCCTCCGGCCCCGCCGATGGACTCCCCACGGCGCTCGGCGCGCGCACCGCCGGAGCCTGGATCACCCTCGCGTTCTACGCTGCCACCCTCTCGCTCCTCGCCGCCGCGACGGTCCACCTGGACCGCCGCAGGCACCCCGCCGTCCCCGTGATCGCCCTCGCCTCCTTCGGCGTCCTCCTCCTCTACCTGACCGAGCTCTTTCTCCTCCGCGATGCGCTCTTCGGCCTTCCCCGGCTCAACACCGTCTTCAAGCTCTCCTACCAGGCCTGGATCGTCCTTTCGCTTGCGGGCGGCATCGGCGCCGTGGCCGCTATCCGGATCGCGCGGCCGGGCTTCCGTCCGCTCGTTGGCGCCCCGCTGGTCGTCCTCCTCGGCGCGGCCTTCGTCTTCATCGTGACCAACGTTCCCAACCGCGCCGATGGCTTCGAGGCGATCGTTGGCCTGGATGGCCTCCAGTACGTGGAGCGCGTCTCCCCCGGCGAGTACGCCGTCGTCCGCTGGCTGCGCGACAACGTGGAGCCGGACGCAATCGTCGTCGAAGCGAGCGGCCGCACGTGGGAACGTGGCGACGACGGTCGCCCTGTGCTCCGAAGGGGCGCCTCCTCCTACAACAGCGCCGCTTCCCGCGTCGGCTACCGCACCGGCCTGCAGACCCCCATCGGCTGGCCCGGACACGAGGTCACCTGGCGCGGGGGCTCCCCCGCGCTCCACGCCGAGATCGCCCGCCGCCAGGACCTCGTCGACCTCGTCTACACCGCCTCAACGCCGTCCGAGACCCTGGCCGCCCTCGAGACCCTCGGCGCCGGCTACGTCGTCGTCGGCCGCCTTGAGCGGTCCCGCTACGCCGACGGCCTCATGCCGCCGTTCCCCGACTTCCTTGAGACGGTCTTCTCCGAGGGTGATGTGACGGTGTACCGCGTGCCAAGCTACGAGCAGGTCGACCTGCCATGACTGTCAGCGCCCCCTCGCCGCCGCGCGATGACTCCCGGGGTCGCGCGCTCGCGGCCCCCGCCGTATCCCTTGGCACGGTGGCCGGGGCGCTGGTCGTCGCCATTGACGTGAGGGCGCCGTGACGTCGCAGCCTGCCGGTCAGCCCGAAGCGTCCGCCCTCGACCGCCTTCTCGCCCGGCGCATCGACGTGAACTGGGTGCTGGTCGCCTACGTCGCGATCTTCGCGGCCGCCTTCGCGCTGCGCTTCTGGGACCTGGGCGCCCGCGCCCTCCACCACGACGAGAGCATCCACGCCGTGTGGTCCTGGAACTTCGCGCAGGGCTCCTATCGCCACGACCCCACGTTCCACGGCCCCTTCCTCTACTTCGTCCAGGCCTTCACCTTCATCGTCTTCACGGCCACCGACTACACCTCCCGCGTCTCCCCCGCCTTCTTCGGCATGCTGGTCGTGGCCGCCCCCCTCCTCCTGCGCCGCTGGCTCGGCTCGGTCGGAGTGTTCGCTGCCGTCGCCTTCCTCGCCTTCTCCCCCACGGTCGTCTATTTCAGCCGCTTCCTGCGGATGGACATCTACCTCGCCGTCTTCATCCTCGCGATGGTCGTCGCCGTCTGGAGCTACCTGCACGACGGACGCACGCGCTGGCTCGCTGTCCTTGCGGTGGCCCTTGCCCTTGCCTACGGCACCAAGGAGGCGGCGTTCCTCTTCGTCGCCTTCCTCCTCCTCTATCTGAACGGCCACCTCGCCCTCGACCTCGCCGGCGCGACGTTACGTTCGCGGGGATCCGACGCCGTCTGGCCCCGTCTTGGCAGGGCAGCCGTGCTCTTCCCCATGGCCTGGGTGGTCGCCGCCCTCTGGCCGTTCCTCGCCTCGCTCCGCTCCCGCCTCGCCTGGCAGGACCTTCCCCGCGCGGGCGACCTGCTCGTATTGACCGGCACCCTCACCCTCCCGCTCCTCACCCCGTTCGCCAAGAACGCCCTTGAGGTCATCTTCTCCGCCGGCCCCCTCGACTATCCCGCTGTCTGCGCGAACCCCACCGGTCGCGACGCCGCCGTTCTCGTGGGAGCCTTCGCCGTCGCCATTGGACTATCCGCCTTCGCCGGCCTCTATTGGCGTCCCCGCACCTGGCTCGTCACCGCCGTCGTGGCCGCCGTCATCTACACCACCCTCATGACGAGCCTCTGGACGAACCTCGACGGCCTCTGCAGCGGCGCCTGGGGTTCGATCGACTACTGGCAGGCGCAGCAGGACGTGCGCCGCGGCATGCAGCCCTGGTTCTACTACCTGATGCTCATGCCCGCCTACGAGTTCCTGCCCCTCGTCCTGGCCCTTGCCGGAGGGGCCTGGGCCTTGCTCCGTGGTTCCGCCTTCGCCCGCTTCCTCGTCCTCTGGTTCGTGGCCCTCTTCGCCGCCCTCTCCTTCGCCGGCGAGAAGATGCCCTGGCTCAATACCCACCTCGCGATCCCCGCCGCCCTGCTGGCGGCCTGGACCCTCCAGCGCGCCTGGACCCGCTGGCGTCCGCCCAGGCTCGATGCTCGCCACCTGCTCTCGATCGCCTTCGCGGTGGCGGCCGCGGCGCTCGGTTTCGCTGCTCTCGTGCTCGATTGGGGGCCCGCTCTCCCTCTGCGTCTCGGGCTGGCATTCGGTGCGCTCCTGCTCGCCCTTGCCACCGCCGCGTTCATCGGCGCACGCCTCGGTTGGCGTGTCCTCCCGGCCCTTGCCTGCCTTGCCGTCGTGGCCTCGCTCACCTACTTCTCGGTCCAGACGATGCTCGCCGTCACCTTCGAGCGTGGCGACGTCCCCGACGACATGCTGATCTACACCCAGAGCTCTCCCGACATCACCCGCCTCGCCGACGACATCGACGCCCTCGCCGCCGCGACCGGGAAGGGTCGCGATCTCGCGATTGCCGTGGACACCTACCGCTCCTTCGCCTGGCCCTGGGAGTGGTACCTGCGCGACTACCGCAATGTCACCAGAACCAACATGGAGGACGGCCTCCCGCTGGAGGACTTCGACGTGGTGCTCGTGCACGCCGCGCACTTCGCACTCGTCTCCCAGGACCTCGCGGCCCGGGGCGCCACCTCCTTCGCTCCCCCCTTCGACTATCCCCACCGCTGGTGGTTCCCCGAGACCTACAAACGGGCGCTGACGGCCGGCCCCCTGACCGCGGAAGCCTGGCGCCAGATCGGTGGCGGCCTCTTCCGCGGCAGCTGGGCCCCCGACGCCTTCCGCTACTGGCGCGATCACGACCGCCCCGTGGAGCTCGGGTCGGAGGATGCCTATGCGTACTTCCCTCTCGGCTTCGACCGCGACTCGGGTCGCCTCGCCCCCCAGAGCATCGATCCTGTTGAACCCCGCTCCGATGCCGCAGGGCGCGCTACCTTCGGCGGCCTCGGGAGCAGGCCGGGCCACTTCACTGCCCCCGTCGACATCGCCTCGGGACCCGACGGAAGCCTCTACGTGGTCGACCGCGTCGCCCGTCTCCTCCAGAAGTTCGATCCCGAAGGGAACTTCCTCGCATCCATCAAGTTGCGCGAGACAGTGCTGCAGGACTCCGCCCCCTGGGGCCTCGCCGTTGCCCCCGATGGAACGGTGTACGTCGCCGACACCTTCGGCTGGCGCATCCTCGCCTTCGATCCCGACCTCCGTGCCCGCCACCTTGCCTTCGGAGAGCCTCCCCTTCGCGACGGGAGTCCTCCCGGGCCCCACGACCTGTTCGGTCCCAGGGACCTCGCTGTCGACGCCGAGGGCAACCTCTGGGTTACCGACACCGGCCACCACCGCATCGTCGTGTACACCCCGACCGGGGAGTTCCTGCGCGAGATCAGGGGAACCTTCTCCCCCGATACCAACTACCAGGGGAGCGGCGCCGGCCAGTTCAGCGAACCCGTCGGCATCGACATCGCCCCCAACGGCGAGATCGTGATCGCCGACATGTGGAACGCCCGCGTACAGGTGCTCGACGCCTCCGGCGCCTACCTTCGCGAATTCCCCGTCGATGGCTGGGGCGGAACGGAAGCGCGGGACAAGCCCTACCTGGCCGTCCTGCGCGATGGCCGTATCGCCGTCTCCCTGCCCTCCCTCGGTGAGGTGCGCATCTACAGCCCCGCCGGCGGGCTCCTCACCACCATCGCCCCCGTGGAGGAACCCCTCCTTCGCCCCTACGGAATCGTCGAGACGCCCGGTGGTAAGCTCTGGATCGTGGAAGGCGGGGCCGCGCGCGTGCGTCTCTTCGACGGCACCGAGGCCGGGGAGCGCTGATCAGCCGTGTTCCGCTCGTTCCGCTTCTGGGCCGCTATCGCCGTCGGCGTTCTCCTGATCGCGCTCTTCCTGCTCGCCACCGACCCTTCCGAGATCGCCGACGCCTTCGAGGACGCGAACTACTGGTACATGGCCCCCGCCGTGGTCGTCCTCTTCCTCTCCTTCTTCCTCCGCTGTTACCGCTGGTCCATCCTCATGCGCCCAGTGGCGGCCATCAGCCCCCGCCGGCTCTTCTCCTACTCGATCATCGGCTACATGGCGAACAACCTCCTCCCCGCCCGCGCCGGCGAGGTGGTCCGCGCCTACATCCTCGGTGAGCGCGAGCGCGTCTCGACCATGGGAACGCTCGGCGCCATCGCCGTCGAGCGCCTCTTCGATGGCTGCGTCCTCGTCCTCATGCTCCTCACCGCCGGCGCCGTCGTGGGGCTCGGCGACACGAGCCTGCGGGCCATTGCCATCGCCGGCGCCGCTCTGTTCTCCGTGGCCCTCGTCGCCTTCTACTGGCTCACCTTCCGCGAGGAGCGCGCCTACCGCCTCGCCGACTACCTCCTCGCCCGCCTCCCCCAGGGGCTTGCCGGCCGCCTGCGTCCGCACGTCAACTCGGTCATCGGCGCCCTCCGCTCCGTGCACGACTGGCGCAGCGTCCTCCTCGTCGCGTTCTTCAGCCTCCTCGGCTGGACCGTCGAGGCCGGCGCCTACGCCATCGTCGGGCTCGCCTTCGGCATCGAGATCGGCTTCGCCCACTACGTGCTCCTTCTCGCCGCCGCCAATCTCGCCATCATCATCCCCACCTTCTTCGGCGGGACCGGCCCCTTCGAGTGGGCCGCCAAGCTCGTCCTGGTCAACGCCGGCCTCGCCGGCGGCCTCGCCGCCGCCTACGCCATCGTCGCCCACGCCGTCGTTGTCGCCCCCGCCACCGTCGTCGGCCTCATCCTCCTCTGGACGTTCGGCATCCCGATCGCCCGCCTCGGGCGCATCCGCTCCGAGTCGCTTGAAGAGCGCACCCCGGTGACCCCGTGAGAGCCGGCATCGTCGGCGCCGGTGTCGCCGGCCTCGCCGCCGCCCGCCGCCTCCAGGAGCTCGGCCACGAGGTCACCATCTTCGAGGGGCGCGACGAGCCCGGCGGCCAGGTCGTCACCTTCGAGGTCGGCGGCGAGCCCATCGAGTGCTTCTACCACCACATCTTCACCAACGACACGACCGTCGTCCGCTACTTCGAGGACCTCGGCCTCGGCGACCGCCTCGAGTGGATCGAGCCCCACAACGGCCACTTCGTGAAGGGGCGCATCTACCCCTTCGTTACACCGTTCGACCTGCTCCGCTTCGATGCCGTCAGCCTTCCCAGCCGCCTCCGCCTCGGCCTCGCCAGCCTCTGGCTCAAGCGCCAGGCCGACTGGCGCGTGTACGAGGACGTTACCGCCCGCGCCTGGATGGAGCGGGCCGTCGGCGCCCAGGCCTTCGACGCCTTCTGGGGCCCCCTCCTCCGGGGCAAGTTCGCCGAGCACGCCGACGAGATCGGCATGGCCTGGCTGCACTGGAAGATTCGCCTCCGCTTCGGCTCCCGCGAGGGCCGTCTCGGTGCGAAGGAGACTCTCGGCTATCCCCGCGGCTCCTTCCGCTCCTACTACTTCGCCCTCGCCGACTACATCCGCGAGGCCGGCGGCACCATCCACCTCAACACCCCCGTCGAGGGCGTGGCCACCGAGCTCGGCGCCGTCACCGGCATCCGCGCCGGGGGCGCCTTCCACGAGTTCGACCAGGTCCTCATGACCACCCCCAACATCATCACCAGGCGCATCGCCCCCGACCTCCCCGCTCCCTACCTCGAGATCCTCGACCGTGTCCGTTACCAGTGGGCCTCCTGCCTCGTCCTCGCCCTCGACCGTCCCCTCAGCGATGTCTACTGGCTCTCCATCGCCGACGACCTACCCTTCGTCGCCTGCGTCGAACACACCAACCTCGTGGGCGCCGAGCGCTACGGCGGCAACCACATCGTTTACCTCTCCAACTACGTCGCCCCCGACCACCCCGTCCTCCAGATGGACGCCGAGGAGGCCCTCACCGCCTACGAGGACGCCATCCGCCGCATCAACCCCGCCTTCGACCGCTCCTGGGTGCGCGAGAAGTGGTTCTTCCGCGACCCCGGCGGCCAACCCGTCATCACCACCAACTACTCCGAGTCCATCCCCTCCATGGAGACCGGCATCGGCGGGCTCTACCTCTCCAACACCACCCAGGTCTACCCCGAGGACCGCGGCCAGAACTACAGCCTCCAGCTGGGCGAACGCGCTGCCGAGCTGATGGACGCCGACGCCCGCGCGGTTGCTGGCGCGCGAGGCGCGCGGATATAGTAGTGCCGCATTTCACAAACGGGATTCGCCCTTATGGCGGCTGAGCCGACCACTCGTGAGCTGCGAGAGCTCGTCGCCGAGTACGAGTTCGAACGCGGTCACCTCATCCCCGCGCTCATCGAGATCCAGGAGCGGTACGGCTACGTCTCCCGCGAGGCCATCGAGGTGCTCGCCCGCCAGATGCGCACCACCCCCGCGCTCGTCTACGGCGCCGTCTCCTTCTATGCCGACTTCCGCACCGAGCCCCCGCCCGAGCGCGAGATCGCCTGGTGCAGCGGCCCCGCCTGCCGTCTCCGTGGCGGCGACCGCATTCGCGAAGCGCTCCAGCACACCCTCGAACTCCCCCTTGACGGCCAGAGCGAGGATGGCGCCTACGGTCTCCGCCTCGGCCAGTGCAACGGCACCTGCAGCGAGGCCCCCCAGGTATGGGTGGATGGCGAGGTTGTTGGCGGCCTCACGGTCGCCGGCGCCGTCGCCATCGCCCGCGAGGTGAAGGGGGACGCATGAACGACCGCTTCACCGCCATCGCCACCGAGGCCCGTGACCGCTGGGAAGCCGCCCGCGCCGGCGGTCGCGAGCAGGTCAGCCTCTGCCTCGACACCTCCTCCCTCGCCCGTGGCGGCGCCGAGACCCTTGACGCCCTCCGGGAGGCCGTCGCCGCGAGGGGCCTCAACGTCGACATCCAGACGACCGGCTCCTGGGGCTTCTGCTGGCTCGAGCCGACCGTCTCCGTGCGCTCCGCCGCCGGCACCCGCACCGTCCTCTACCACTCCCTCACGCCGGACCGCGTCGAGGAGTTCGTGCAGACCGTGCTCGTCGAGGCCGGCGAGCTTCCGGAACTCGCCCTCGGCGTCGTCGAAGGTGCTCCCAGCGAGCAGATCGGCATGCTCGATGACCATCCCTTCATGCAGGGCCAGATCCGCCGCCTCATGGCCAACTGCGGCCAGATCGACCCCGAGAACATCGATCACTACCTGGCGAACGGCGGCTACGAGGGCTTCGTCAAGTCCCTTGACATGGAGGCGGAGGCCATCATCGAGCTCATGCTCGAGAGCGGCCTCGGCGGGCGCGGAGGCGCCGGCTTCCCCGCCGGCCGCAAATGGGACTTCCTCCGCAACGCCACCGCCGAACCCCGCTACCTCGTCTGCAACGCCGACGAGGGCGACCCCGGCGCCTGGGTCAACCGCATCCTCATGGAAGGCGACCCCCACCTCATCATCGAAGGCATGCTCATCGCCGCTCTCGCCACCCACGCCGTCGAGGGCTACATCTACATCCGCCACGAGTACCCCCTCGCCATCGAGCGCATGAACATCGCCGTCGAGCAGGCGCGCGAGCGCGGTCTTCTCGGAGAGGACGTGCTCGGCAGCGGCAACACCTTTGACCTTGTCGTCTTCACCGGCGCCGGCTCCTACGTCTGCGGCGAGGAGACGGGCCTCATCAACTCCATCGACGGCTACCGGGGCATGCCCCGCATCCGCCCCCCCTTCCCCGCCCAGGCCGGTCTCTGGAATCTGCCCACCAACGTGAACAACGTCGA
>JAJDUR010000081.1 GCA_022826585.1 Dehalococcoidia bacterium
CTCGACACCATCGGCGCCACCTTCGAACGCGACGTCGAACCCGGCGAAATCGTCGCCATCGACGACGACGGCATGCAGTCCATCAAGCTCGAAATGCCCCAGCGCCACGCCGTCTGCGCTTTCGAGTACATCTACTTCTCGCGACCCGACTCGATGCTCGACGGCGCCAGCGTTCACTCCGCGCGGCGCTCCATGGGCCGCCTGCTCGCCCGCCAGCATCCCGTCGACGCCGACATCGTCATCGGCGTCCCCGACTCCGCCACCGCCGCCGCCACCGGCTACGCCGAGGAGTCAGGTCTGCCCTATGGCGACGGCTTCGTCCGCAACCGCTACATCGGCCGCACCTTCATCGAACCCACCCCGCGCCTGCGCAAGCTCGGGGTCCGCCTCAAGTACAGCGCGCTCCCCGACATCACCGCGGGCAAGCGCGTGGTCATGGTCGACGACACCATCGTGCGCGGCACCACCCAGGCCTCCCTGGTCAGGCTCCTTCGTGAAGAAGGCGGCGCCTCCGAGGTCCACGTGCGGATCACCGCTCCGCCCATCCGCTGGCCCTGCTTCCTAGGCATCGATATCCCAGATCCGGACGACCTCGTCGCTCACAAGCTGGACGTGGAACAGATCTGTGAGGACATCGGCGCCGATAGCCTCGGCTACCAGTCCACCGAAAACCTCGTGCAGGCCATCGGACGCTCCAGCGATCGCCTCTGCCTGGGCTGCTTCACCCACACCTACCCGCTGGACGTACAGCTCACCTTCGACAAATTCTTGCTCGAACGTCCCGAGAACATCGCCACCGCCATGGTGTTCCCGCGCGAGGCCACCATCGACCGCGTGGAATCCCGCACACCCTCCGAGGGCTAACCCGGCCACCCGCGTGCACGACAGTCCAACCTCCAGCTACGCGGAAGCCGGCGTTGACCTTGATTTGGCCCAGCGCGCCAAGGCCGGCCTGAGTTCCGCCGTCGCTTCCACCGCAACCCCGCTCACGCTGGACGCCTTCGGCAGCTTCGGCGGCGTGATCCGGATCCCGGCGGACATTCCCGACCCGGCCATCGTCGCCAGCATCGACGGCGTCGGCACCAAGCTCCACCTCGCCATCGAAATGGGACGCCCGGCCGACGCCGGGCGCGACCTCGTCAACCATTGCCTCAACGACGTGGCCGTCCAGAACGCCCGCCCCATCGCCTTCCTCGACTACGTCGCCGCCGACCGCCTGGACCCGTCGGTCCTGACGTCGCTCGTCCAGGGCATGGCCTCGGCCTGCCGCGAGGCCGGCGTATCCATCGTCGGCGGCGAAACCGCCCTCATGCCTGACACCTACGCTCCCGGCCGCTACGACGCCGTCGGCGCCGTCATCGGCGTCGCCTCCGCCGGCAATCTCCCCGACACGGCCACCGTCTCAGTCGGCGATGTCTGCATCGGCCTCCCCTCCAGCGGCCCCCACACCAACGGCTACAGCCTGGCCCGCGAACTACTCACCATCTACGACCGCGAGACCCCCATCGGCGACCAAACGCTCGAAGACGCCCTCCTCGCGCCCCACCTTTCGTACCTCTCGGAGTTCGCCACGGCCTTCGCCGTCCCCGGCACGCGCGTCGCCGCCCACATAACCGGCGGCGGCATCGCCGAAAACCTCGAGCGCGTCCTCCCCGACTCCGTCACCGCCCTGATCGACACCACCGCCTGGCCCCAGCCACCGATCTTCGAGGCCATCGCCGACGGCCTGGACGTCTCACCCGCTGAGATGTTCCGCGTCTTCAACATGGGCGTCGGCGCCATCCTCGTCGCCTCCCCCGAAGCGGCCGCCCGGCTCCTGGGCGAACTCCCGCACGCCCTGCGCGTCGGCACCATCGCCGCCCACCGCCAGTCCCCCGTGGAGCTCACGCCCACGCCATGAATCTCGCCATCATGGCCTCCGGCCGCGGCTCCAACGCGGCCGCCATCCTCGACGCCATCGCCAACGACAAACTCGACGCCCGCGCCGTCGCCCTCATCACTAACCGCGAAAACGTCGGCGCGCTGGACGTCGCTAGAGCCCACAACGTCCCGGGCCACGCCGTACCGCGACGCGACTTTCCCTCCCGCAACGCCCAACAGCGCCGCATGCTCGAACTCCTGCAAACCTCCGGCGCCGACTTCGTCGCCCTGGCGGGCTTCGACGCCATCCTCCGCCCATTCATCGTCGCCGCCTACCCAAACCGCATCCTCAACATCCACCCGTCCCTGCTCCCCGCCTTCGCCGGCGGCATGGCCCCCGTCCCGCAGACCGAGGCCCTCCACGCCGGCGTCAAAATCAGTGGCTGCACCGTCCACGTCGTAACCGAGGAACTGGACGCCGGCCCCATCGTCGCCCAGGCCGCCGTCCCCGTTCTGCCCAACGACACCGTCGAAACGCTGTCGGATCGAATTCTCGAACAGGAGCATCGGCTATATCCTTTGGCCCTGCGCTGGTTCGCCGACGGCTCGGCGCGTGTGGAAAACGGAAACGTCTACATCGATTCGGAGGAAAGCCAGGCCCTATGGCCGCACCCCGCGCCCTGATCAGCGTCTACGACAAGACCGGGCTTGAAGACCTCGCCGCCGGCCTCGCCGCCCGCGGCTGGGAGTTCGTAGCCTCCGGCGGCACCGCCGCCGCCATCGCCGCCGCCGGGCATCCCGTCCTCGAGGTCGAAGACGTCACCGGCGCCCCCGAAATGCTCGACGGCCGCGTCAAGACTCTCCACCCCGCCATCCACGGCGGCATCCTCGCCCGCCACGACTCCGACCAACACCTCGCCGAACTGGCCGACCTCGGCATCGGCACAATCGACCTGGTCGCCGTCAACCTCTACCCCTTCGCCGCCACCCTCGCCGCCACCGACGACCGCGACGAACTCCTCGAGAACATCGACATTGGCGGCGTCGCCCTCATCCGCGCCGCCGCCAAGAACCCCGACGACGTCTGGATCCTCGTCGACCCTGCC
>JAJDUR010000023.1 GCA_022826585.1 Dehalococcoidia bacterium
ACCCCCACCCAGACCGCTGCCGACGTGCCCGAAGAGGCAGTCGTCGCCGCTCTCCCGAGGATCTACTTCGTCCACACCGAGTGGTGAGGGACCTGCAACAAGCTCCGCCCCGTGTGGGCGGACCTACAGCAGGAGTACGAAGGCCGGATCGAGTTCATCATGGTCGACCGCGAGAGCGACGATGGCAGCGAGTTCGCCCGCAGGCACGGCATCTTCTATCAGCCCGTCTTCATCATCTACGAAGGCGACACGCTCGTGCGCCAGGACGCCACGGTCTCCAGGGAGGCCGCCTTGCGCGCCTTCGTCGCCTCCGCCCTCGAGGAGGGATAACCATGCGCCTCACCGCCCTGCTAACGGCCACCGCCCTCGCCGCCGTGGTTCTCCTCGCCTGTGGCGGGAGCGACCCCGCCCCTGACCCCACCCCCGCCCCGACCGCCGCCCCGACCGAGACCGCCGCCGATGTCTCCGAGGACGACGCCGTGGTCTCGGTCGCGCCGAAGATCTACTTCATCCACACCGAGTGGTGACCGACCTGCAACGCGCTCCGCCCCGTGTGGGCGGACCTGCAGGAGGAGTACGGGGACCGGATCGAGTTCTTTGATGTCGACCGAGAAACCGAAGAGGGACGCGAGTTCATCAGCGATCACGGAGTACCCATCGGCCAGCCCGGCTTCATCGTCTACGACGCTTCCGGCGAGGTGACGTACGCAGGCCTCGGTCCGACCCGGCCCGACGCCGTTCGCAACCTCGTCGAATCAGCCCTCCCCCGGTAGCAGCCGTGCGCCCCCTCGCCCTCGCCGCCGCCGTAACCTTCGCCGTGGCGGCGCTCGCCTGCGGCGGTGGCGACTCCGCCCCTGATCCCGCGCAGCCCGATGGCGGCGCTACCGGCGGCTCCCCCGACGTCGTCGCCAACCCGCAGGTCTTCTTCGTCCAGATCGATACCTGAGGACCGTGAAACCGCCTCCGCCCCGTGTGGGCGGACCTGCAGGCCGAGTATGGCGACCACATCGAGTTCGTGACCGTTGACGCCAACACGCGCGCTGGCGCGGATTTCTCCGACCTCTACGGTATCCGTGGGCACCCCGGCTTCGTCGCCATCGATGCCGGCGGCGAGGTGGTCCATGCCGCCCTCGGCCCCTTCGACGAGGAGGGCCTGCGCGAGCTCGTCCGCTCGCTGCTGCCCGAGTAGCGGCTAGGCCGCCGCCGCCATCAACCGCTGCGCCCGGTCGATGAGCACCGGCACGAACCACTCGAAGCGCGCGCTGTCGGGGTTCGCGGCCGTCTCCTGCAGGTGCTGCATGTAGAGCCCCTCCAGGATGATCGCCAGCTTGAACACCGCGAACACGTGGTAGAAGGCCACGTGCCGCATCGAGCGGCCGCTCCCCTCCTCGTACAGCGCGATCAGTTCCTCGTGGTCGGGGAACCCCTCGCGCGCGCTCAGCAGCGCGGGCGGGTCCCATCCCGGTGGCGGCGGCGGGTCACCCGGATCGCCCCAGTACGAGAGCAGCCAGCCTACGTCCGCCAGCGGGTCGCCCACCGTCGCCATCTCCCAGTCGAAGATCGCGACCACGCGCGGCTCCTCCGCCGCGAACATCACGTTGTCCAGCCGGTAGTCTCCGTGCACCACCGTCGCCCCCGCGTCCTCCGGCATGCGCGCCTTCAGCCACTCCACGATCCCGTCCAGCCCCGGCAGGTCGCGCGTCTCCGGCCGCGTCAGCTCCCACTGGCCGATCCAGCGCCGCATCTGGCGCTCCAGGTACCCCGAGGCGCGACCCCGCAGCCCCACCGCCTCCCAGTCGACCGCGTGCAACTCCACCAACGTCGCCACCAGGTCCTCCGCGATCCGCGTCCGCCCCGGGGGCGTGTCGTACGCCTCCGGGATCCCGTCCCGCAGCATCGCCCCGAAGCAGCGCTCCATCAGGTAGAACGGCGCCCCGATGATCGAGTCGTCGTCGCACGCGATCACCGGGCTCGGGACGCGCGCCTCACCCTGCAGCGCCGCGATGAAGCGGTGCTCGCGCAGCACATCGTGCGCCGTCGGCAGCAGCGGCCCCGGCGGCGGCCGCCGCAGCACCCACTGCTGCGACCCCCGCGTCACGTAGTAGGTCACGTTCGAGGAGCCCACCACGTGCCGCTCGCACTCGAGCGGCGCGTCGTCCCCCGGCACCCGCTCGGCGAGGTACCGCTCGAGCGCGAGTACGTCGATCAGGCCGTCCGAGTCGCCGTCCGCCATCGAACCTTCCCCGCTCTACAGCGCGGCGAAGTCCCAGCCCGCGCCCTCGCGGAAGCTGCGCAGGATGCGCCGCGAGACCACCATCCGGTGCGTCTCGTCGGGACCGTCGTAGATGCGCGCGCTCCGGGCCGCCCGGTACATCGACTCCAGCGGCGTGTCGCCGCTCACCCCGCGCGCCCCGTGCGTCTGGATCGCGCGGTCGATCACGTCGTGCAGCACCTTCGCGCCGAAGAACTTGATCGCCGAGATCTCGACCCGCGCCTCGTCGCCCGTGTCGATCTTCTCCGCCGCCCGCAGCGTCAGCAGGCGCGCCGCCTGGATCTCGACGTACGAGTCCGCGATCCAGTTCTGGATCGTCTGCTTGTCCGCCAGCGGCCCGCCGAACACCTGCCGCTGCAGGGAGTAGTCGCACATGATCTCGAACGCTCGCTGGCTCTGGCCCAGCCAGCGCATGCAGTGGTGAATGCGCCCCGGCCCCAGCCGCTTCTGCGCGATGCGGAACCCGCCGCCCGCCTCGCCCAGCACGTTCGTGAGCGGCACGCGCACGTCGTTGTAGCGAATCTCGCAGTGGTGCCCCTCCGTGTCCCCCATCACGCTAATCGGCCGGATGATGTCGAACCCCGGCGTGTCCGTCGGCACGATGATCTGGCTCATGCGGCTGTGCGGCGGCTGATCCGGCTCGGTCACGCACATCACGATCGCGAACGACGCGTTGATCGCCCCGCTCGTGAACCACTTGTGCCCGTTGATCACCCACTCGTCGCCGTCGCGGACCGCCGTGGTCTGCAGGTTCGTCGGGTCCGCCCCCGAGACCTCCGGTTCCGTCATCGAGAAGCACGAGGTGATGTCACCCTCCACGAGCGGCTTCATCCAGCGCTCCTGCTGCTCCGGCGTGCCGAATTGCCACAGGATCTCGGCGTTCCCCGAGTCCGGCGCCTGCGCCCCGAACGACTTCGGCGCGAACGGGCTCCGCCCCAGGATTTCGTTCATGTACACGTACGGCATGAAGCCGATGCCCATGCCCCCCGCCTCCGCTGGCAGGTGCGGGGCCCACATCCCCATCCCCTTCGCCCGCCCCTGGAGGTCGCGCATGAGCGCGTCGGCCGCATCATCGTGCTCCGAGAACGCCTCCTCGTTCGGGTAGATGTGCTCATTCATGAACGCCTTGGTCCGATCGCGAAGCTCATCGATCTCCGCCTGGCCCAGCGCTTCTCTCGTCTCAGTCACCACGGCTCCACCTCCGTCGTTGGCGTTCGCGACTCTACCAGCCACCAGCCACTAGAACAGACCATGTTCCCGGCGAGCTTCCGCCGCCCGAGCAGCACCCGCCTCCGCCTCCGCATCCATCGATGCCAGCACGGACTCCCCGCCCTCTGACGCGACCCGTTCCCGCACCTCCATCATCCGCTCCGGCAGGTCCCGGAAGGTGAGCCCGCGCCCGTCGAGCAGGCCGCCGTCCATCACGTTGTAGCTCCCGGTCATGTACTCGGCCTCGTCGCTCGCGAGCCAGCAGACGAGGTTGCCGATGTCCGCCGGCTGACCGACCCGCCCGAACGGCAACTCCCGCGCTAGCGCGTCGCGGGCGTCCCTGCGCGCCGCCACCGCGCCCCACATGCGCGTGTCCGTCATTCCCGGCGCGACGCTGTTCACCGTGATCCCGAACGGCGCCAGGTCGAGCGCCCAGCAGCGCGTCATCATCCGCACCGCCGCCTTGCTCCCGCAGTACGCCGACGACCCCGCCTCCGCCCGCTCCCCGCTCACCGACGAGATCACCACCACCCGTCCCGCGCGCCCCTGCCGCACCATCTCGCGGGCGCACGCCTTCACCGTCAGGAACACGCCCTTCGTGTTCACGCCGAATACGGTGTCGATGTCGTCCTCCGTGAGCGTGAGCACGTTCGAGCCGCGCGAGATGCCCGCGTTCGCCACCGCGATGTCGAGCCGCCCGAGCTGCGCCACCGTCGCCGCCACCGCCTCCTCCAGCCCCCCGAGGTCGCGCACGTCGACCGCCGCCGCCAGCGCCTCCCGCCCGAGCGCCCGCACCTGCGCTGCCGTCGCTTCCGCCCGCTCGCCGTCGAGGTCCGTGCAGGCGACGTGCGCGCCCGCACGGGCCAGCGCCAGCGCCGTCCCTTCCCCGATGCCGCTCCCCGAGCCCGTTACGAACGCTACCTTCCCCGTCAGGTTCAGCATCTCGTCCTCCCGCCGCGCGACTGCCGGCGAGCCGCATTATCCCGCGCCCCGGGCCCCTCCGGGGGTGGCGATCTCCCCTTCGCCCCGAACCTGCGATAGTGGAACGCGGAGCGTGCGGCATCCGCCGCCAGCGAGGCTGTCCCCGTGTCGATCCTGCCCCGGCGCATCTCCCCGCGGCTGGCGCTCGTTGCCCTCGTGGCGCTGGCCGTCGTGGTGGCGATCGTCCTCTCCTTCGTGCTCCGCGAGGGCGACGTTCCCACCCCCACCGACGGCATCGGCGACATCCCCACCGCCCACCTCGTCCCCGAGGACGTTGCCCTCTACGTCGGCCTCGCCACCGACCCCGACGGCCCCGCGTGGCAGGCGGCCTTCGCCCTCGTCGAACGGCTTGGCGTGGACGATCCACTCGCCCGGCTCCGCGAGGGTGTCGAGGGCGACGGCGAGGTCGACTGGGAGGCGGAGATCGAGCCCTTCCTCGGTGGCGCCGCCGTCCTCTTCATCTCCCGCCTCGACTCCGGCGCGGACGACCCGCTCCCCGGGGCCGTCATCTTCGAAGCGCGTGACGCAGCGGCCGCCGAGGCCGTCATCCTCGACCGCCGCACCGACACCTACAGCGAGGGCGCCTACGAGGGCGTCTCCTACCGGGTCATGGAGCAGGGCGGCGTCCTTGCCGTCATCGGCGACCACCTCGTCTACGCCTCCGACGAGGCGACCCTGCGAGCGATCGTCGACGCCCGCCAGGGCCGGTCCCGCCCCCTCGCCGATGCGGACGACTTCCGCCGCCTCCGCAACGCCCTCGAAGGCGATGCTCTCGCCTTCGTCTACCTCAACCCCGGCGCCCTCATGCCCGAGATCCGGGACGAGGCTCTCGAAGAAGCCGCAGAAGGAGCCCCGCCCGACCTCCTCTCCCTCGTCGGCCTCGACGCCCTGTTCGAGCGCCCCCTCGGCGTCGTCGTGCGAGCGGACGAAGGCGGGCTCGTCCTCCAGGCCGCCATGCTCGGCGACCCCGGCCCCATCGTCCCCCTCCTCCGCCCCCGCGACTCCCGCTTCGCGCAGATGGTGCCCGAGGAGACCGCCGTCTTCGTCTCCGCCTACGACATCGCCGGCGTCGTCGATAACGCCTTCGGCAGCACCGGCCTCGCCGCACGCCTCCGCGACGCCGTCCTCGACGGCGCGGAGGAGTCCGATGGCCTCGCTGCCATCGAGGATATCCTCGGCCTGCTGGAGGGCGAGGTCGCGTACGCCCTCTGGCCGGCCGCCGACGGCGCCGCCGCCGAGCTCGTCCTCCTCGCCGAGATCGACGAGGACGACGAAGAACGCGCCCGCGACCTCCTCGGGGAGTTGTTCGCCGAACCCCTGGAGGCGGGCGACCTCGTCCTCTCCGTCGAGGGCGGGATCGCCGCCATCGGCAGCAGCGCCGCCGTCGAGGCCGTCAGGAACGGCGGCGGCTCCTCCCTCGCTTCCTCCGAGCGCTTCTCCACCGCCGTCTCCCGGCTCGAAGCACCGCTCGCCACCTTCGCCTATGTCGACATCCTGCGCCTGTTCGCCACCGGCGAGGACGACCTCGAAGGCCTGGACCTCGACGGCGATGCCCTCGGCCTCATCGTGAACGTTTTCCTGGAGGAGGACCGCCTCCAGGTCGAGGCCGCGCTCACGACCGGCGGTGACTGACCCGCGCGACCCCCTCTCGCCTTGCGCTAGAATCCCCACCCCGCCAACCAGCGGCTGAGGAGAGCGCCATGCCCGTCGGACCCAACGATCTCGAGACCGCCCGCAAGCTGTTCGAAGAAGGCGGCTGGGGCAGCGGCGACCCCTACGGCCCCGACCAGTGGTTCGCCGACGACGCCGTCATGCGCGACATCGTCGGCCACGCCGATGCCCTCCACGGCAAGGAGGAGATCCGCCAGTTCTGGGCCAGCCAGAAGGTCGGCATCACCCTCCGCGTCCCCGTCGAGGATCTCTATGTCGCCGAGGGCCACCGCGGCGTCGCCGTCCTCTGGATGGCCTACGTCCAGATCATGGACGAGGAGAACGAGAACTACGCCAAGTGGATCACCTTCGAGGGCATGTCCCGCCTCGAGTTCAACGACGAAGGCAAGGTGACCCTCGAGGTCGACTACCACCACGGCCCCCAGGGCGTGACCGATAGCTGGGTCGCCCACTGGAACGCCCGCCGCGCCCGCCCCTTTGCCGAGCTCGGCGCCATCACCGGCGCCTAGGCGCCCACCGAAGCGAGGAGAGCGCCATGCCCGTTGGACCCAACGATCTCGAAACCGCCCGCAAGCTCTTCGAAGAAGGCGGCTGGAGCAGCGGCGACCCCTATGGCCCCGACCAGTGGTTCGCCGAAGACGCCGTCATGCGCGACATCGTCGGCCACGCCGAGCCCCTCCGCGGCCGCGAGGAGATCCGCGAGTTCTGGGCCAGCCGCAGGGTCGGCATCACCCTGCGCGTCCCCGTCGAGGAGCTCTACGTCGCCGAGGGCCACCGCGGCGTCGCCGTCCTCTGGATGGCCTACGGCCAGATCATCGACGAGGAGAGCGACGACTACGGCAAGTGGGCCAGCTTCTAGGGCATGTCCCGGCTCGAGTTCAACGACGACGGCGAGGTCACGCTCGAGGTCGACTACCACCACGGTGGCCAGGGCATCGTCGATAGCTGGGTCGCGCACTGGAACGCCCGCCGCGCCCGCCCCTGGAAGGAACTCGGCGAGATCACCGGCGCCTAGGCGCCCTGGCGCTCAGCCGCCTCCACCCTCGGAACCTCCCGCTTCCTCCTCGACGGCGGAGACATACACCGTGCGCACCGCCAGCGCCTGCCGCAGGTCGCCCACGATGTCCTCGAAGAACTCGGCCCGATACTCCGGGTTCGTCACCATGCTGACGGTGAAGTAGAAGGCCGAGAAGGTCGCGAGGAACGTCACCACCTTCAGGTGCGCCGCCGTCAGCACGAGGTTCCCCGCCCAGTCGAAGCGAACCAGGACGTCCGAGGGCTGCCCCGTCCACTCGACCAGCACGCCCTCGTTCACGATGAGGACGCCGAAAACCGTGAAGAAGACGCCCAGGAGGGCGCTTACGAACACCACCTGCAGCGCCAGGCTGAACAGCACCACCAGTCCCGCGTTCAGCCACTGGCGCTTCCCCAGCGGGATGTCGAGCCGCAGCGCCCCCTCCTCCATCGCCAGCCCCTCGACCGGCGTTCCCCGCACCAGGTCCCGGATCCGTTCGCTGCTCCGGAACTCATCGAGGTCTCGGATCTCCGTGGGCAGTCGTGAAGCCAGGAAGAGCAGCCCCATCAGCCCGAACAGCGCCACCACCCCGCCCAGCAGACCGTCGTCGAGCCGGCCCGTGACGCGCCACACCTCCTCGTTGATGAAGAGGAACGTCACCACCAGGAGGAGCAGCGGCAGCGCCCGCGCGAACAGCCCCACCACCTCCCACAGCCGCCCGATCAGCAGCCGCAGGGCCCATACCGCAATCGGCCCGAGCCCGTAGCTCACGACCACGAAGATCGCCACCAGGATGACGGCGTTCAGGAACAACAGCGAGAAGAGGTGCGTCCAGTTCAGGTCGAGAGTGGCTGCGATGGAACCCGGCAGCAACAGGTACACCAGCACCTCCACCCACCCCACCCGCTCCGGAAGCGCCAGCAGTCTCCGCCCCCGCAGGAAGTTGAGTCCGGCCCAGCTGCCCAGGATGAGCGTGAGCACGAACGCCACGACCAGCACATTCACCCACCACGTAAAGTCCCGGTCCACGAAGAAGAAGGCTTCGAGCAGCAGCGCCAGCACGAGAAGGGGCAGCGCCCGCGTGAGGATGTCCTCGCGCGCGTTGTAATTCTCGATGAAGTGGGGGACGCCCCGACTGCGGAACCACCGTTCCGTGGCCGCAATCGCTTCCTCTGTCATGGCGCGCCCGGCGGCGCTACTCCGTCAGGAACATCGGCCCGGGGGGCGCGCTTGCCGCGGCCGCCTCCGTCGCCGACAGCATGTCCCGGATGCGCTCCGCTTCGCGCCCGCGCTCGTCCGCGTTCAGCGAGTAGGCGTGCCGCGCGATGCCGCCCATCCCGTGCGAACCCCACGCCACCACCAGATCCTCCACCGCGTCCAGCACCGGTCCCGGCACGGCTTTGCGCGGCAGCCGCAGCTCCGCGATCCGCGTCCAAGCCGCCGCCAGCCCCTGCGGTGTCGGCTCTCCCGTCCCGAGGTCGTCCACCGCCGCCTGCAGCCGCGCGATCGTGGGTTCAAGCTGATGCGCCGTGTACGTCGCGTCGGCGTGGTCGTCGCGCAGGATGTCCGGCAGGTCCATGTTGACGGGCATGGCCGCAGTGTAGCGCCCCGCCCAACCCTTCGGGAGGCCGTCCTTGCCCCGAAGTGGTCACATGTTGCTACCATAGTGGTCACATCGACACGGGAGAGCACCACCATGGTCACGGACAGGCTCGACGGAGCCCGCACCATGAAGGCGTCCGAGTTCAAGGCCAAGTGCCTCGCCCTCATGGACGAGATCGCCGAGAGCGGCGAGGAAATCATCATCACCAAGCATGGCAAGCCCGTTGCCAGGCTCGCCCCCTGCGAGGACAAGTCCGCCAGCTGGTTCGGGCGCGGCGGCGACATCGTCATGCACGACGACCTCATCGAACCCGTCGACGTGGAGTGGGAGGCCGAGACCGACCCCGACCGTGTCCTCAATCCATGATCCTGCTGGATACGCACGCCTTGATCTGGTTCTGGCATGCTCGCCCCCCGCTTGGTCGCGTCGCCCGCGAGACCATCGAGCGCGCGTGGGACTCTGCGAATGTCGCCGCCTCCGCCATCACCTTCTGGGAGGCCGGCATGCTGCAGGAGAAGGGGCGCGTCGATCTGCCCGCCGACCTCTCCGCCTGGCGCGCCTCCCTGCTCCGGGAGGGCCTCGTCGAGATCCCCGTTGACGGCGCCATCGCCGTCCGCGCCGGTTCGCTGCGCGACATCCACGGCGACCCCGCCGACCGCGTCATTCTCGCCACCGCCCTCGAGGGCCACCGCCTCGTCACCGCCGACGACCGCCTGCTCGCCTGGCCTGGCGACATCGCCCGCCTCGACGCCCGCGAGTAACCTCCCCGCCCCCCCCCGGCCACACCCGCACCACCACCCGCCGTCCGCGCGCTACACTCCCGCCATGAGCATCACTAGCGACATCTTTGAAGTCATGGACACCTGCCGCGCCATGCGCCGGCTCAAGCCCGACCCCGTCGACCGCGACCTGCTCCGCAAGCTGGTCCACGCCGCCACCCGCGCCCCCAGCGCCGGCAACACCCAGCTCTGGGGCTTCCTCATCGTCGACGAGCCCGAGGGCAAGCAGTTCCTCGGCGAACTCATGCGCGAGCAGTTCGGCGCCCGCTTCCAGGTTCCCGAGGGCGACGAGCCGCCCGCCCGCATGATGCGCGCCGTCGCCGAACTCGTGAACAACTTCGACCAGGTGCCCGCCGTCATCTTCCCCTGCGTCGAGAACGGCTATCCGCCGGAGGGCGAACCCAATCCCATGTTCATGTGGTCGACCATCTACCCCGCCACCCAGAACCTCCTCCTCGCCGCCCGCGCTCTCGGCCTCGGCGCCGCCATGACCACGTTCCAGATGGCGAACGAAGAGGCCATCAGGGAGCGCTTCGGCGTCCCCGAGAACGTCTCCATCGGCGCCACCATCCCCGTCGGCTACCCGAAGGGGAACTTCGGGCCGGTCACGCGCAAGCCCGTGGAGGACGTCATCCACTGGAACGGCTGGAACGGCTAGCGCCCCTCAGTCCCCCTCGCGCGGCGGCAGCTCGACCGGCACGCCCACCCACGCCCCGATGTTCTCCCCCGTGCGCCCTTCCGGCCCCTCCCGCAGCAGGTCGAGCGCGAGCCCCGCGATCTGCTCCGGGCGGATCCACGTCTCCACCCGGTAGGGAAACGGCCGCCCGTGCCAGTAGGCGCGCAGCATGGGCGTGTCCGTCTCGCCCATGCAGATCGCGTTCACCCGCACCCCGTGCTCCCGCAGCGCCCCCGCCCAGGCCTGCGTCAGCCCCGTGAGCGCGAACTTCGAGGCGCTGTACAGGTCCGTGAAAGGCGGCCGCTCGCCCACGATCGCCAGCTCCTCCGGCGTGCGCGGCATCAGTGGCTTGGGCGGCACCACGTAGTAGGTGCTCATGTTCACGATGTCGCCCCCGCCCCGCTCGATCATCGCCGGCATCACCGCCCGCCCGAACAGGAAGCACCCCCGCAGGTTCGTCCCCATGATCGACTCGTACTCCCGCAGCGCCTTGCTCCGCGGGTCCTGCACCGTGTGGTCGGCCCAGACCGCCGCGTTGTTCACGAGGATGTCGATCCCCCCGAACCGCTCCCTCGCGAGGTCAACCGTCGCGTACACGTCCTCCGGCTCCGAGACGTCCGCGATTAGCCCCACCACCTCGCCCCCGCCCTGCGCCCTCACCTCAGCCGCCACCTCCTCCACCAGCGGGCGCAGGTCGCACGTCACGACGCTCGCCCCCTCCGCCGCCAGCGCCTCCACGCACGCGCGCCCGATGCCGACCGCCCCGCCCGTGACGATCGCGACCTTGCCCGCCAGGAAGTCCCCGCTCATCGCTCAGCCGTTCGCGTAGATGCCGGCGTCGACGATGAGCGTCTGCCCCGTCATCATGCGGCTCTCGTCCGAGGCCAGGTAGACGGCCGTGCCCGTCAGGTCGCCGGGCTCGAGCGCTGTTCCCAGGGCTGCCTGCTGGCGCAGCATCTCCGCGAACGCCTCCGGCACCACCCGCTTCGTCGCCTCCGTCATGATCACCCCCGGCGCGATCGCGTTCACGCGCACGTTCGAGGGACCGCCCGTCTTCGCCATCGACTTCGTCAGGTACACCACCCCGGACTTCGAGAGGCCGTAGGCGTAGTTCGGGAAGTTCTCCACCTCCCCCGGCGGCTTGTTGAACATGTACGAGGCGATGGACGAGATGTTGATGATCGAGCCGCCCCCCTGCTCCTTCATCTGCGGGAACACCGCCCGTCCGCACACGAGGATGCCCACCAGGTTCACGTCGAGCACTCGCCGCAGGTAGTCGATGCTCGTGTCGCCCAGCTCCAGGTCGAAGTAGATGGCCGCGTTGTTCACGAGGATGTCGACCCGCCCGAAGCGCTCGACCGTCTCCGCCACCATCCGCGCCGCCCCCTCCTCGTCCGCCACGTCGGCATGGATCGCGAGCGCCGAGGCCCCCGTCGCCTCGATCTCCGACTCGACCGCCTTGGCCTCCTCCGCCCGGATGTCCGCGATGGCGACGGATGCCCCCTCCTCCGCGAACCGCAGGCTGTACGCCCGCCCGATGCCCTGTCCCCCGCCCGTGACGATCGCGACCTTGTCCTGCAAGCGCATGGCGCTACCCCCGCATGTGTTGGCGGGAGCTTAGCGCGCCGCTCCCCGCCCCGTCCCGCGCGGTACCATCCGCGCGCAACCGCCAACCCGAGGAGACCCCGTATGGATGACCAGGAACGCGCCAACGACGAACTCGTGACCCGCTTCTGCAGGGAGTGGGATGCCGCCTACCTCACCACCGAGGCCATGGCCCCCTACTTCACCGACGACGCCGTCTACCACAACATCCCCCTCCCTCCGATCGAGGGCGGCGCCACCATCGCCGCCATGCTCGGTGGCGGCGGCGCCCCCGACGAGGAGCGCGGCAGCAAGAACCTCGGCTGGGTGGTCCACCACCAGGCCGCCAACGGCGACGTCGTCCTGAACGAGCGCACCGACAGCTTCGAGGTCGCCGGCAAGCGCTGGGACGTGCCTGTCTGCGGCGTCTTCGTCATCCGCGACGGCAAGATCGCCCGCTGGTCCGACTACTTCGACATGGACCACACCTGGCTGCCCCGCCCCGGCGCCTGACCGGGGGCTGCGGGCACAAGAAAGCGGGCCGCCAGGGC
>JAJDUR010000021.1 GCA_022826585.1 Dehalococcoidia bacterium
GCGGAACAGCCGCACCGTCTCCGTCAGCAGGTCGTCGAAGTCCAGCGCCGAGGCCTCACGCAGTCCCTGCTGGTAGCGCTCGTACGCGCGCGCCACCACCTCCTGGAAGTAGTTCTCCGACTGCCGCTTGAAGTGGTCGGCTCCCTTCATCTCGCTCTTCGCGCTCGAGATCGCCGAGAGCACCGACCGCGGCGTGAACTGCCGCGAGTCGACGTGCAGCGATGCCAGCACGCGCTTCATCAGCGCCGTCTGATCGGCATCGTCGTAGATCACGTAGTCCGGCGAGAGCCCGATGTCCTGGCCGTGGATGCGCAGCCAGCGCGCGCACATCGAGTGGAATGTGCCCAGGTGCAGCTTCGCCGCGTCCTCGCCCAGCAGCGCCTCCGCCCGCGCCCGCATCTCCCGAGCCGCCTTGTTCGTGAACGTCACCGCGAGGATGCGCCACGGCGCCACGCGCTCCTCCCCCACCAGCCAGGCGATGCGGTGCGTGATGACACGCGTCTTGCCGCTGCCCGGCCCCGCGAGGATGAGCTGAGCGCCCCCCGGGTGCTCCACAGCCGCCCGTTGGGCCGGGTTCAGGCCCTCGACGACCGGGGATGGCTGCTGCGTGGCGGGCACCCGCCCATCGTATCGGCTCGAGCGCTCCCGCGCCCGACTCTGATCAGGGAACTGAACAGTTCTTCTCGCGCGTGTATGGGGCGATGCTGTACCCTCAGATCGTGGCGGCGCCGTCTGCGCGCCCCGCGTCGAGTGCATGGCCCGAAGGTAAGGATTCCTCGATGTTCGATTGGCCCGGCGGCTCCTGGCAGGACACCGTACGGCTCGTCCTCACGGTGCTCTCCATCTATGGCGCCATCATCTGGGTCGCCCTCATCTTCTGGGTGTTCCGTGACATCCGCCAGCGCACGCGCGACCCGGTCATGCAGATCATCTCCGTCTTGCTCGTGCTCGCCGGATTCCTGCCCGGCCACTGGATCTACCTCATCCTCCGGCCCCGCCAGACCCTCACCGAGCTCTACGAGCGCTCCCTCGAGGAGGAGGCCATCCTCCAGGACCTCGACGACCAGAAGGCCTGCCCCGTCTGCCGCGCGCGCGTGCGCGACGATTACCTCATCTGTCCCTCCTGCCTGGCCGAGCTGAAGGAGCCCTGTGAGGCCTGCGACAAGCCCCTCGACTTCGGCTGGCTCGCCTGCCCCTACTGCGGCTACCAGAAGACCCCCGCCAGCGCCCCCGCGCCCGCCCCCAACCACATCGGCGATGAACAGGGCGGCGGCTCGCTGGGCGGCCTCGTCCGGCGCTCCAGCTCGCTCGTCCGCCGCCGCGGCAGCTAGCCCAGCGCCCCCGCCACCCGCTCCGAGAGCGACGTCGCTCCCAGGAGCTCCGCCATCCGCTCCAGCTTCCGCTCTCCGTGGAAGCGCGTCCGGTCGAAGATGCCCTCAAGCGCGATCACCGTGTTCTCCGTGTCCGTGCGCGAGAGCATGACCGGCACCCCCCGCGCCGCCGCCGCATCGAAGAGGTACTCGCTGGGACGCCGGCCGCCCGTCAGGATGAGGCAGGCCGGCTCCGTCGCCAGCGCCGCCAGGTGCTGGTCCGTCTTGTCGAACCGCACCACCACCGCCTTCGACTCGAAGCGTTCCAGGTACGGCTGACCCGAGTCCGAGCCGATGGGCGCGATCACCAGATGGTCGCAGGTCGGGTCGAGCCCGTCCCCTTCCACCAGCGTCTCCGCGCGCAGCGCCGCCTGCGCCTCCGAGACGCTGAAGCCCGCGAGCGTGCGGTCCTCGGCGATCGCGACCAGGGCCGCGCCACCGATTTCGTCGGGCGCTTCGGCCCGAGCGGAAGCGGCTACGTCGAGCGCCACCACGGCCACGGGAGTCACCTCGGCCACGCGCTCCTCCTCGGGAAGGCCGCGCGTCACGAGGATCGTCGCGTCCGCACGCTCCAGCGGCTCGTCCAGCTCCGCGACCACGATCTCGTCGCCGCTCGGCGGGGGGATCATGGTCGCCCCGACCGGCGTCGAGGCGCTGCCGGGCGCGAACTCGAGGCTGCCGAACCAGTGCGCGTCGGCGGCCGCATTACTGCCGTCCGGTCCCTCGCCCCGCACCAGCCAGACCCGCTGGCCCGTGTAAGCGAGGTCTCGGGCAAGGCTGGCGGCGACGCCGGTCTTACCGGCGCCGGGTGTGTCGGAAATCACGCTGAGGAGCGGCATCGCGCCGAATTGTGCGCGCCACCCCTCGCTTGCGGCAAGCGCGAGCCCCCGACCGGTAGACTGGCGCCGCCGCGAACGGCCCGTCGCGGCGAGCAAAAGGGGGACGCCATGAAGGTCGCCGATGCCGTAGCCGAGATCCTGAAGAGCGAGGGCGTCGAGTTCCTCGTCGCCTATCCCGTCAACCCCATCATCGAGGCGGCCGCCCGCGCCGACGTCCGCACCATCATCGTGCGCCAGGAGCGCGTCGGGCTGCACATGGCCGATGCCTTCAGCCGCGTCAACTCCGGCGACCGTATCGGCGTCTTCGCGATGCAGCACGGCCCCGGCGCCGAGAACGCCTTTGGCGGCGTGGCCCAGGCCTACGGCGATTCCGTCCCCATCCTCGTCATGCCCGGCGGTTATGCCCGCCGCATCACGAACACGGCTCCAAACTTCAACTCCTTCCTCAACTTCCAGCACGTCACCAAGTGGACCGAGCAGGTCACCCTCGGCTCCACAGTCCCCGACGTCATGCGCCGCGCCTTCACGCAGGTGCGCAACGGACGCCCCCGCCCCGTGCTCATCGAGATACCCGGCGACGTCTTCCAGGAGGACGTGCCCGACGACTTCGCCTACGAGCCCGCCCCCTCCCTCCGCTCCGGCCCCGACCCGGAGGCCGTGAAGGCGGTCGCCGAGGTTCTCCGCGATGCCGAGCGGCCCGTCATCTACGCCGGCCAGGGCGTCCACTACGCGAAGGCCTGGGACGAGCTTCGCGAGCTCGCCGAGCGCCTCCAGATCCCCGTCACGACCAGCCTCCAGGGCAAGAGCGCCTTCCCCGAGAACCACCCCCTCTCCCTCGGCTCGGGCGGGCGCTCGATTCCCCGCACCGTGCACGAATTCCTCCAGGACGCCGATGTCATCTTCGGCATCGGCTGCAGCTTCGCCGCCACCGGCTTCGGCGTCGCCATGCCGAAGGGCAAGACGATCATCCACGCCACCCTCGACCCCGCCGATATCAACAAGGACGTGGCCTCCGCCCACGCCCTCATCGGCGACGCGAAGCTGACGCTGGACGCCCTCCTCTGCGAGCTCGACGGCCCCACCACCTCGCGTGACGGGATCACGGATCGCATCGCCACCACCAAGGCCGAATGGATCGAGGAGTGGAAACCGAAGCTGACCGACGACTCCTCGCCCCTCTCCCCCTACCGCGTCATCTGGGACCTACTTCATACCGTCGACGTCGAGAACACGATCATCACCCACGACGCGGGCAGCCCCCGCGACCAGCTTTCGCCCTTCTGGGAGAGCCGCACACCCCTCAGCTACATCGGCTGGGGCAAGACCACCCAGCTCGGCACTGGACTCGGCTACGCCATGGGCGCCAAGCTCGCCCGCCCCGACCGGCTCTGCATTAACGTCTGGGGCGATGCCGCCATCGGCTTCACGGGCATGGACTTCGAGACCGCCGTCCGCGAGCGCATCCCCATCCTCTCCATCCTTCTCAACAACTTCTCCATGGCCATCGAGCTCCCCATCATGCAGGCCGCCACGGAGAAGTACCGCAGCACCGACATCAGCGGCAACTACGCCGACATGGCGAAGGCCTTCGGGGGCTACGGCGAGCGCGTCACCGACCCCGTCGAGATCGTGCCCGCCATCAAGCGGGGCATCGCCCAGACGGAAGCGGGCAACCCGGCGTTGCTCGAGTTCATCACGCAGAAGGAAATCGAGATCTCGAAGTTCTAGGCGCTGCCTATTCTCGAAGGGACTGAGGAGGGTTCCTTGAGGAGATACCGTTCCATGGCCGCGGGCCGGGCCGCGACGATCCGTGGCCTGCGTGGCGGCACCGCGTTCGTTCTCACGTTCGCCGCTATCTCTGCTCTGGCCTGCGGTAGCACGCCGCCGCCACCCGGTCCGGCCCCGTCACCTTCTGTCTCTGCCCCGCCAAGATCCGCCCTCGAGATGATCGAGGCCTGCCTGGACTCCCAGGGGAATCACCCGGTGCTTGAGGAGTACGCTCGTTCGCTCATCGAGTCTGACATCGAGATCGACCGGACCCTGCACGGGGTCGGAGACCTCGACAAGGACGGGGAGATATGGCTCACCATGATCTTCTCGCACGCCCAACGCAAGGCCATGCGGATTCTGGCGATCCTGCACTTCGAAACCTGCGACGTGGAGATCCGGTACCCCCCGCAAGAAGGCACCCCGTACGACCGGTGCCTGTATATGTCGGAGCAAGGAGACTACGGTCCGTGCGAACTCAATGCTCGCGGTGACTGCACCTGCAAGCCCGAGTAAACGCGAACACCCGACTGCCGATCGGGCGACTTGAGACAGACGCTCGCAAGAAGACCGATTGTTAGGTGCTGCCCCGCTCAAGCCGCAGGTCCCGCACGACCGCTATCTCCCGACAGTCCGTGAAGAACGGGCAGCGCACGCACTCGTTCCACACCTTCTCGGGAAAGTCCATCACGTTTGCGAGCGCGAACCCCTGCCGCTCGAAGAACCCGGGCTGGTAGGTCAGCGCGAACACCCGCTCGATGCCCATCTCCCGACCCTCCTCCACGCACGCGTCGACGATAGCCGCCCCCACGCCCTTGCCGTGCTGGTCCTCGCGCACGGCAAGCGAACGGATCTCCGCGAGGTCGCTCCCCATGATATGGAGCGAGCCGCACCCGACGACGTCGCCCCCCTCGCGGGCCACCTTGAAGTCGCGGATGGCTTCGTGAATCTCGCCCAGCGGGCGCTCGAGCATCTCGCCCTGCTGCGCCCACACGTCGATCAGGGCGTGGATGGCGTCGGCATCGCTGAGGCGGGCCGGTTCGACACAGATCATGGGGAACCTCCAGGTACGCGGAACGGAACGGCGTGGGAGGCTCAGGCCCGGGGCCTGGCCTCGGCGCCGCCGCGCGCCAGGGCGGCATGAACGCCGCCCTGCGGGGCTCCTTCGGACACTGGTCGCTGCAGCATCGTAGGGTGAGTGTAGGCCCCACCCGGCCTTACACGCTCGCCACCGGCGCTGGTGTAGGCTCCCGCTGAGCCGTTTGGCCCCGGGAGGAACGGATGCGCGTCTCGATCATCGGGCAGGCCGCCTTCGGCGAAGCCGTGTTCAAGCGCCTACTCGAGGAGGGAGTTGAGATCGTTGCCGCCTCCGCCCCCGAGCCCCGCGAGGGTGGCCGCCCCGACCCCCTCTGGGTCGCCGCCGAAGAGGCCGGTCTCACGACCATCGACACGGCCGCCCTCAAGGGCGAGGGGGGGCTCGCCGCCTGGCGAGCCGTCGGCGCCGAGCTCGGCGTCATGGCCTTCGTCACCGAGATGCTCCCCGGGGATGCCCTCACCGCTCCCGAGCAGGGCACCATCCAGTACCACCCCAGCCTCCTTCCCCTCCACCGCGGCTCCTCCGCCATGAACTGGCCCATCATCTTCGGCCGCACCGAGACCGGGCTCAGCATCTTCTGGCCGGACGAGGGCATGGACACCGGTCCCGTCCTCCTCCAGAAGACCTGCGAGATCGGCCCCGACGACACTCTCGGTTCTCTCTACTTCGAGCGCCTCTTCCCCATGGGCGTCGACGCCATGGCCGAGGCCGTGGCCCTTGTCGAGTCGGGCCGGGCGCCGCGCATCGAGCAGGACCACTCCCTCTCGACCTACGAGCCCCCCTGCGGCGAGGAGCACGCCCGCATCCCCTGGCACGAGCCCGCCCAGCTCGTATACGACCGCATCCGCGGCTGCAACCCCCAGCCCGGCGCCTGGACTACCCGCCGCGGCGAGCGCCTCGGCGTCTTCGACTGCCGCCTCACGCACGACAACGAGCCCGGCATGCCCGGCGCCGTCCTCCGCATCGAGGAGGACGGCATCGACGTGCGCCTCAACGGCGGCGTGCTCCACGTCAAGCGCGTCCAGCCCCAGGGCGCGCGCAAGCTGAACGCGGGCGAGTGGGCTGCCGAGGTTGGGTTGAAAGTTGGCGCCCGCTTCCGCTAGCGATCCGGTTCTTCCGCGTCCTCGGTCAGAATCGGCTCGGGCGGTTCATCGAAGAGCACACCCGGCGGCGTGCCACCGGCTATCCCCGTCGGCGGCGTTGGCGGACCACCCGTGACGTTGACGAGGATCGTCTCCTGGATGGGCGCCATCAGCCCCTGGCGCACCGTCAGTCGCAGCGTGTAGACGCGCGGCGCGAATTCCTCCAGGGCGATCGTGCCGAGCCTCGCGTTGGCCAGGTTGTCCTCGCCCGTCGCCAACACCACCCAGTCCTCTTCGGTGGGGCTCGCCCCCGGCCCGATCTCCAGCACCCACTCGGTCAGCGCGCTGGCATTGATGCTCCCGAACACGCCCGTTCCCAGCCCAACGGTCGCGCTCGGGAACGGCGACACGATCTCGAGCGCGGGCAGGCCCGAGCTGGCCTCCTCCGGCATGATCGGGATGAACGCGTGGAAGTTCTCGGGAGGCTCCTCCACCAGCTTGATCGCGAGGTCGGGCTTCCATTCCGGCAGCTTCACGAAGCGCTCCGCCGCCCGGTACTGCAGCGGCGTCCGGCTGGAGGCAAGCAGCCCGTTGCGCGTGTCGATGATCGCCGGCACGCACGAATCCTCGTACTCCACGTCCTTCCGCACCCACGCTTCCACCACCTGCTCGCAGCCTCCATCAAGGTGCCGGTCCGTGGCGGGCGTGGCGAATTGCGTCAGTTCCACGTTCTCCGGCTGCATCTCCTCGAAGTCCCTGAGGGCCTCGATCAGCCCCTCGTCGAGGAGGTAGTCGTGGTAGTGCCCCATCCAGTTCTTGAACAGCCAGAGCGTCGTCCGCGCCGAGGCGTACTCGCCGCTCAAACCGTCGATCACGAGCTCGTTCGTTGCGTTCCCGATCCAGACCGCCGTGGCCGCGTCCCGCGAGTAGCCGTTCATCCACGTCTCCAGCGTGTCCGCGGCGTCCAGCGGGCCCTGCTGCGTCCCCGTCTTGATCCCCGTCGCCAGCTTCTCCTCGTTCACGAAGGTGTCCAGGCGGAGATCCTCGTTGTTCGCCCCGCACCCCCAGATGATGAACCGCGCCGTGCAATCCGACATGACGGTGTG
>JAJDUR010000079.1 GCA_022826585.1 Dehalococcoidia bacterium
ATCAGTGCCGAGATCGACACGGAAACCCGGGTCGGCCTGTCACTCGAAGCCCAGGGCATGCTCTTCGAGGATCTGCCAACGATCCCGGTTGGGCAGGGCCCCCAGGTCATGCCCATCAGCAAGAAGCTGAGCGGGTACGGCGAGCACTGGAGCTACGGCATGCCCGCCCTGGAGAAGTCGTGGTTCAACGCGTAAGGAGCGCAGCCAGCACCTAACAAGGCGCCGGGCGCCGGGTTTCGGCTCGGCGCCCGGACGCTTTCGGGGAGAAGGCCCAGATTGCAGCGCTACATCGCCACCAGGCTCGTGTACAGCATTCCCGTGCTGGTTATCGTGGCGACGCTGGTCTTTTTCTCCCTGCGGCTTGTGCCGGGCGATGTGCTCACCGCTCGGTTTGAGGACGACTCGCGCATCACGCCCGAAACCCTTGAGGCCATTCGGGACGAACTAGGCATCAACGAGCCAGCCTGGAAACAGTACTTTCCCTGGATGGGGGGCGTCATCCGGGGTGACTTTGGCGACTCCCTCCTGACGGGGAGGCCGGCCAGCGACGCGATTCTTCGGGGACTTCCGATCACTCTTGAGATCGCCCTGTGGTCGACCCTCCTCTCAGTCCTTATCGGCGTGCCGGCTGGCATTATCTCTGCACTCTGGCGACACGGAGTCACGGACTACGTGGCTCGCCTCGTGGCAGTGCTCGGCCAGTCCGTCCCGAATTTCGTTCTCGCCACACTGCTCGTGCTCCTGCCCGCGCTCTGGTGGGGGTGGTCCGCGCCCATTGGGTACGAGAGCATCGCTTCGGCGCCCAAAGCGCACTTTCAGCAGCTGGGCCCGGCGGCGCTGGTGCTCGGTTTCTCCCTTTCCGCATCAATCATGCGAATGACGCGGAGCTCCCTGCTGGAGGTTCTCAGCCAGGAGTACGTGCTGGTAGCGCGGAGCAAGGGCCTCGCCGAAGGAGCCGTCGTCTTCCGCCATGCACTGAAAAACGCCTTCATACCCGTGCTCACAACGGTCGGGAATCAGCTCGGGTTCCTGATCGGCGGGTCCGTAATTGTGGAGAGTGTCTTTGGACTGCCAGGACTTGGGCAGCTCGTGTTGCAATCCATCCAGGTCCGGGACTACACGCAGGTCCAGGGCGCCGTTGTTCTCATCGCCCTCGGGTATGTGCTCATCAACTTGATAATCGACCTGTCCTACGGCTGGTTCGATCCGCGAGTCCGGTATGAGTAGACGAGAGGGCCTCTCATGCTGAGTGAGCTGGAACTCGAACAGCAATTCGAGGAGCACGTAGCCGACCGCCCTTCGTCCGCCTTCACGCGGACTGTGCAGTTCTTCCGGAGCTGGGATGCTATCGGCCTGGTCTGCCTGGTCTTGATTGTCATACTCGTTGTGAGCGCTCTCACGGCCCCCTGGATATCGCCCTACGACCCGCTCCAAATCGAATTTGGCGCGGAGCTCCAGTCTCCATCAATCGACCATCCCTTCGGGACCGACAACCTCGGGCGCGACGTGCTCAGTCGCGTTATCTTCGGCTCCCGCAGCGTCTTGCGCGTCGGCATCTCGGCCGTGTTTCTTGGCGTCATCATTGGGTCGCTGCTTGGCTTGCTCTCGGGATACCTTGGCGGGTACCTGGACCTCGTGCTCCAGCGGGTGATGGACGCCCTGATGGCATTCCCCACACTGATCCTGGCCCTGGTGGTTGTCAGCGTTCTGGGAACAAGTCCCATCAACACCATCATCGCGATCGCCACGATCCAGATTCCGCTCATCAACAGGATTGTCCGGGGATCCGTCGTGTCCACGCGGGAATACGCCTTTGTCGATGCGGCAGAGGTCATCGGGTGCAGCCCCTGGCGGATCATGGCGCGCCACATTACGCCGAACGTTGCAGCGCCGGTCATCGTCTTCGCCAGCCTGGCAATTGCGAACTCATTTATCATCGTCGCATCGCTGAGTTTCCTGGGCCTTGGAGCCCCTCCACCCACTCCCGACTGGGGCTCGATGCTGGCTGGCGACGGACGCCGCTTCATGGAGAGGGCGCCGTGGATGGTGCTGTTCCCGGGAGTCGCGATCTCACTCGCAGTGTTCGCCGTCAACATCGTTGGGGATACGCTACGAGATGTCCTGGATCCACGGTTGCGCCACCGCTAACGCTCAACGGCGTTGCCTGCCGTGAAGCCCTTGGGCGGCTTGCGCCCGGACGCCGGGCATTGAAAGGGGTCAGCAATGGCTGATGTGCAGTCGGAGTCTTCGGGGCTCCCCCTGGAGGGCATCAAGGTGCTCGAGATCGCGAGCTGGATCGCGGCGCCCGCCTGCGGTCGCATCCTGAAGGAGTGGGGGGCGGAAGTCGTGAAGCTCGAGCCGGTGAACGGAGACGCGCTCCGCGGGATGGGCAATCCCGCACGCGTTCCAGGGCTGAGCCCTCCGTTCGAGATCACCAACCCGGGAAAAAGGAGCGTCGCATTGAATCTGAGGGCCCCGGAGTCACTGCCGCTCCTACGTCGAATGGTAATGGCCAGCGACGTGGTGCTCACCAACCTGCGTCCAGCAGGTCGGTCCGCACTCGGGATCGAGTATTCGGACATCGCGGAGTACGCGCCGGGCGTGGTGTTTTGCGTGGTATCGGGCTATGGCTACGAGGGGCCGGCCGCCAACCTTCCCGGATTCGACGGCGCCGCCTACTGGGCCGCTTCCGGGATGGGCATGGCCGTCAGCAGCGGTCTGGAGGAACCCGTAGCGCCGCGGCCGGCCGTTGGCGACCACGCAACGGCGATGTCCGCTGCCGCGGGAATCTGTGCGGCCCTGTTCGCCCGGACTCGGACAGGTCGTGGCCAATTGGTGCACACCTCACTCGTCGGAAACGGGACGTATCAACTCGGGTGGGACTACGCGAACCTCGCGTGGGTGGGTGAGGCCGCTCCGCCGCCTAGCCGCCGGAGCGCGACGAACCCGCTCAACAACTCCTACAGGTGTGCGGACGGCGAGTGGCTCGTGCTCGTCAACCTGCAGTCCGATGTTGCATGGGGGCCCTTCTGCGAGGCTATGGGCCTCGATCGGTTGCTCGAGAACGACGCGTACGCGACAGCGCGCGGCAGGGCCATCCACCGTGAGGAGCTGGTAGCGATCCTCGACGAAGCGTTTGCCGGCAAGACTCGCGCCGACATCGGGAGAGAGCTTGAAGAGCGTGATGTGATCTGGGCTCCCCTCCGGACTCTCGAAGAGGCGATCGAGGACGAGTCACTCGAGGGCGTGGGATTCGCCGACTCCCAGTCGGGCGACACGCCCAGGAGAATCCCGCCGTCTCCGGTCGACTTTGCGAGCGCCCCCCGGCTGGGCGGGGATGTTGCGGAGGTCGGCCAGCACACCGAAGAGCTCCTGCTCGAGCTGGGCCTGGACTGGTCGGAGATCGAGAGCGCCAAGTCGGCCGGAGCGATTATCTAGGCCCTCACGGCAGGCTCCGACCGGGTAGATCCGCGACGCCATCGGTTTCATGCAACGTTCACCGGGCTGTCACGTCGCCGCAACACCCATCGCCCACCGTGGAGGCGAGGCGCGGTGTCGATGGCGAACAAGATCGAGGTACTGAAGCAGGCGAAGGACGGGCTCGACGTCTACCCCGACCTGCTTCGCTATGCGCGCGAAGGGAACGCCGCGATAGACCCCGACGACTTCGAACGCCTCAAGTGGTACGGGCTCTTCCACCGCAAGGCGACGCCGGGCTACTTCATGCTCCGGCTGCGGATTCCGAACGGGGTGCTCACGAGCGAGCAGGCAGCTGCGGTCGGCGAGATCGCGAATCGCTGCGGACGGGGCCAGGCGGACATCACCACCCGGCAGAACATCCAGCTGCGCTGGATCGAGATCGAGGACGTCCCCTGGATCTTCCAGCGCCTCTCCGCTGCCGGCCTCACCTCGCAGCAGAGCGGTATGGACAACGTTCGCAACGTGGTCGGCTGCCCCATTGCCGGCCTCGATCCCGAGGAGCTGATCGACAGCCGCACGCTCGCCGTGCGGCTCCAGCAGGCGATCATCGGGCACAAGGCCTTCAGCAATCTCCCGCGCAAGTTCAACCTGGCTATCACCGGCTGCCGGGACGACTGCATCCACGCCCAGACGCACGATCTCTCCTTCGTTCCCGCGTTGGCCGGCGACGGTCAGACCGCCGGATTCAACGTGCTGGTGGGCGGGGCGATGGGTGGCCGCGAGCCCATGTACGCGCAGCCACTGGATGTCTTTGTCGAGCCAGGGGACGTGGTGCCGCTGGCGACAGCCATCCTCGAGGTCTTCCGCGACCACGGTCCTCGTGAGTCCCGGCGGGCCTCGCGCCTGAAGGTGCTCCTGAAGGAGTGGGGCATCGAGCGTTTTCGGGAGGTCGTCGAGGAACGCTTTGGGCGTCCGCTGGCGCAGGCGGGCGAGCCGGCGACCACGCGAGATGGCGGCGACCACATCGGCGTGACCGCGCAGAGGCAACCGGGCCGGCGCGTCGTCGGCTGCCTGGTTCCGGTCGGGAGGATCACGGGCGACCAGCTCATCGAGTTCGGTCGCCTGGCGCGTGTCCACGGCGAGGGGGAGCTGCGGCTGACGGTGCAGCAGAACGTGCTCATTCCGCATGTGCGGGAGGCCCGCCTGGAGGCGCTGCTGGCGGAGCCGCTGCTCGAGACATTCAGCCCCGAACCGTCGCCCTGGATGCGGTCGGTCGTCACCTGCACGGGCACGGAGTACTGCCACTTCAGCCTGATCGATACGAAGGGCGAAGCGCTCAAACTCGCTCGCGCCCTTGACGCGCGCTACGAGATCGATGCGCCCGTGCGGCTCCAGATGTCCGGCTGTCCACACGCGTGCGGACAGCACCGGGCCGGCGAAGTCGGCCTGCTGGGCAGCCGCGTCCGCAAGGGCGAGACGATCGTGGACGCCGCGGACCTGTTCGTGGGCGGGAGGCTGGGCGAGGATGCCGCCCTCGGCGAGCGCATCACCACGGGGGTTCTCGTCGACGACCTGCCGGAGACCGTGGCCGGCGCCCTGCGGTCGCTACGCGGCAGCGAGGCCGTGCGCGTTCGCGAATCCGGCTCCGAGGCCGCGGGCTAGCGGGCGGTGCCGGGAGAACGTGGCGGCAAGGGCTGGCTCCGGTCCATCTGCTGCTACTGCGGCACGGGCTGCGGGATTCTGGCCCAGGCCCGCGATGGGGTGGTCACGAAGGTCAAGGGCGACCCGGACCACCCGGTGAACCGGGGTCGCCTCTGCGCGAAGGGCGCCCTGCTCCCCGCCATCTTCGAGTCAGAGGACCGCCTCCTGCGGCCGGCCATCCGCGAGAGCAAGGGCGGCGCCCTCGCCCCAGCCTCCTGGGACGAGGCGATCGATCGTGTAGCCGGCGCCATCCGGTCGGCGGTGGAGCAGCACGGCCCTCACTCGGTCATGTTGTACGGCTCGGGGCAGTTCCACACGGAGGACTACTACCTCTTCGGCAAGCTCGCCAAGGGCTACATCGGGACCAACAACCAGGACACGAACTCGCGCCTCTGCATGGCCAGCACGGTCGCCGCCTACAACCTCGCATTCGGCAGCGACTCGCCCCCGGCCTCCTTCGCGGACATCGAGCAGGCCAACACGTTCCTCATCCTCGGGGCCAACATTGAGGCCTGCCACCCGATCCTGTTCGATCGCATCAAGGCGCGGAAGCGCCGTGGCGGCGATGACGTCAGGGTCATCGTCGTGGACCCCCGTCGCACACGCACGGCGGAAATCGCCGACCTCTACCTGCCGGTCAAGCCGGGGACCGATGTCGCGCTCCTGCAATCCCTGCTCTTCGAGGTTCGGCTCGCGGGAGGCCTCGACGAAGCCTTCATCGCCGAGCACACGAACAGCTGGGACGAGGTGGCCGCTTCGCTCGCCGGGTGGTCCGCCGAGCGCGCTGCCGATCTCACCGGGCTGGCCGCGCAAGAGATCGTCGACGCCGCGCGGATCATCGCCTCGAACGGGCCCGTGCTCACGCTCTGGACCATGGGCGCGAGCCAGAGCACGTCAGGGGTCGACAAGAACCTCGCCCTGATCAACCTCTCGCTGGCGACGGGGAACATCGGCCGCCCCGGCGCCGGACCGTTCTCGCTCACGGGCCAGCCGAACGCGATGGGCGGTCGCGAGGCGGGCGGCCTCGCGCCTACCCTCCCCGGTCACCGCCTTGTCGCCGACGCTCAGGACCGAGCGGACGTGGAGGCGGCCTGGGGGGTGGCCCCCGGGTCGATCGCCTCTCTTCCCGGGGTGACCGCCTCGGAGATGGTCGAGGCGCTGGAACGCGGTGAGTTGAAGGTCGTGTGGGTGGCCGCTACGAACCCCGTCGCCTCGCTTCCGAATAGCGAACGGGTACGCGCCGCCTTTGCGAAGGCCGAGCTGGTAGTCGTCCAGGACGCCTACCATCCAACGGAGACGGGCGAGCTGGCCGACGTCCTCCTGCCCGCAGCGCAGTGGTCCGAGCGCACCGGCACCATGACCAACAGCGAGCGCCGCATCTGCCTCCTTGAGGCGGTCGGGGAAGCGCCCGGGGAGGCGCTTCCTGACTGGCAGATCATCAGCCGCGTGGCCGCCGCCCTCGGGTACGCCGAGGCGTTCTCGTACGGCGACGTCGAGGAGATCTTCGCCGAGTACCGGGAGTTCACACGGGGACAGGACCTCGACATCACGGGGGTCAGCTACGAGCTGCTGCGGGCCTCCTCGAGCGGCGTCCAGTGGCCCCTTCCCGAGGGAGGCCGCGAATTGCCCCGGCTCTTCGAGGGCGCGGCCTTCGCCACGCCGGATGGCCGCGCGCGCTTCCACGTGCCCACCTATCGGGAGCCCGACGACGCCCTGACCGAGGGCTATCCCCTCTCGCTCGTGACCGGGCGGGTGAAGGACCAGTGGCACACGATGACCCGCACGGGGAGCGTGCCCAAGCTCAACAAGAGTGAGGTTGAGCCCGTCGTTGAGATACATCCCGCGGATGCCCGCCCCCTGGGCATCCGCAACGGGCGGCCTCTGCGCGTCAGCTCACGGCGAGGCAGCTTCCAGGCCCGCGCGCGGGTCGACCGGACGGTGAGGCCGGGCACGGTCTGGGCGCCGTTCCACTGGGGCGCCCTGCACCACGTTGGAGGGCCCGTAAACGCCGTTACGAACGAGGCGTTCGACCCCCGTTCGAAGCAGCCGGAGCTGAAGTTCGCAGCCGTACGGGTGGAACCGCTCTAGGCGCCGCTCCCTCGCCGATCAACGCACGCGACCCGGCGGCCCATGCGTGGGGGCTGCACGGCGTCGCCGCGCGCCCCCACGAAACATGCCCGGCACGAAACGTGGCCGAAGCACGGTGTTCTCGCGGAGTTCACCTGCCTGCAAACAGCCTTAAACGCGGGGCTCCTACCGTTCTTTCAAGACCGACACGGGTTCAGCCGGAGGCCTCCAGTGGACACAGCCCAAATCCGGAACAAGGCGACCCGCATCGACTTGTTCAGCCTGAAGAGCATGCAGATGCGGACGTTCCACATGACGTGGGCGGCCTTCTTCCTCGCCTTCTTCGGCTGGTTCGGTATTGCGCCACTCATGGCGATCGTGCGCGAGGACCTCGACCTCTCGAAGGCCGAGGTCGGCAACACCATCATCGCTTCCGTCGCGATCACGATCATCGCCCGGCTGGTCATCGGCTACCTCAGCGACCGCTACGGCCCCCGACGCACCTACACGGGCCTCTTGATTCTCGGCTCCCTGCCCGTGATGGGCATCGGGCTCGCGCAGAGCTACGAGACCTTCCTGCTGTTCCGCCTCGGCATCGGCGTGATCGGCGCCTCCTTCGTCATCACGCAGTACCACACGTCCGTCATGTTCGGCCCCAATGTCGTCGGCACCGCCAATGCCACCACCGCTGGCTGGGGGAACCTTGGCGGCGGCGTCACGCAGATGGTGATGCCGCTCGTCTTGACGGTGGTCGTCGCCATGGGGGTGGGGGAAGCGCTGGGCTGGCGCGTGGCCATGATCGTGCCCGGCATCGCGCTCTTCCTGACGGGTATCGCCTACTACCGCGTCACCCGGGACGCCCCCGATGGGGACTTCCGCGACCTGCGCGCCAGCGGAGTGCTGCCCCCGTCGGATGAGTCAAAGGGGTCGTTCTGGTCTGCGGCGCGAGACCACCGCGTCTGGGCGCTCTTCCTGATCTACGGCGCCTGCTTCGGCGTCGAGCTCACGATCAACAACGTGGCCGCCCTCTACTTCCACGACCGCTTCGGCATGGGCGTGGGACTGGCCGGTGTCGTTGCGGGGCTCTTCGGACTGATGAACATCTTCGCCCGCACGACGGGGGGCTTCTTCGGAGACCGTGCCGGAATCCGATTCGGGTTGCGGGGCCGCGTGCTCTTCCTCGGCGGGGTCCTGTTGATGGAGGGCATCGCCCTGATGTTCTTCTCCCGCATGGACGCGCTCCTGCTGGCGATCCCCGCCATGCTCGTCTTCAGCGTCTTCGTGCAGATGTCGGAGGGGGCGACCTTCTCCGTGGTGCCGTTCATCAACCGCAAGGCACTCGGAACGGTTGCCGGAATCGTGGGCGCCGGGGGTAACGCGGGCGCGGTGGCGGCGGGCTTCCTCTTCCGCATGGAGAGCCTCGCGTTCCAGGACGCCTTCCTCTACATGGGCGTGGCGGTCGTGGCAGCGTCGAGCCTGGTCCTGGTCGTGCGCTTCACCCCGAGGGTCGAGGCGCTGGAACGACGGCGGCTGCGCGAGGTGCTCGCGGCCAGAGCCGCCCCGAGGCTCGGCGAGCCCGAGGTGGTGGCGGAAGGCAGCGCCGGCGGCAAGTAGGCACGGCCGGGGCGCTCAGGGTCGCGCGATGTGTTCGGCGGCTACGGGGCGACCTCCCGGCGGAAGGTGCGCAGGACCGTTGCCCCTCAACGCAGGACCGCCTCGATCTGCGCGATGTGGTCCTCGCGATGACGCCAGCGCTCGACCGCAAACTCCACCCCCTGCTCGAACAGCTCCGCTCGCTGCGCCGCTGTCAGGCCCGCGACCGTGGCGTCGACCAGCTCGGCCGCACGCACGGCCTCCGAGCCGGCCCGGGAAGCGTGCAGGAGAGGCGCCACCGCTTCGAGCGTGTCGTTGACTGCCTTGTCTTCCGGGGGAAAGCCATCCCCACGGGCGTAGCTCAGCAGCGCGAAGTGCTGGCGTGCGTCCCAGAACGCCAGGTGTGCGAGTGCAAACGCCACCGTCCAGCCGCCGCCGAGGGACCGTTCCAGGTCCGCCTCGGTGAGCCGTTCCACCAGGCCGCCCAGGCGGTTGGTGGCCTCCGCGTTTCGCTGCAGATGGGCGCCTTCCGCACTCATGCGGCGCCTACTCTACGGCCGCCCCCTCTACCGTCACCGTCGACGGGTCCACCCCCAGCCGCACCAGCAGCGCGTCCAGGTCCGCCACGCTCTCAATCTCCCGCACCAGGGCGAAGAACGGCGCCAGCTCGCCCGTCTCCTCCCACACGCGTTCAATCTTCGGGCCGATGGGGTCCGACGACTGCGGCAGGGTCGCGTAGGACCCGTAGAAAGCGAAGTACGCCTGGTTGATCTTGCGGATGAAGATGCCGTGCGCTGCCAGGTGCAGCCGCCGTTCCTCCATCAGCGCCTCCGCCTCCGCCACCCGTCCCTCCGCCAGCAGGTCGTCGACTGCCAGGCGCAGCCCCCGCATCTCCTCGCTAAAGGAAATCGAGGACCGCTCCCGCGGCGGCGCACGTCCATCTGCCCCCTCGGGCAAGTCGATCGGGTGCAGCTCGCGAGCAATGCGTGCGATCTCCCGCTCCGCCACGTTGGCCACCGTCTCGTTCAGTGTGGGCCCGTCGGGCGTGTTGTAGGCGAGCCCCAGCGGGTAGAAGGCGAGGTAGAAGTGGACCCACTCATGCGACGCCGTCCGCAGGATCGAGTAGTACGACCGGTCCTCGCGAATGATCGCCGGGTACACCGCCAGCCCCCCGATAGGCAGCACAACGGACACCGTGTCCTCGTCGTCCGTTTGCGCCTCGATCCGCTCGATCGCGTCCAGCGTCAGGTCCGGCTGCAGGAGCGTGTACCCCGCTGACCGGATCTCGTCCCGGGGAGAACGCACGAGCACCTGCGGCGGGTTCGTCAGTTCGATGTCCACGGCCGGCCAGAGCATCTTCACGTCGCTGAAGAGCGGCAGCGGCCGCCGCAGTCCCGCCTCCTCCACCGCGTTGGTCACGTACCGCTCGATGATGCGCTCGACGTCGTTCTCGTAGAGCGCGCGTTCGTTCGTGAGCGCCTCCACCAGCGCCCGGTCTGGTGCCTCCGCCTGCAGCTCGGCCCGGATGGCGGATGTCAGGCGGAAGTACTCCCGCAGCCGCTCCGCCTCCTCCCGCTCGTTGAGTGCTTCGCCCACGCCCAGCAGGCTGAAGATGGACCCGGCCAGGTGGTCGGCCTGCCATCGCGCGATCGAGTATTCGTGCTCCGCGAGATCGCCCCGGTCCAGCGACAGGCTGAGCCCAATGGTCAGCGCGAGCGTGAAGACCGCCGCCGCCGTCGTCGAGAGCAGCAGCAGCGGAGGGCGCCACGGCCGTAGTGTGGCGGGCCCGGTGCGCAACCCCGGAAGGCGGTCGTGCTGCATCCCTTCAGTCTAGGGGCTCGCTACCGCCCCTATCCCGGCTCTTTCCCTGCCGCCCGGCCCCTTTCCGGCGATACAATGAAGGGGCTCATGGCGGCAGGCTCAGCGGCAGTTCCGGGAGCGGCGTTCGAACACCCCTCCGCGCGCCGGCTGCGCTACGCCTCCTTCGAGATGCGCGTGGCCGCGGTCGCCGTCGATGCCCTCGTCCTCTTCTTCGTCGCCGGCGTCCTCGTCATCGCCGGTTCGGTCAACCTCCTCCTCTCCTCCGACTTCGACCGTGTGAACGCCTCGGGCGGCTCGATCACCCTCTTCTGGGCGCTCGTTGGGGCCGTTCCCGCAGCCTTCTTCCTCTATTTCTTTGTCGGCCTCGCGTTCTGGGGAAGGACCGCCGGCGCCACGGTGATGCGTATCAGCGTGGTCCGCTCCGATGGCGCTCCCCTTGGCCTGCTCGGCGCCCTCGCCCGCGTGACCGGCGTGCTCAGCTACGTGCTCGTGCTCGGGATCGGCGCCGTCCTCGCCTATGTGCTCCGCGGCACGCCCGCCGCTGCCGCCTTCCTCGTCGGGCTCAGCCTGCTCATCTGCGTGGCCGGACTCCTCTGGGCCGTCTTCGACCCCTACCGCCGCGCCCTCCACGACCGCATCGCCGGGACCATTGTGGTGCAGGGCGTGTAGGGTGAACGGGTGCTGAGCCGTCGGTCCAACTTCCCCCGCCGGGGCCCCGTAAGCGAGCGGATCTTCGGCCGCGCCTACTCCGAGGCCGAACACGGGGGCACCTGGCTCGCCGCCGGGCTCTTCGCCATCGCCCTCTTCCTCTTTGTCGTCTCGCTCAGCGTTTACAACATCACCCAGCCCAATCGCGCGCAGACGCTCCTCGCGGCCGGCATCGCCTCCCTCACCGACATCGACCGGACCCTGGAGAAGAACGTTCCCGCCCTGCGCGAGGAGGCCCGCGCCTCCTCCGCGGATAACCTCGAGGTGCCCGGCTACCCCCTCCCCGTCACCCTCACCCGAGTCGAGGCCCTGACCGCCGACACTCCGACCATCCGCGCCCTCCTCCTCGATCGCTCCGCGAAGCTCGTCTACGCCACCGGCCTCGAGGCTTTCGACGAGACCGGTGAGCAGTCCTCGGATCTCCTCTCCATCTCCAGCGTCATCCGCGAGCTTGTCGGCTTCCTCACCGGCGATGCCCACGCGCGCGCCCGCTGGGTGGTGCTCGCCAGCCTCGTCGTCGCCACGGTCACGGGCGCCGCCACGCTCGCGCTCAACCGCGGCTTCGCCCGCTTCACCTCCTTCGGGTTGGCCGTGCTCCTCGCCTCCGCTCCCGGCTACCTCGTCGCCCGTGGCGGCACCTACCTGATCGACCGCTTCGGTTCCGACGACGCCTTCGTGATCGACCTGCAGGTCATCGTCCAGGCCATGCTCGATGTGCCCGAACGGAACTTCCTCATCACGGGCTCGCTCGGGCTCATCATCGCCGTCGCCGGCCGCGCGTTCGGCCTGATCGCGAACCGCTTCTTCTCCGACGAGTCGCTCGACCCCCTGGCCTACGACACCGGCCCCGCCCTCCCCTTCACCGCCGTCCCAGGCCCCGCCCACGAGCAGTCCGATCGCGAAGGCATCCGCCTCTCCGCCCTGCCCGGCGTTTCCGGGCTGCTCGACCGGCTTCGCGCCTCCCCCGCCCCCGCGGAACCTGAACCCCGGCCCGGCCCCCGGGACGGAACGCCCTAGCCGGCCGCCCCTGCCCCCGGCACGCTGCTTGGACACGCCGCCTGCAGCGGACAGGCCTCGCAGCGCGGCGCGCGCGAGGCGCACGTCCGCCGCCCGTGCTTGATGAGCAGCATGTGGAAGCGGTAGTACTCCTCCGGCGGCACGAGCGCCTCGAGCCGCTCGTGCGCCTGCTCCGCCGTCGTCTTCGGGGGAACGAGCCCCAGCCGCTTCGCCACGCGCTCGACGTGCGTGTCTACGGGCAGCGCCGGACGCCCCAGCGCGAACAGCAGCACGCAGGCTGCCGTCTTCGGCCCCACCCCCGGCAGCCCTCGCAGCCAGGCGCGCGCCTCCTCCAGCGGTTCCTCCTCCAGGAACGCGAGGTTCCAGTCTGGAGCCCGCTCGCGCACGGACTCCAGGATGCGCTGGATGCGCGGCGCCTTCTGCTGCGCCAGGCCGCCCGTCTGGATCGTCGCGATCAACTCGTCCAGCGGCGCCTCCGCGATCGCGTCCCAGTCCGGATAGCGCCGCATCAGCTGCACGAATGCACGGCCGCTGTTCTTGTCCGATGTGTTCTGCGAGAGCACCGTCAGCACCAGCTCCGCCACCGCGTCGCCGTGGGGGCGCGACACCGGCTCGCCGTACAGCTCGGCGAGCGCCGCCATGATCGTCTCCGGGTCGGGGGTCACGGCGACATTCTGGCACGCCCCGATCCCGCTACGCCTCCGTCCCTTACGATCCCCCTGTGACCGCACACGAGATCCGGCTCACCGATCTGACCGGCTGCGGCGGCTGAGCGTCCAAGGCGGGCCCCGAGGCCCTGGCGCAGGTTCTGTCGCCGCTGACCGACGCGTTCGACCCCGAAGCCCATCCCGACCTCCTCGCCGGGCTCGGGACGCCCGACGATGCCGCCGTCTACCGCATCAACGCGCGGACCGCCGTCATCGCCACGGTCGACTTCTTCGCGCCGCTCGTCGACGATCCCTGGCAGTACGGCGCCATCGCCGCCGCCAACGCCATGTCCGACGTCTACGCGATGGGCGGCGAGGTCGTGCTCGCCCTCAACGTCGCCGCCTTCCCCGAGGACCTGCCGCCCGATGTCGCCGCCGGGATCATCCGCGGGGGCGCCGACAAGGTTGCCGAGGGTGGAGGCGTCGTCGCCGGCGGCCACACCGTCTGGGATGAGGAGCCCAAGTACGGCCTCAGCGTTCTCGGCCTCGCGAACCCCTCCCGCCTGCTCCGCAAGGCCGCCCTCCGCCCCGGCGACCGCCTCTACCTGACCAAGCCACTCGGTACCGGCGTCATCCTCTCCTCGACGGGCAGCGGTCGCGGCGACTCCGCCTGGCTCGACGCTGCCATCGAGTCGATGCTGCGCCTCAACCGCCACGCCGCCCACCTCGCCACCGGCCACCGCCTGCGCGCCGCCACCGACGTCACCGGCTTCGGCCTCCTCGGCCACCTCTGGGAGATGGTCGAGCGCTCCGGCGTGGCCGCCAACATCGACGCGGACGCCCTCCCCCTCCTTCCCGGCGCGCTTGAATCCGCCGCCATGGACGCCCATACCGGCGGCGAGGGCCGCAACCGCGACTGGGTCGGCGACAACCTCATCGTCGGCCGGCGCGTCCCGCCCGAGCTCGCTGCCATCGCCTTCGACCCGCAGACCTCCGGCGGCCTCCTCCTCGCCTGCCCGGCCCGCAAGGCGAAGGCCCTCGAAGCCGCCTTCGCCGCCGACGCCGAACCCCTCCACCCCATCGGCCGCGTGGGCAAGGGCGAGCCGGGCATCACGCTCCGCTAGCGCGGCTATTCTTGGGAGGCTTCTAGTCCTATGGCGTGGTGCTCCTTGGTACCCCTCTCTGCAGAGATGAACCCCGCGTCCCTCAGCGGGTAGAGGACCTGTTTGGGGAGGTTCTTCTCGTCAAACGTTACGCCGTAGGTAGCGGTGGCCAGCTTCTCGATGTCGTTCGACGAATGCGGGCCGCAGCTTCCCATGTTCGCTAGCGTCTTGAGGTAGGTGCGCTGCTCTGTGGAGAGCATGGCGAGTGCATCAAAGTCGTCGGTCCCGACGCCTAGGACGGCTTCCAACCGGTCATGATCGACGCGGTACTGTGTGGAGAAGATGCCGGCCTTCTCCAGCCAGAGCCGCATCGTGCTCATGTGCTTCCCGCCGCGAGGTACATGGATGCCTCGCTCCTCGAGAGCCGGGCGGAGGGTCTTGAGAGTGATGGTTTCGTTCGCTGCCTGCATGTCGAGGATGCACTGCACGAAGGCCATGCCTCGGCACTCCGTGAGGATGTGACGCGCGAGAGCCTTGTGGAGTTCCTGGGGGTCGTCGCGCAGAGCGTACAAGGCGTGACCGGTGTCGGTGAGGGTCGTGTCCTTCTCGGCGATGAGCCCGTATGCGCGCATAGACAGCTTCGTGTTGTTCGCCAGCTTCAGCTTGTTGTAGTCGGTCGTTGAGTTGCTAACGAAGTAGCGGTCGCGTACAGCGACCTCGAAGGCTTGCCAGTCGTCAGCGTGCCGATGCGCCAACTCTAGAAGAAGACCGAGGTCAATCGTCTGTGGCGAGAACTCACTGCCGAACGGAAGGTCGCTACGCGGCATCGCACCCTGCTTTGGCTACGCAGGGTTCCCTCCTCTGTCGACCGTGCGGACTGACCCAGTGCCCGCATATTGGTGCATCAGTAGGAGGTTGTCAAACAGATGTTCGCATTATGGTATGCTTCTGTTCTCCCGGGTGGACCCGTTTCCGCATCCTCCCTGCGCTAGCGCCCTCGCGCTCCCCTTCCTACACTGCCCCCATGACCGTCGCCGCCACCGAGTTCGAGACCGTGATCGGCCTCGAGGTGCACTGCCAGCCCATCACCCAGAGCAAGATGTTCTGCGGGTGCAGCGCCGAGTACTCCGGCGCCGAGCCCAACACGCACGTCTGCCCCGTCTGTCTCGGGCTCCCCGGCGTCCTGCCCGTCATCAACGAGGAGGCCATCCGCCTCATCGTCAAGACCGGGCTCGCCCTCAACTGCGAGATCTCCGGGTTCTCCAAGTTCGACCGCAAGAACTACCCCTACCCCGACCTCATGAAGGGCTACCAGGTCAGCCAGTACGACCTCCCCATCTGCCACGACGGCTGGCTCGACGTCGACGTCGAGGAGGAGCGCACGCGCGTCGGCATCACCCGCGTGCACATGGAGGAGGACACCGCCCGCCTCCTCCATCGCACCGACCCCATCACCGGCGAGGGCTACAGCCTCATCGACATCAACCGCTCGGGAACGCCCCTCATGGAGATCGTCAGCGAGCCCGACATCCGCTCTCCCGAAGAAGCGCGCGCCTACCTCGTGAGCCTGCGCGCCATCCTCCGCGCCATCAGCGCCAGCCGCGCCAACATGGAGGAGGGCAACTTCCGCTGCGACGCCAACATCAGCCTCCGGCCGCGCGGCCAGGAGGCCTTCGGCTCCAAGGTCGAGGTCAAGAACATGAACAGCTTCCGCGCCGTCTACGAAGCCCTTGTCTTCGAGATGGCCCGACAGGCGGAAGTGCTCCGCGAGGGCGGGGAAATCCCCCAGGAGACGCGCGGCTGGGACCAGGATCGCCAGGAGACCGTCTCCCAGCGCTCCAAGGAAGAGGCGAACGACTACCGCTACTTCCCCGAGCCCGACCTGCCCCCCCTCGCCCTCAGCCGCGACTTCGTCGAGGGCGTCCGCTCGGAGCTTCCCGAGCTTCCCGCCGCCCGTCGCGAGCGCTACCTCGGCTTGGGCCTCTCCGACTTCGAGGCCTCCACCCTTGCCGAGGCCCGCGACCGCTCCGACTTCGCCGACGCCGTCGCCGCCGCCCTCCCCTTCGACCCCGCCCGCTCCGCCAAGCTCGCCGCCAACTGGGTGCTCGGCGAGGTCGGGCGCTGGGCCAACGAGCGCGACGCCGAGGTGGAGCAGTTCCCCCTCGAACCCGCCGCCCTCGCCGAGCTCATCGAGCTCGCCGAAGGCGGAACCGTGACCGGCCGGGTCGCCAAGCAGGTCTTCGACGAGATGGTCGAGAGCGGAAAGGCCGCCGCCGCCATCGTCGAGGAGGGTGGCCTCGCCCAGGTTCGCGAGAGCGACGAGCTGGTCGCCATCGTGCGCCGGGTGATCGCCGAGAACGAGAAGGCGGTCGCCGATTACCGTGGCGGCAAGACCGCCGCCATCAAGCGTCTCCTCGGCGGCGTCATGCGCGAGACCAAGGGTCGCGCCAACCCCCAGATCGCGCAGGAGCTCCTCGCCCGCGAACTCGACGAGTAGACCCGCTGTCGTCTCCGGCGGGCAATCCTTGCGCCTTTCCCTCGTTCTCTCTTCGAGCGAAGCCGTTCCGCTGGTAGACTCTGCTAGCGAAATGCCACGCAGGATGCGCAATCACTCCCTCTTGACCTGGCTCTATCCAGGAATGCACATCAAGCGATGGCTGTTCCTCCTCGTCGTCGGTCTCACGCTCCTCAGCCTTGGCGCCGCTTACCTGTTCCGCGAGGCCTACCTCGCCTACGACTTCCCCGGCGTCGCCCACTACCTCACGCTCCAGATGATTCCCCGCTGGGCGCGCGGCGTGATCTTCGTGTCCGTCGCCATCGGGAGCGTCGGCATCGCCTTCTGGAAGCTGAACCAGTCGCTCCTCTACGCCGTCGTCCGGCCCGGGGCCCAGAACGGCAGCATGGCCGAATCGCTCTACACGAAGCGCGTCCTCAGCCGCGGACCCCGGATCGTCGCCATCGGCGGCGGCACGGGCCTCTCCGTCCTCCTGCGCGGCCTCAAGGAATACACCAGCAACCTCACCGCCATCGTCACCGTTGCTGATGACGGCGGCTCATCCGGGCGCCTGCGCCAGGACTTCGGCGTGGTCGCTCCTGGCGACATCCGCCAGTGCGTCGCCGCCCTCGCCGAGGCCGAACCCCTCATGTCTCGCCTCTTCCAGTACCGCTTCCGCTCGGGCGACGGGCTCGAGGGGCACTCCTTCGGGAACCTCTTCATCGTCGCCATGGCCAACGTCACCGGGAACTTCGAGACGGCCATTCACGAGGCCGGCCGGGTCCTCAACGTGCGCGGCGCCATCCTCCCCTCCACCCGCGCCGACGTCACGCTCTCCGCCCGCACCCACGACGACGAGATGGTCCACGGTGAGCACAACATCACCGAGCACGGCGCCCGCATCCGCGAACTCTTCCTCAATCCCACCGATGCCGAAGCCCACCCCGACGCCGTCGCCGCCATCCTCGCTGCCGATCTCGTCGTCGTCGGCCCCGGCAGCCTCTACACCAGCGTGATGCCCAATCTGCTCGTCGAGGATCTGCGCAAGGCCCTGCTCTCCACCGGCGCGCAGCGCCTCTTCGTCTGCAACGTTGCCACGGAGAACGGCGAGACCGACGACTTCGGGGTTGCGGACCATATCGAGGCCATCGAGCGCCACACCGCCCCCGGCATCATCGAGACCGTCATCGCCAACGACAACCTCGGGGCGCTGCCCGAGGAGCTCCACTCCCGACCCGTCTCCCTGGCCCACCCCGACGCCCGCGTCTTCCAGCGCGTGCGCGTCGTCCAGGCCGACGTGGTCGCTGCGGAGAACCGCTACCGCCACGACTTCCAGAAGCTCGCCGCTGCCATTATCGACGTGTACCATGGCCGGGAGAACGGCGTGCTCGAAGCCGAGCACCTGCCTCCCGAAGAGGCCGCTTTCGCTACCCGCTAATGCTGAACGCCATCCAGATCATCGTTTCCGCGCTGCTCATTGTTGCGGTCCTGCTGCAGGTCAAGGGCTCGGGCTTTGGCGCCGCCCTTGGCGGTCTCTCCGGGGGCTCCGTCTACCGCACGAAGCGCGGCCTCGAGAAGACCCTCTTCCAGGCGACGATCATTCTCGTCATCGTGTTCCTCTTCGTGTCCTTCCTGAGCGTCCAGTTCCAGCGCTAACCCCGTTCCGGCGCTAACCTCTTGGCATGCTTCGCGCTGTTGCGACCTCGCGCCGCATGCTCCTTGCTGGGGCCGCTCTGGCCGCGGGCGCCGTCGTGGCCGCGGTTCTCGCCGTCGTCCTCACGCGTCCCGAGAGCGCTCCGCCACAGGTCCTGTCCACTCCCACCCCCACTCCCTCGCAGCAGACGGTCTACGCCGAGGGTGTCGTCGGCGCGTGGCAGCGCATCAATCCCCTCTTCGCCGCCGACAACGCCGCCGACCAGGACCTCGCCCGGCTCGTATTCGCCGGGCTCCTGCGCGTGGGCGAGGACGGCCGCCTGCTGCCCGACCTCGCCCCCCTGCCCGAGGTCGGCGAGGACGGCCGCACCTACACCTTCCGCCTCCACCGCGACCTCCGCTGGCACGACGGCGCCCCCGTGCGCTCCCTCGATGTCGCCTTCACCATCGACCTCATCCGCGCCCCCGACTTCCAGGGCGATCCTCGCCTCCGCGAGGCCTGGTCGGGCGTCGACGTACGCACGCCCGACCTGCGCACCATCATCATCCGCCTCCCCGCGCCCAACGCCGGTTTCCTCGCCCGTTTCGCCACCGTCGGCATCCTTCCGGAGCACCTGCTCCAGGGACTCGACGGCGCCGCTCTCTTCGATGCGCCCTTCAACGCCCGCCCCGTCGGCGCCGGGCCCTACCGCCTCGACTCCGTCACGTCGCTCGAGGCGACCCTGAGCGCCAATCCCCGCTACCACCTTGGCCGGCCCCACATCGACGTCATCGTCGTGCGCTTCCTGCCCGACTTCGCCGCTGCCCGGCATGCGCTCGAGCAGGGCGAAATCGATGGCATCTTCCTGCGCCAGGATCTCAGCCAGGCGCAGCTCGACTCCCTCGATGCCATCGAGGGAGTCGTCCACGAGGACCTGCAGCGGGCCGTCTCCCTCGTGCTCTACCTCAACAACGGCCAGGCCGCCTACTTCCGCGATCCCCGGGTGCGCACCGCTATCTCCCTCGCGCTCGACCGTCAGACGCTCGTGGAGAGCGCCCTCCTCGGCCTGGGGACGGCCTCGTCCTCGGCCATCGCCCCCGGCACCTGGGCCTACGATGCCTCTCTCGACAGCCCTCCCAGCGACACTGAGCTGGCCATCGATCTGCTCGAGCAGGCGGGCTGGTACCGCAGCCCCACCAAGGGCGTGCTTGTCCGCCAGGGCTCCGAGTTCCGTCTCACCATCCGCACCGACAACGACCCCCAGCACCTCGCCCTTGCCCGCGAGATCGCCCGCCAGCTCGAACCGATCGGCATCCGCGCCACCGTCGCGAGCACCAGCTTCACCGTCCTCCACCGCGACTTCCTCGCCCCCCGTACCTACGACGCCGCTCTCGCGGGCTGGGACCAGGGCCCCGATCCCGACCCCTACCTCGCCTGGCACAGCTCGCAGATCGTGCATCCGGGCTCGAACGTCGCCAACTACGGCAGCATCGTGATCGATGCCCTCCTCGAGCGCGGGCGCACCACCTCCGACGTGCTCATTCGCCTGGATGCCTACCAGCAGATCCAGGAACTCTGGAGCCGGGAGGCGCCCAGCGTCATCCTTGCCTACCCGCTTATCCGCTACGTCCGCTCCACCACGGTCACGGCGCCTCCCTTCGGCGTGCTCTTCAACCCCGCCGATCGTTTCCTGAACGTGCATCTCTGGCGGATCGGGTAATGGCCCTCCCCGTCGTCCTGCTGACCGACTTCGGTACCCGCGACACCTACGTGGGCCAGGTGAAGGCTGTCCTGAGCGCCCGTGCCCCCGGGGCGCCGCTCATCGACCTCACCCACGAGGTCTCCCCCTATGCCATCGACGAGGGCGCCTGGCTGCTCGAGACCGCCCTCCCCTTCCTCCCCGCCCCGGCCGTGGTGCTCGCGGTCGTCGACCCGGGTGTCGGGAGCGAGCGCCTCCCCGTCGCCGTCCGCGCCCCCGCCTCCTCCGGCACCGGCGCCGTGCGGTATTTCGTCGGCCCCGACAACGCCCTTCTCTCCCCCGCCGTTTCCTCTGACCACCGCCCCGCCCGTCCTGGTCCCTCCCCCGTGCCGGAGGGCCTCGCCGTCCGCGCCATCGAGAACCCCGCGGCCCGTCTCGAGACCGTAAGCGCCACCTTTCACGGACGCGACCTCTTCGCCCCCGTCGCCGCTTACCTTGCCGGGGGCGGCGACTACGAGTCCCTTGGCCCGCCCCGCGAAGAGCTCACCCTGCTCCCGCCCTTTGGCGGCATCGCCGAGGGAGAAGCCATCCGGGGGACCGTCGTCCACGTCGACCGCTACGGCAACCTCGTCACCACCATCCGCAAGGAGCAGTTGCCCGACGCGTTCTACCTCGACATAAATGGCTGCCGCATCGCGCGGACCGTCCGCACCTTCAGCGATGCGCCCCGCGGCCAACTTGCGTGCCACGTCGACTCCAGCGGCTTTCTCGCCATCGCCGAGCGCGAGGGCAATGCCGCCCTGCGTACCGGCGCCGCCCGTGGCGACGCCGTCCTCCTGACGCCCTCATGAAGCCCTCCGAAGTGCGCACCATCTTCATGGGCTCCCCCGAGTTCGCCCTCCCCAGCCTCCGCGCGCTGGTCGAGGCGGGCTACGACATCCGACTCGCCGTCACCCAGCCCGACCGGCGCGCCGGTCGCGGAGGCCGCATGCGCGCGCCTGCCGCGAAGGCCGAGGCCGAGCGCCTCGGTATCCCCGTCTTCCAGCCCGCTTCCCTCCGCGATCCCGGGGCCGTTGCCGAGCTCGCGGCCGTCGAGCCCGACCTGGTCGTCGTTGCCGCCTACGGACGGATCCTGCCCCCCGCCGCGCTCGACCTCCCCCGCCATCCCATCGTGAACGTCCATCCCTCGCTCTTGCCCCGCTGGCGCGGCCCCTCCCCCGTCGCCGCCGCCATCCTCGCCGGCGACGACACGACCGGCGTCTCCATCATGGAGCTCGTTCCCGAGATGGATGCGGGGCCCGTCCTCGCAGCCCGGCCCTTCCCCATCGGCCCCACCGATACCACCGCCTCCCTGGAGGCTCGCCTTGCCGGCGAGGGTGCGGAACTGCTGGTGGAGACCCTGCCCGCCTGGCTCGATGGCCACCTCCGCCCCGTTCCCCAGGACGACGCCCTCGTCACCACCTGTCCCCTGCTGGCGAAGGCCCACGGCCACCTCCGCGCCGACATGACCGCCGTCGAGGCCGAGCGCGCCGTCCGCGCCTTCGACCCCTGGCCGGGCGCCTTCGTCACCTACAACGGCGATCGCCTCGGCATATGGGGCGCCCACGTAGCGGATGCCGGCGACGAGCTCGTCCCCGGCGTCCTCACCTCCCACGCCGGGAAGCCCGCCGTGGCCTTCCGCGAGGGCGTGCTCGTCCTCGACGAGGTCCAGCGCAGCGGCTCCCGTCGCGTGATGGGTGAGGCCTTCCTGAACGGGGAGCGCGGCAGCCTCGCCGCCGCGGCCGTGCTCGCATGACCAGCCTCCTCCGCCTCCTGCCGGACGAGCTCGAGGAGGCGCTCTCCGCTCTCGGGGCGCCCCGCTACCGCGCCGACCAGGTCCTTCAGGCCCTCTACCGCCGTGGCCTCGACTCGCTCGACGCCATCACCCAGCTCCCCGCCGCCCTCCGCGAGGCGATGGGCGAAGCCGGCCTGACCCTCGAGACCCCCGCCGTCCTCCGCGAGGTCGCCAGCGACGACGGCGAGACCACCAAGGCACTCCTCGCGCTCCCCGGCGGCTCCACCGTCGAGACCGTCCTGATGCAGTACCCCCGCTCCGGTCGCGGCCCGCGCTCGACCGTGTGCGTCTCCACCCAGGCCGGATGCGCCATGGGTTGCGTCTTCTGCGCCACCGGCCAGATGGGCTTCGAGCGCAACATCCCCGCCGAGGACATCATCGCCCAGGTGCTCCACTTCCAGCGCCTTCTCGCCCCGCGCGGCGAGCATGTCACCAACGTTGTCTTCATGGGCATGGGCGAGCCCCTCGCCAACTACGACGAAACCCTCCGCGCCGTCCGCCTCCTCACCGATGCCCGCGCCTTCGACCTTGCCCAGCGCGCCATCACGGTCTCCACGGTGGGAATCCCGCGAGCCATCGATCGCCTCGCCGCCGAGAACCTCCAGGTCGGCCTCGCCATCTCCCTGCACGCGCCCGACGACGCTCTCCGGCGGCGGCTCGTCCCCACCGCCCGCCCCAACTCCGTCCGCGAGCTGCTCGACGCCGGGAAGCGCTACTTCCGCGCGACGGGCCGCCGCGTCTCCCTCGAATACGCCCTCATCGACGGCGTCAACGACGCCCCTGAGCAGGCGCACGCCCTCGCCAGGCTCCTCCGCGGCGCCGGCATGCACGTCAACCTGATCCCCCTCAACCCCACCGCCGGCCCCTTTGCCGCCCCCTCGCGCCGGGGCGTGCGCGAGTTTCGACGCATCCTCACCGAGGCGGGCGTGAATGCCACCGTCCGTATCGAGAAGGGCTCCGAGATGGCCGCCGCCTGCGGCCAGCTCCGGACGGACGTCGAGGCGGCTACCGGAAGAGGCTCCGCAGCATCCCCCGGCCAAGGCTGAGCGCGAAGCTCCCCACCGCCAGACCCAGCCCCACCGCGAACGCCGTCCGCAGGTCGAACCACGTGTGCACCTCGCCCCGCACCACCGGCGCCGCCAGCACCCCCACGTACGTCCCGTCCATGGCCGTCGACTTCGTCACGACCACCGCCGCCGCGCTGTCCCGCAGCGTCGCCCGCTCGGCTCTCATGGCCGCCACGGCGCTCTGCTCCATGCTCACCGCCCCCGCCTCCATCTGCGCGACCGCTCCCTGCTCCACCGAGACCTCCTCCGCCTGCACCGCCTGCGCGTAGTCACGCCGGATGCCGGCGAACCGCGCCCTCGCGCCCCTCGGGTCGAACTCGGCCACCTCGTTCCTCCAGCGCGCGTACGCTAGACCCCGGCCCGAGAAAGGGCAATGCTCCCCGCGTGCGAACCTCGGACTTCGACTACGAGCTGCCTCCGGACCTGATCGCGCAGCAGCCCATCGAGCCCCGCGACGCCGCTCGCCTCCTCCTCGTAAGCCGCGCGACCGGAGCCCTCGCCCACCACCACGTGCGCGCCCTCCCCTCCCTTCTCCACCCCGGCGACCTCCTGGTCCTGAACGACACGCGCGTCATGGCCGCGCGCCTCCTCGGGGTTCGCAGCGATACGGGCGGGCGCGTCGAACTCCTGCTCCTGCGGGAACACGAGGACGGCGCCTGGTCTGCCATGGTTCGCCCCGGGCGCGCTGCCGTTCCCGGGCGCGAGTTCCGGCTCGACACCGGGGATGGCTCCCTCACCGCCACCGTCCGCGACCGCGAGGAGGAAATCGCAACCGTCACCTTCGACCGCCCCATCGACCCGGCCTCGATCGGCGCCGTCCCCCTCCCGCCCTACATCCACGACTACGACGGCGACCCCGAGCGGTACCAGACCATCTACGCCCGCGAGGCGCGCAGCGCCGCCGCCCCCACCGCCGGCCTCCACTTCACCCCCGCGCTCTTCGATCGGTTGGACGCGGCCGGAATCAAGCGCGCCTTCCTCACGCTAGAGGTTGGCGCCGGCACCTTCCGCCCCGTCCGCACCGAGGATCCCGCCGCGCACGTGCTCCCTCCCGAGCGCTTCCGCCTCCCACCAGCCACCGCCGACGCTATCGCCGCCGCCCGCGCCGAGGGCCGGCGCGTTGTCGCCACCGGCACCACCGTCGTCCGCACCCTCGAGCACGCCCTTGTTGGTGGCAGCAACGCGCCGAAGGGCGAAACCGACCTCTACATCCGCCCCGGCTACACCTTCAGGGTGGTCGATGCGCTCCTCACGAACTTCCACCTGCCCCGCTCGACGCTCCTCATGCTCGTCTCCGCCTTTGCCGGCCACGAGCGTATCCGCGAGGCCTACGCCGAGGCCGTCCGCGAGCGCTACCGCTTCTACAGCTTCGGCGATGCGATGCTCATCCTGCCCTAGCCGTCCTCGGCCAGGCCCCAGCGCCCCTCCCGGGTGGTCACGATCCCGTCCCGCTCGAGGGCTGCGAGGTACTCCGCACATGCCGGTCGATGCTCCTCTGGCAGCCGCCCCGCGATCGCTTCCGCGTCGAGTGGTCCTGCCTGGGCCAGCATCGCGACGATCCGCCCCCGCGCGAACCGCGCCGTCGACTCGAATGGCGTGGCCTTCCCCTTTGGCACGGCTGGACCCGCCTCGGGCCGCCCCGCCGCCAGCCAGGCGCAGTCCCGCGCCAGCGGACACGCCCCGCAGTCCGGCGATGACGCCCGGCACACCATCGCGCCCAGGTCCATGACCGCGAGCTGATGGTCCCGCGCTCCTCGTGCTGGCAGCCACGCCCCCGCCGCCTCCCGTACCTCCCGACCATAGGGCGGGCGAGCCCTCCCCTGCCCCAGGAGTGCCCGCGCCACCACCCTCGCGACGTTCGTGTCCAGCGCCGCCGTCCGCCGCCCGCCCGCGAAGCACGCGACGGCGGCAGCCGTGTACGGCCCCACCCCCGGCAGCGACACGAGCTTTGCCTCATCCAGGGGGATGCGCCCGAACCGTTCCAGCGCCTCTCGCGCCGCCCGCTGCAGATTCACGGCCCGGCGGTTGTACCCCAGCCCCGACCACTCCCGGATGACCGCCGCCGCCGGCGCCTCCGCCAGGCTGGCTGCCGTCGGCCAGCGCCGGAGCCACGCCTCGTAGCGTGGGCGTACGCGCTCCACCTGCGTCTGCTGCAGCATGACTTCCGAGACCAGCACGGCGTAGGGGTCCCGCGTCAGCCGCCAGGGGAGGTCGTGCCGTCCGTTCGCGCGGTACCACCGGCCCAGCGCCCGTCGCAGCCGCGACAGCTCGCCGGGCGCCCTTCCCGCGCTAGTCGTCGTCCTCGATCTCCTCGCCATCGCCGCCGCCGCTCCCCGTGGGCACGATCGCGAACCCGCCGCCCTCGCTGCGGCGCTTCGGGCTCCGCAGCGGCACGGCATCGAGCTGCTCGATGATCCCCGCCAATTCGTCGGAGGGACCCACCACGCCTCCCGCGCCGCTCTCCCGCAGCGCCGCCAGGTCCGCGCTCGATACGCCCGCCCCAACGGTCACGATCAGTGGCGCCCCGCAGAGGGCCGCCACCCGTGCCAGCGAGATGCGGCGCGCGACCGTGAAGCGCTCGACCGGCTCCCGCACGAGCACCGCGTCGAGCGAGAGCGGGGCCAGCGCCCGCAGCGGCGCGTCCTCCCACGCCTCGTTCGCCGCCAGCACCAGGCCGACCTCGCTCTCGACGATGCCGGCCGCGGCCTCTTCCGGGGCGGCGATGACGAAATCGGCGCCGGCCTCTTCGAGCGCCTCGATCCCCTCCGCCTCCAGCGACCCGATCTGGGCGCCCAGCAGCCCGTCGAGCCCGTCCAGCGCGGCGACGGCCTTCTCCGTGTCGTCGGCAGCCAGGGCCGCGAAGTCGGCCCCCGCCTCCAGCGCCTCGGCGGCGTCGCTCGCGGAGACCCCCGTCACCCCGAGCAGGAGCGCCCGGTCCTTCCCTGTCGCCTGCGCCCCGAACCCCATCACCCTGGCGCTTTCGCCCCGTCGCTTTCGCTGGAGCGCCTCGCTCAGCTTGCTCAAATCGTTCCTCCAGTGCTCCCCGCCGGCCTGCCGCCCTTGACCACGCCCGCGAGTGCCGCGGGCCTGGTGAGGCAGCGAATGTCGACGAGGGGATCTTCGCTCAGTCTCACGATATCGGCGGCCAGCCCCACGCGCAGCCGGCCGGTCTCTTCGGCCAGTTCCAGCAGGTCGGCGGCCCAGCCGCCTGCCGCCAGCAGCGCCGCCGCCGGGGAGAGGCCGTGGTCGGCCATGCGGACCGCTTCCTGCGCGTTCTCCCCCGGCCGGTTCAGGGGCGTGCCCTGGTCCGTGCCCATCGCCACTTTCACGCCCGCCTCAAGCGCCCGCTCGTAGCTCGCGATGTGGTCTTCCAGTACGGCCTGCCCCTTCTCCACCGCGTACTCGGGAATGCCCGCCTCCGCCCCGTACGCGATGTGGTACGGCGCCGTCAGTGTCGGGACGAGGTACGTGCCCCGCTCGATCATCATCGCGATCGCTTCCTCGTCCAGCCACACCCCGTGCTCGATCGAGGTCACGCCCGCCGCCACCGCGTTCTTGATGCCTTCGGTCGATTGCGCGTGCGCGGCCACCGTCCGGAACGCCTTCGTCGCCTCCTCCACGCCCGCCGTCAGCTCGTCGCGCGTGAACGCCGGAGAACGCGGGTCCACCCCTGGCGTGAGCACGCCCCCGCTCGCGAACAGCTTGATGGCTCCTGCCCCCGCCCGGATTTCCTCTCGAACCGCCTTCCGCACCTCGTCGGCGCCGTCCGCCTCGCGCGCAATGAACCCGTGCCCGTGACCGCCCGACATCGTCACGCCCATGCCCGCGGCCAGCACCCGTGGCCCCTCCACCTCGCCCCCCTCCACCGCCCTCGCCAGGTCGATGTTGAGCCGGTCGGCCGCGCCCAAGTCCCGCACGGTCGTGATCCCGCCCGCGAGCGTGGCGCGGGCGTGCTCGGCCGTGCGCCACGCCCTTCGCGCCAGCGACAGGCGCTGGCCCGGCGTCAACTCCGCCGGGTCTCCCGAGGAGCTGATGTGCACATGGCAGTCGATCAGCCCCGGGATGAGGTACTCCCCCGCGCAGTCGATCGCCGCCGCTCCCTCCGGCGCCTCCACCTCCCCCAGCCCCGCGATGCGTCCATCGATGCAGAGCACGTCGCCGCGCACGAACGTACGGGAGTCGCTCTCGAAGAACGCTCCCCCGCGCAGGACCAGTGGCTGCTGTTCAGGCATCGGCAACGCTCCGCATTGTCCCTGCCGCCCCTCGTGCGCGGCAAGCGAGCCGCCGGCCCGCTATCCTCCGCCCATCCCGGGGAGGTGTCCCATGGCGAAGATGATCCTGGTCGGGCTGGTCGAGCCCCCGACCCCCGAGGCCGACGAGCTGTTCCGCGAACGCTACCTGGGCAACCACATCGAGGACATCGCGAACTGCCCCGGCTTCCTTTCCGGCACGGTCTACGAGCTGGAGCACCAGCACGACGACTTTCCCGTTGTCTCCCGCTTCCTCACCATCTACGAGCTCGAAGCGGACTCCTGGGAGGAGGCGAACGCCAACCTCCAGGCCTGGATCTCCGACCCCGACGCCTACCCCGGCCGCCTTTCCGGCGAGGGGGCGCTCTCCATCGTGGGCTCCGGCTGGTACAAGTTCGAGCGCGCCTACCACACGCGCGCCTGAGCGCGGGTTACGATTCCGCTCATGCTCATCGGGTACTTCACCGAACGTCCCTACCAGGACCCCGGCGCCAGCTGGTGGGGAACCACCGGCCGCCGCCTCGTCGACCTCGACGCCAGCAACGACGAGTACGACCCCGTCCTCGGCGCCGACCTCTACAACCGCTACATCGACGAGAAGCTCTACGCCGAGGAGATGGGCTTCGACGCCCTCGCCCTCAACGAGCACCACAGCACCCCCTTCTGCATGGGCAGCGCCTGCAACGTCGAGGCCTCGATCCTCGCGCGTGTCACCAACCGCGCGAAGATCGTCCTCATCGGCAACATCCTGCCCATCTGGGACGACCCCCTCTGGCTGGCCGAAGAGCTGGCCATGATCGACCTCATCTCCGAGGGCCGGCTCGTGACCGGCTGGGTGCGCGGCACCGGACGCGAGAGCATCTCCCACGACGCCAACCCGCCCTACAACTGGGAGCGATTCCAGGAGGCGCACGACCTGATCGTGGCCGCCTGGACTCGGGACGGCCCCTTCCGCTGGGAGGGCGAGCACTACAACTTCCGCTACGTGAACCCCTGGGCCCGCCCCTACCAGTCTCCCCATCCCCTCATCATGATCCCCGGCGCTGTCAGCCGCCGAACGGTCCAGTGGGCAGCCCAGCGCCGCTACCCCTACGTCATGCTCGCAACCCGCCTGGAGCCCACGCGCATGTCCTTCGAGTACTACGACGAATGCGCCGCCGAGAACGGCTACGAGGCTGGCCCCCAGCACCGCGGCTACCTCTTCAAGGTGCACGTCGACGAGACCGAGGAGCTCGCCGAGGAGGTCGGCCGCAAGTACCTGACCGGTCCCGGCAACATCTTCCTCGAAGGCAGCCGTGGCGACGCGAGGGGCCATCTCCAGAACCTGCCCGGCCTCACCGATCGCCGCGCCCTCCTCCCCACCGGCGGCGTCCGGCAGGTGGCCGAAGCCCGCGGCCAGGCCACCCCCAACGACCCCGACCTCCGCCCCATCGCCCTCGACTCCGCCGAGTCCTACCGAAACGTCGACGACACCTACAAGGGGCTCGTCGAGGCGCAGTCCATCATCACGGGCACTCCGAAGACCGTCCTCCCCAAGATCCGCAACGTGCTCGAATACCTGCGCCCCGGCAGCATCTTCCTCTGGGACGGCGACGGCTCCATGTCGCACGAAGACGCCATGCGCAGCCTTCGGCTGATGGGCGAAGAGGTCCTGCCCGCCGTCCGCGAGATGGGTGAGGAGCTCGGGCTCGACAGCCCCTTCGAAGTCGACCCCGCCACCAACGAGCCGGCCGCTTCCGCCCCCCAGTAGTTCCTAGATCAGCCCGCTGCCGCGCAGCCGCGGATCCAGCATGTCCCGCAGCGAGTCCCCGAGGAAATTGAAGGCCAGCACCGTGAGCGAGAGCGCGATACCCGGGAAGATCGGGAGCCACCACGCCAGGTAGAAATAGGCGCGGGCGCTCGGACCGATGTCCACGCCCCAGGAGGGCGCTGGCGGCGGAAGTCCGAAGCCGAGGAAGGCGAGCCCCGCCTCCGTCATGATCGCAGCCGGGACGATGATGCTGGCGTTCACGATCGCGAGCGGCAGCAGGTTCGGCAGGATGTGGCGGAGCATGATCCGCGTGTTCGATGCTCCCACAACCCGCGCCGCCTCCACGTATGCCGTTGATGCTTCCTGCAGCACATTGCCGCGCAGCACCAATGTCGTCAGTGGTGCGAACGCCAGGGCGACCGCGACCATGATGACTGGCAGGCTGCGGTCGATCGCCGTCGTGAACAGGAGCAGCCAGATCAGGCCGGGCACGGCAATGCCCGTCTCGAGGATCCGTAACAGGATGAGGTCGACGAAGCCCTTCAGGAACCCCATCGCCAGCGAGAGCACGAGCGCCACCGCCATCGCGATTCCAACGGAGCCGACGCCGATGAACAGGGCCGGCCGGGTCCCGTAGATCACTCGGGACCAGACGTCCTGGCCCGCGCTGTTCGTGCCGAACCACCAGGTCGAGTCGGGCGGCTGCAGGTACCCGGTCGAGTCGAGCTGCTTGCCCTGCGCGAGCGCGATGCGCCGCACATCGCGCTCACCCTCGCCGATGGTCTTCAGGTGTGGCGCGAAGATCGCTGCCACGACCACGAGCAGGATGACAGCGATGCCGAACGTACCGCCCGGCTGCAGCCGCGCGAAGCGCGCCGCTCCCTGCAGGGCCCGCTTTGGGAGGGGTCCCCGCTCCGCTGTGAGGCCAAGCTCGGTGTCGTGTCCAGGGGCAGCTGTTGCCATCTCGCTCCACCGCGCTGGACGCCGCGCGACACTGCGCCATTGCCAGGCCCCTGTCAACAAACGGAAACGCCGCCCCGGAGGGCGGCGTCGAGTCCGTTGTCAGGCGGCCTGAACTCCTAGACGAGTCCGCTGCCCCGCAGGCGCGGGTCGAGCACGTCCCGGAGCGAGTCGCCCAGGAAGTTGAACGCCAGCACGGTGAGCGACAGCGCGATGCCGGGGAAGACCGGCAGCCACCACGCCGTCTGGAAGTAGGCTCGCGCGTTCGGCCCGATGTCCGCACCCCACGAGGGAATCTGCGGGTCCAGCCCCAGCCCGAGGAATGAGAGCCCCGCCTCGGCGATGATCGCCGCCGGCACGATGATGCTCGCGTTCACGATGGCGAGCGGCAGCAGGTTCGGCAGGATGTGCCGGAACATGATGCGGATGCTCGAAGCTCCGACCACCCGGGCGGACTCCGCGTAGGTCGAGGCCGACTCCTGGATCACGTTCCCGCGCAGGACGAGCGTCGTCAGCGGCGAGAACGTGAACGCGATCGCGAACAGGATCACGGGAATGCTGCGCTCAAGCGCCGTCGTGAACAGGATGAGCCAGACGATCCCCGGGACCGCGATGATGACCTCGATGATTCTTAAGATGAGGGCGTCGACCACCCCCTTCAGGAAGCCCATCGCGAGCGACAGTGTCACTGCTACGACAATCGCGACGCCAACCGCGCCGATGCCGATCAGGAGCGCTGGCCGCGCCCCGTAGACAACCCGCGACCAGAGATCCTGGCCCGTGCGATTCGTGCCCAGCCACCAGTCGGGGCCCGGACCCTGCAGCACGAAGTTGACGCCGGAAACATCGCGCTCCGGGGTCTCCCCCCGCTCGACGGCTTCCCGCGCCTCCTGCTGCCACACGTTGCGGATGCTGCGCTGGCCGTCGCCCACTGTATTGAGATACGGCGCGAAGGCTGCTGCCAGCCCCACGATTACGATGATGATGATGCCCGCCGTGCCACCCGGCTGGAGCCGGATGAATCGTGCCACTGTCCTGGCCCACCTCTTCGGCAGCGGGTCTTGCGCTGCGAGCGGTCCCAGTTCGAGGTCTTGTGCAGATGCCGATGCGCTGGTCATGATCAGCCCCCGCCCCTAGTACCGAATTCTCGGGTCGATGTAGGCGTAGCCGACGTCCACAAGCAACCGGATGACCAGGAACCACGTCGAGAGGATCAGCACGATCGCCTGGATGACCTGGAAGTCCCGGTCACCGACGTTGTTCACGATCCAGAAGCCGATGCCGGGGATGCTGAACAGCGATTCGATGATCGCCGAGCCCCCGAGGATGAGACCGAACTGCAGGCCGGCGATCGTAAAGACCGTGATCATCGAGGGGCGGAACGTGTGCCGCACGATGATCAGCGTCTCCCGCAGCCCCTTCGCCCGCGCCGTCCGAACGTAGTCGCTGCGCATCACCTCAAGCATCGAGGAGCGCGCGATGCGGGCGAGATAGCCCGCGCTGGAGATACCCAGCACGAGCGCGGCGATGACCAGGATCTGCAAGTGCGTGCCTGGTTCCGCCCATCCCGTCCAGTCCGGAACCCAGCGCTGCTGCCAGGCCCAGGCCGGCATCGCCACGATCAGCGTGCCGATCCAGAAGTTCGGAACGCTCAGCGCGAGGATCGCGAAGAAGCGCGCCGCGTAGTCGGATAATTTCCCGGCCCGGATTGCCGAGAGCACCCCGATGGGAATGCCGATGACCATGCTGAACGCGATGCTCAGCATTCCGAGCTGGATGGTGTTGCCCAGCCGCCACCAGATTTCCTCGGAAATCGCCCGCGGGGGAACGATCTGGTGTCCGAAGTCCCCCTGGAAGATCTCCGAGACCCATTTCCAGTACTGCTCCGCCGTGCAGGCGATGTCCTCGCCGAAATTATCGGCCTTGTCGCAGATGTTCAGCCCGAGCTCTCGGCGGAGTCCCTCGATGCAGGTCTGATCGGCGATTCCCGAGGCTCCACAGCGCACCTCCGCCGCGTCGCCCGGGAGGATTCGCATGAACACGAATACCAGGATCGACACCGCGAGGATCGTGAGCGGTAGCAGAATCAATCGTCCGATGATGTAGTTCCGCACGGTTCACCGCCTGCGCTGAAATGGGAAAGGAAAAGACTCCCGGGAGAAGATACTCCTCCCGAGAGCCTTTTGGGAGTACTTGGCTGGCCGGGGGATTAGCCCTCGAGCCAGGTGTTGTGCGCCCGGAAGATACCGAACGCCGCGGTCTGGTCGCCGTCCGGCGGCGGCGCGAGGCCCTTCAGCCTCGACCCGACCGCGTGGTACTTCGTCGTACCGGTCGGCAGCGGCAGCGTGCAGCAGTACCGGGAGAAGATGCGGTGCTGCATCTCCTTCAGGATCTGCGCCCGCTCTTCGTCGTCGAATGTCGCCGCCTGGCGGTCGGCGTAGTCCTGCAGCTCGCGAGCGTACGGGTGCGTGATCTCCAGCGCCGCGCGCACGGCCTCGCCCTTCTCCGAACCGCCGGTCTCGGCGTAGTTCGGGTTGTCGGGGTTGACCCACGGGTCGGAGATGTTGACGCCCTTGTACCAGTTGCCGCCCCAGATGGCGCCGTAACCATCCGGCGTGTACGCAACCAGCGCGTTCCAGTCCGGCATCGTCGAGATGGCGTTGTTCCCCGCGATGAAGAAGTGCCAGTCCTTGGTACCGGTGGGCCCGTTCGCCGAGGCGATGTACGTCGCCAGCTCGAGCGGGTTGTAGTTGACCTTCACGCCCAGCGAGTCCTCGAAGCTCTGCCCGATGAACTGCACGTAGCTGTAGTCGGGAATCCACGACGCAACCGTCGTGTCGAGCTCGGGGAAGATCTCGGGGCCGTTGTTGGCCTCCCAGAGCTGGCGCGCGCCCTGCGGGTCGTACACCTGGTAGCTCTTGATCTCTTCCTGGGTGAGGGCGTACTTGGGGAACGCCGTCGGGCTCACGGGCGCGCTGCGGCGGCCCTCGCCGCCGAGCACCACGTCGATGTAGCCGTCCCAGTCCATCGCCATCGAAAGCGCCTTCGAAAGCTCCGGATACGGCGTCCACTTGGCCGCCGCCAGCTGGATCATGCGCGAACCGTCGTCGATGGCCGGGCCCGTCACGATATTGACGTTCGGCTGGCCTTCCCACTGCTCGGCCGTGATCTTGTCGACCCCGCCGTAGTAGTCGGAGTCACCGGCCAGGAAGCGTGCCTGGTTGGCGGCGCCGTCCGTGATGATGACCGCCTCCATCTCGTCGATGTAGGGGTAGTCGTGGACGAAGCGCGTGCCGGGAAGATCCTGTTCCGGGTGCTCGTAGTAGTTCGGGTTTCGCTTCAGCGAAATCCGCGTCTCCGAGACCTCGTCGAACATGTACGGACCCGTGCCCGCGTTGATGCCCGAAACCTGGCCCAGATCGCCCGACTCCTCAGCCGCGAGGCGCTCCGGCGAGACGACCACGAGGGAGGCTGCCGCGAACGCGCGCAGGTTCGAGGAGAACGGCTTGTTCTGGTTGATCCGGAGCGTCAGGTCGTCCGGCGTGTCGAAGGTCGCGCCCTGGTTCTCGTCCATGAACGAGAAGAAGAGCTCGTTCACGTTTGAACCGCGGTTCGCGCGGGAGTCCGGGTAGCGGCGGAGGCTGACGTACCAGTCCTCCGAGTTCACTTCGCGGCCGTCCGAGGCCTCCGGGTTGAACTTCACGCCCTCGCGGAGGTTGAACACGAGCGTCTCGGAGTCCACCTGCTCCCAGCTCTGCGCCGCGTCGGGGTAGAACTGGTCCTCGATGATCGAGAACGCCATCAACTGGCTGTAGGTCTGCGCCATTCCGTACGGGAACGTGATCGTGATCGAGGGGTCGAAGCCTGTCGGGTACGCGCGCTCCGTCCAGTTGAACTTCCCGCCGTACTTCGAGCGGTCCTCGGGCTCCGGCTGGGAGCCGGTGTCGGCGGCCTGATCCTCGCCGCCCGTGTCTCCACCGGTGTCGGCCGCCTGCGTCGGCGCAGCGGTCGCCGTGGGGTCGGCGGACGTCCCGCCGGTGTCCCCACCGGTGTCATCATCGTCGTCGTCGCCGCAGCCTGCGAGAATGGCCGCGGAACCGGCGGCGAGGGTCGCCCCGCCTGCCAGCACGCGCCTGCGCGACACGCGCCTGCGCCAGTACTTGCCCCAATAGCCTTCTTTCAAGTCGTCCCTCCTGAGGACCTGTTCTGGCGCGGTACCCGCAGGTAGCCAACGCCGCGTGCGGGCCCATGCGGCCCGCACAGATTCCGGCATTCTACCCATGGCTTTGCTTGAGGCAAGTCTTGATCCCGGGGCTCCCGACACAAGAAGACGCCGCCCGCGAGGGGCGGCGTCTGAGCGGGATGTCGTCCCGTGCGAGGCCGGTTGGGGCTAGCCCTCCAGCCAGATGTCGTGCGCCCGCCACATGCCGAACGCAGCCGTCTGGTCGCCGTCCGGCGGGTTGGCCAGGCCCTTCAACCGCGACCCGACCGCCACGTACTTCGTGAGCGGCGTGGGCAGCGGGAAGGTGCAGCAGTACCGCGAGAAGATGCGGTGCTGCAGCTCCTTCAGGATTTGCGCCCGCTCCTCGTCGTCCGAGGCGGCCGCCTGGCGGTCGGCGTAGTCCTGCAGCTCGCGAGCGTACGGGTGCGTGATCTCCAGCGCCGCGCGCACGGCCTCGCCCTTCTCCGAACCGCCGTTCTCGGCGTAGTTCGGATTTTCGGGGTTGACCCACGGGTCGGAGATGTTGACGCCCTTGTACCAGTTGCCGCCCCAGATCGCGCCGTAGCCGTCCGGTGTGTACGCAACCAGCGCGTTCCAGTCCGGCATCGTCGCCACCGCGTTGTTCCCCGCGATGAAGAAGTGCCAGTCCTTGGTGCCGGTGGGCCCGTTCGCCGAGGCGATGAACGTCGCCAGCTCGAGCGGGTTGTAGTTGACCTTCACCCCCAGCGAGTCCTCGAAGCTCTGCCCGATGAACTGCGTGTTCGGGTAGTCGGCCACCCAGGCCGGAACCGTCGTGTCCAGTTCGGGGAAGATCTCGGGGCCGTTGTTGGCCTCCCAGAGCTGGCGCGCGCCCTGCGGGTCGTACACCTGGTAGCTCTTGATCTCCTCCTGCGTGAGCGCGTAGTTCGGGAACGCCGTCGGGCTGACGGGGGCGCTGCGGCGGCCCTCGCCGCCGAGCACCACGTCGATGTAGCCGTCCCAGTCCATCGCCATCGAAAGGGCTCGCGAGAGCTCCGGATACGGCGTCCACTTGGCCGCCGCCAGCTGGATCATGATGCTGCCGTCGTCGATCGCCGGGCCCTTCTGAATGTTGACGTTCGGCTGGCCTTCCCACTGATCGGCTGTGATCTTGTCGACCCCGCCGTAGTAGTCGGCGTCACCGGCCAGGAAGCGTGCCTGGTTGGCGGCGCCGTCCGTGATGATGACCGTCTCCATCGAGTCGATGTAGGGGAAGTCCCGGTTGAACCGCGTCCCGGGGATGTCCTCGGGATGCTCGTAGTAGTTCGGATTTCGCTTCATCGAAATCCGCGTCTCGCCCACCTCGTCGAACATGTAGGGACCGCTGCCGGCGTTGATGCCCGAGACCTGCCCCAGGTCACCCGACTCCTCGGCCGCGAGGCGCTCCGGCGAGACCACCACGAGGGAAGCCGCCGCAAACGCGCGTGTGTTCGATGCGAACGGCTTGTTCTGGTTGATCCGCAGCGTCAGGTCGTCCGGCGTGTCGAACGTCGCCCCCTGCCCCTCGTCCATGAAGGAGAAGAAGAGCTCGTTCACGTTCGAACCGCGGTTCGCGCGCGAGTCCGGGTAGCGCCGAAGGCTGATGTACCAGTCCTCCGAGGTCACCTCGCGGCCGTCCGAAGCCTCGGGGTTGAAGCGCACGCCCTCGCGCAGGTTGAACACCAGCGTCTCCTGGTCGACCTGCTCCCAGCTCTGCGCCGCGTCCGGGTAGAACTCGTCGTTCTCGATCGAGAACGCCATCATCTGGCTGTAGCTCGTCGACATCCCGAACGGGAACGTGATCGTGATCGAGGGGTCGAAGCCCGTGGGGTAGGCCGGGTAGGTGTAGCTCAACCTGCCGCCGTAGCGTGAGCGGTCCTCGGGCTCCGGCTGGGAGCCGCTGTCTGCGGCCTGGTCCTCGCCGCCGGTGTCTCCACCGGTGTCGGCCGCCTGCGTTGCCGTGGCTTCCGCCGCGGCCGTGGGAGTGGCCCCGCCGCCGGTGGCGGTGTCGGGACCCGTGTCGTCGTCGTCATCGTCGTCGCCGCAACCCGCGAGGATCGCGGCCGAGCCGGCCGCCAGCGTCGCGCCGCCTGCCAGCACGCGCCGTCGCGAGACGCGCCTGCGCCAGTACTTGCCCCAGTAGCCTTCCTTCATGTGGTTCCTCCTTGGCCCTTTCCTGGCGGCGCCGTCAGCCCTGCGAGCCCGCGTTGCCGCCGGGGCACATCACCCCAATCTGGATTCGGGATAGTCTACCCGTCCTGTCAAATCAATTCGTCAACAGGCGTATTCGGGAGCCTGCTGTCCCTTAGCTGGCGTCCGGCGTGTTGTCGAAACCGGCCGTGATTGGGGTGTCCACGCGCTGCCCCGCGCTCCCGTTCGGGCTGTACCCCTCGACGACTTCCCCGAGCTCGGCCCGGGCGGGCGCCGGAGGCACTTCCGGTGGCTGGCCCGGCTGCGAGGCGACGTGCAGCGTCTGCGTCGGGAAGGCGAATTCGACGCCGAGATCCTCCGCCAGCCGCATGATGTCGAGGTTCAAAACGTGCCGCGTGCGCAGCTCGGCGTTCCAGTCCGGCGCGTCGATGAAGCAGTACACCAGCACGTCCAGCGAGGATGCCCCGAACCCGTGGAACTCCACGATGTAGTAGTCCTTGCGCATCCCCGGGTTCGAGCGGATGAGCGCTCGCACGCCCTCCACGAACGCCTGCACCTGGTCGGGCGTCGTTTCGTACGCCAGGCCAAGGGTCGTCTTGTAGCGCCGCCACTGGCGCAGGCCCATGTTGTCCACGTGCGTATCGACGATGCGCGCGTTCGGCACCGTCACCACCGAGTTGTAGAAGGTGCGCACCCGGGATGAGCGGAAGCCGACGTGCTCCACCGTCCCCTCGATGTCGTTCATGACCACCCAGTCCCCGACCTGGAAGGGCCGGTCGGCGAAGATCGTGACGCCCCCGAGCAGGTTCCGGATCGTGTCCTGTGCAGCCAGCGCGACCGCCAGCCCTCCCAGCCCCAGCCCTGCCAGCAGCGAGGTCACGTTCACGCCCAGGTTCCCGAGCACGAACACCGCCCCGATCAGCACCACCACACCCTTCAGCGCCGAGCTCACGATGGGCACCAGCTGGTCGTCGAAGCGGCTCTCCGTCTGGTCCGCGCGCCGCTCGAGGACGTCCGTCAGCACGTCGACGCCGCGGAACCCGAGGACCACCAGCGCCCCCGCCCCGAACAGGCTCGCGACCTGGTTCACCACGTTCTCGACGCTGCCCTCGAAGCCCAGCGTGGGGAAGCCGAGGATGACCGTGATGGCTGCGATCAGCGCCAGCGTGGCCCGCCCCAGGCGCCCCCGCTCCTTGTCCCAGAACTCCCGGTCGTCGCCCCGGAGCCGCGCTCGCACGTACAGCCGCAACGCCTGCGACACCACCACGTGCACCACCGCCGCCACCAGGATCATCACCCCGATCCCGATGAACTGCTCCACCTCGATCCCGATGTACGTATTCTTGAACCAGTCCGGCGCGAGGAAGAGGGGCACGACGTTCTCCGTTGCGGCCTAGCCTATCATTTGCTAAGCCGCATAAGCACCTTTGCTCACGATTCCACCATCGCCGCCAGCAGCCGGGAGCCCGTCATGATCCATCGCCCCTTCGTCCAGCTTGCCTACCACGTCCCCGACATCTTCGAAGCGGCCGAGCGCTGGGCCGCCGAGCGCGGGGCCGGGCCCTTCTACATCAACGAGCACATCCCCGTTGAGCGCGCCCTCTACCGCGGCCAGCCCGGCGAGTTCGACCACTCCTCCGCCTACGGCCAGCTCGGCTCCGTCATGCTCGAGCTCGTCCAGCAGAACAACGACGGCCCCTCCGGCGTCCGCGACATGTACGCCCCCCACGAGCAGGGCCTTCATCACTGCGCCACCATCGTCCCCGATTTCAAGGAGGAGCTCGCCCGCTACGAGGCCCTCGGCTTCACCGTCGCCAACGAGTTCTGGCTCGGAGGCGGCATGCAGTTCGCCTTCATCGACACCGTCTCCGTCTACGGGCACATGGTCGAGGTGTACGAAGGCCAGCCCGGCCTGCTCGGTTTCTACGAAGCCATTGCCGCCGCCGCCGAAGGCTGGGACGGTGCCGACCCCATCCGCTTCGTCGCCGACATGAACCGCTGACGGCCTACGGCGCGGACCCGGGCATGATCCAGGTCGACATCGGGACCGCCTCGAAGCGCAGGCCCTCGCGCCCGGGCTCCAGGTTCGTGATCGTGAGCGAGAACGGCTCCAGGTAGTCCGCTTCCCCGTCAACCACCCGGAAGGGACGGTCGTGCCCCGGGTAGATGATGTCCGCCGCGCTCAGCCCCTTGGCGACGCTCTCCCGTGCCTGCGTGAGCGACCCGAACACGATCGGCGGCTGGCGCGACTCCAGCACCCAGCTCGAGTGCACGGCATCCCCGGAGACGAGCGCCGTCCCCGCCTCCGTCTCCACCACCAGCCCGATGCTCCCCACCGAGTGCCCCGGCAACTCGATCACGCGTACCCCCGCCGCCAGCTCGTCCCCCTCCACCACTTCCTGGAGCCGGTGCGTCTCCAGCGCCAACCCGGTCCAGTACGGCGTCGCCCAATCGTTCTCGTGCGGTGCGCTCGCGTAGCGGCGCTCCCGCGGGTGCAGCAGCACGGGCGCCTCCGCGAAGCGGTCGAAGTTCTGGGCGTGATCCCAGTGCGCGTGCGTGAGCACGACCGCGTCGATGCTCGCCGCCGTGAGCCCCCGCTGCTCGAGCGCGGCCCGCAGCTCGCTGCGCCGCCCCACGTGCGCCGGATCCACGAGGATCAGCCGCCCCTCCGACTCCACCAGCGTCACCGAGCAGAAGGCCGGGCGCCCCTGGTTGGTCGAGAACGAGAATCCACTCAGCAGGACATCGACGGTAGCCATGAATGGAGCCTACGCCGCCGCCGCTCCGGCTGCGTACAATCGGGGCGCGCGGCCCATCGCCGCGGGAGGCCCCCATGAGCCGGGAACAGTTGCTGGAGATGGCCCGCCGCGAGGTCGAGAACCTCGCCGCCGATCGCATCGACCTCGCCGAGGACGTCTACCGGATCCCGACGAGCGCCTACTACGACCCCGACCGCTGGCAGCTCGAGGTTGACCGCATCTTCAAGCGGCTGCCGCTCGCGCTCGGCTTCTCCTGCGAGATGCCCGAGCCCGGCGACTACCGCTCCCTCGAGGTCTGCGGCGTGCCCGTGCTCATGGCCCGCGACATCGATGGCGAGGTTCGCGCCTTCGTCAACATGTGCAGCCACCGCGGCGCTATCGTCGTCGATGAAGGCGCCGGCAACTCGCGCGGCTTCCGCTGCCCGTACCACGCCTGGAGCTACGACCTCCAGGGCAACCTCGTCTCCATCTTCGACTCCGGCAATTTCGGCGATGTCGACAAGTCCTGTTACGGGCTCACGCCCCTCCCCACCGCCGAGCGCGCCGGCCTCGTCTGGGTAACGCTCAACCCAAACTCCGATGTCGACATCGACCTCTTCCTCGCCGGCTACGACGAGATGCTCGACCACCTCGGGTTCGCCGGCTGCCACGTCATCGGCCGCCAGAACCTCGATGGCCCCAACTGGAAAGTCGCCTACGACGGCTACCGCGACCTCTATCACATCCCCATCCTCCACCGGAACAGCTTCGGCCCCGACTCCGCCTACCAGCCCGACTACTACGCCTGGGGCTCGCACGTGCGCATGGTCTCGCCCACCCGCTTCACCCGCGCCGCCGACCTCCCAGAGGACCAGTGGGATCTGGACGACCTGACGCCCGGCATCTGGACCATCTTCCCCAACATCTCCATCGCCGGCGGCCGCGGCTCCGCCGCCTACGACGGCCAGGGCGGCGCCACGCCCTTCATGGTCTCCCAGATGTTCCCCGGCAGGTCGCCGGAGGAGTCCGTCACAATCCAGAACTTCCTCCTCCCCGAGGAGCCCAACCCGGACGAGGAGGAGCGCTACGCCGACATCATGAAGATGTACTACGACGTCGTCCTCGACGAGGACTACTACACCGGCCTTCGCGTCCAGCGCGCCCTCAAGACGGGCGCCAAGGACCACTCCCTCTTCGGGCGCAACGAGGGCGGTGGCCAGATGTTCCACAAGTGGGTGCAGGCCCTCATCGACACCGAGGACGAGGACCTGAACGCCCTCCTCGATCGTGGCGTCGAGGTCTAGCGCCGCGGCCTTCCAGCAGTTGGTAGGCTTGCCCCCGCGAGCAGCGCTCGCGGGGGTGTCGCCATGAAAGGCTCCGAGTACATCGCGAAGAGCTGGCTCGCCTACGGTGTCGAGGCCATCTTCCTCGTCCCCACCAACCTCTTCGATTCCCTCGTCATGCTCGAGGGGACCGGCGTCCGCCGCGTCCTCACCCACGGCGAGAAGGCCGCCGGGTATATGGCCGATGGCTACGCCAAGGCCGCCGGCCGCCCCGGCATCGTCATCAGCCAGGGCGGCCCCGGCGCGACCAACCTTGCCGCCGGCCTCGCCGAGCCCTGGCAGGCCTCGATCCCCGTCATCGCCTTCACCGGCGCCCGCTCCGGCGCCCAGGCCTACAAGAACGCCTACCAGGACGTGCGCGCCCACTTCGAGAGCGTCACCAAGTTCAGCGCCGACGTGACCCGCACCGAGCGCCTCGCCGACCTCATCCCCCAGGCCTTCCGCGAGGCCACCACCGGCGACCCCCGCCCCGTCCACCTCGCCATCGCCGCCGAGGCGGAGGCGGGCGAGGCCGACCTCCCCGAGCCCACCGGCGATCCCCGCTACACAACCTGCCCCTCCGTCCGCACCGAAGCTCCCGCCGAGGGCGTCGACGAAGCACTGGCGCTCCTGCTCGAAGCGGAGCGGCCCGTCATCATCGCCGGCGGCGGCGTCATGACCTCCGGCGCCTGGCCCGAGCTCATCGAGCTGGCCGAGAAGCTCGCCATCCCCGTCGCCACCTCCCTCTCCGGCAAGGGCGCCATCAACGAGAACCATCCCCTCGCCGTGGGCGTGCTCGGTTCCTACGCCCGCAAGTCCGCCAACGAGATCGTCGCCAACGCCGACCTCGCCCTCATCGTCGGCACCCGCACCGGCAGCCAGAGCACCAACGGCTGGACCCTCCCGAGCCGCGACGCCGACATCATCCACATCAACGTCGACCCCTCGGAGCTGGGCCGGAACTACCCCGCCAACACGAAGGTCGCCATCGCCGCCGACGCGAAGACGGCCCTCGGTGCCGTCGTGGCCGCCGCCGGCGACACCGTGCGTCCGCCCGGGGAGTGGGTCGCCGAGGTGCAGCGCATCGTGCGCCACTGGTGGGAAGGCAAGGAGCCCCTCCTCGCCTCCGGCGACGCCCCCATCCGCCCGGAGCGCCTCTGCCGCGAGCTCACCGAGACACTCCCGCCCGAGGCGGTCATCGTTGCCGATACCGGCTACGCCGCCGCCTGGGCCGGCGCCTTCGTCGAGCTCCGACAACCCGGCAAGCGCTTCTTCCGCTGCGAGGGCTCGCTCGGCTGGGCCCTGCCCGCCGCCCAGGGCGTGAAGGTCGCCGTGGGCGATACGCCCGTCGTCTGCTTCACCGGCGACGGCGGCTTCTGGTACCACCTCGGCGAGCTGGAGACGGCCGTCCGCTACGGCCTTAACGTCGTCTACGTCGTCCTCAACAACCACGCCCTCGCCTTCGACACCCACATCCTCGACTTCCGCTTCGACAGCAAGGCCTACGAGCTTGCCGAGTTCGGCGACGTCGACTTCTCCGCCGTCGCCCGCGCCGTCGGCTGCGACGGCGTTCGCGTCACGGACCCGGCGCGGCTCCGGGGCGCCATCGAGGACGCGCTCGGCAACGCCCGCCCGACGGTTATCGACGTCGTCATCGACCACGACGCCGTCGCGCCCGTAACGGCCTACGACCGCGCCGGCCGCCGCGAGCGCATGGTCGTCGACGACCTCGACGAGATCGTCACCAGCCTTGGAGACGGCGGCCCCACGGCGTGACCGCCCCTCCCACGCTGCCCATCCGCCGCCCCCTCGCGGCGCGGCTGCTGCCCTCGCGCTACTACTACGGCTGGTACGTCGTCGTCGGCGTCGCCCTCGTCATGCTCTGCGGCATCGGCGTCGGCTACTACGGCCTCGCCGTCTTCCTCAAGCCGCTGCAGCAGGCCCACGGCTGGTCGAACGCGAGCGTCAGCGGCGCCACCGGCCTCTACTTCGTCGTCTCCGGAATCTCCGCCGCCGCCGTGGGCCCGGCCATCGACCGGCGCGGCCCCATGCTCTTCCTCACCATCGGCGTGGTCCTCACCGCCGTCATGGTCGGCTGCATCGGCTTCGTCGAGGAACTCTGGCAGCTCTACGCCGTCTACGTGGTCCTCGCCGCTTCCTTCGGCATGGCCGGCGGCGTCTCCACGAACGTGATCATGGCGCGCTGGTTCATCCGCCGCCGCGCCCGCGCCATGAGCATCTCGGCCACCGGTGTGTCCTCCGCCGGCGTCATGCTGCCACCCCTCGGCGCCTGGCTCATCGCCTCCGGCGGCCTGGAGCTGACGACCCCCGTCATCGCCGCCTTCACCCTCGTGGTGGGCCTCCCCGTGATCTTCCTCGTGCTCGTCTGGGATCCGAGCCAGATGCGCCTGCCCCCCGACGGCGCCGTCCCCCAGACCGGCCCGCCCCCGTCCGCCTCCCTCAGCGAGGAGGTCCAGACCCGCCGCTGGACGCTCTCCCAGGCGATGCGCACGCTCTCGTTCTGGGCCGTCGCCGTCGCTTTCATCCTCGTCCTCCTCGCCCAGACCGGCTTCCTCATCCACGAGATCGCGTTCTTGGAGGACCGCACCGGCTCGCGCACCGCCGCCTCCCTCGCCCTCAGCTTTGGCGCCATCGGCAGCATCGTCGCCCGCCTCATCGTCGGGGGCTTCGCCGACGCCCTCAACAAGCGCTACCTCACCGCCGCGCTCTTCGTCTGGCAGGCCGTGTCCGTCCTCCTCGTGGCCCACATCGACACGGACGCCACCAACTACCTTTTCGCCTTCACCTTCGGCATGACCATCGGCAACATCTACATGATGCAGTCCCTGCTCACGAGCGAGATCTTCGGCTACGTCTCGTTCGGGGCCGTGTTCGGCATGATCTCGTTCACGAGCCAGGTCAGCAGCGGCGCCGGCCCCCTCCTCGTCGGCCTCCTGGAGCAGGCGACCGGCGGCTACGAGACGCCCTTCCTCGTCACCGCCGGCATCACCCTCGCCGCCGCCCTCGTGGTGCTCTTTGCCCGGCCCGTGCTCCCGCTGGCGGGCGAGCAGTCGCCGTCCTACCCACCCTCGTAGAGCCCGTGCTCGCGGATGTAGCCCGCGACCTCCGCCGGCACGTCGTCGCTGCCCTCCCCCGCCGCCATCCGCGCCCGCGCCTCGCTCGAAGCCATGCCTCCGTGCGCCTCGTCCAGCTCCACCGTCACGATGCGGCCGCCGTAGCGTGATGCTTGCCGGGCCACGTAGGCGTCGACCCCCGAGGCCGTGACCTCCCCGCGGTTCGCCACGATCACCCGGTGCCGCTCGAAGAACGGGTCCAGCTCCAGCTCCATTGCTCCCGTGTAGTACCGCTCGTCGAACAGGCGAATGAGCGTGTCGTACCCCAGCACGAAGTCGAACGCGGCTTCCGGCCAGGCCGCCCGCAGCGCCGCCGCCTGGTCGACGATGCGCGCCTGGTTCGCCGCCAGCACCGCCAGGCCCGGGCGCGATTCCCGCGCCGCCAGCAGCATCCCGATGCGGTCCGCCAGTGCCGCCCCCTCGATCCCCTTCGCCACGTTCCGCGTCGTCAGGAGCGCCGCCCCGCCCTCCACGCCCTCCACCGCCAGCGCCAGCTCGAGCAGCCGCAGGTGCGCGTGGGTCGGCGGGTTGAAGGCCGAAGGCAAGACCGCCCAGCGGCCCTCCAGCGGCTCGTCGGAGTCGAACCGTTCCGCCACCGGCGCCTCCAGGTGGGAGAACGCCTCCACCCGCTCCGCGATGGTTCCCGTCATGCCTCGATTCTAGGCGCTCGGGCCCGCCGCCCTTGCCTCCCCGCCCCGCCTCCCCCTAGCGTGGCGACCGTGCCGGCTTCGCGGACACCGCTGGTCGTGCTCCTCGTCGGGGTCCTTGGCATCTCCTGGGCCGCCATCTTCGTGCGCCTCGCCGACGAGGCGCCCGCCCTCACCATCGCCGCCTACCGCCTCCTCTTCGCCGCCGGCCTCCTCGTCCTCTTCGTCGCCGTCGCCAGCGCCCGCGGCAAGCTCGCCCTTCCGCCCCGCTCCAGCCTCCCGCTGCTCGCGCTCTCCGGCGTCTTCCTCGCCGGCCACTTCTGGAGCTGGTTCGCCTCGCTCGAGCACACCTCTGTCGCCTCGAGCGTCGTCATCGTCGGCTTGCAACCCCTGCTGGGGGCGCTCATTGCCTTCGCCGTGCTGCGTGAGCGCCCCGCCCCCCGCGAGTACGGCGGCCTCGCCATCGCCATCGCCGGCCTTCTCTGCATCACCATCTCCGACCTGACCCGCGGCATCGAGTTCCTTATCGGCGACCTGCTCGCCCTCCTCGCCGCCTTCTTCGTCGCCGTCTCCCAGACCATCCGCCGCAAGACCCGCCACGAGACCGGCGCCCTTCCCTACTCCGCCGTCGCCTACACCTCCGCGACTGTCGTCCTCTGGCTGGCGGTCCTCATCGTTCGCCCTTCCCTGACCGGTTTTGCCGCCGATGCCTGGGTCTTCATCATCCTCCTCGCCCTCATCCCCCAGCTCGTGGGCCACACGTCCATCAACTACGCCCTCGGACACCTGCGCGTCGTCACCGTCGGTCTCGTCATCCTCGGCGAGCCGCTCCTCGCGACCCTCTACGCCATTCCCGTGCTCGGCGAGACCCCGCCCGTCGGCGTCCTCGTCGGCGGACCGCTGATCCTCGCGGGCGTCGCCCTCGGGCTCAGCGGTTCCCGCGAGCCCGTCGAGCCGCAAGCGTGAGCGTCGTCGCGTCCGGCGGCGTCTCCATCGCCTGCCGGATGGCCGCCTCGTGCTCGCTGTCGTGCTCGGCCCAGATGGCCAGGTAGGTTCGGAGCGGGAGCCCCTGCGGCGCCCCCGCCACCCGCACCTCCCGTTCCAGGGCCGCCACCGACATCCCCAGGACCGCCATCACCGCCGCTTCCCGCGACTCCCGCATCGTTTCGACCAGCGCCCCGACGTTCTGCTCCCGGACGCCGTCCATGAGCGCGACCCGGCGCTCTTCCAGCACCGCCGCGTCGCTCGTGTCGCCCGCCCACAGGGCCCCGCTCGACTCCTGCGCAGCCTTCAACAGGTCGACCAGCATCCGGTCGACGGTGGCGACGTGTCGCAGGTGGTCCTGCGCGGTCCAGTCGTCCCCGGGATCCTGTCGCTGCCAGTAGTCGTCGGGCACCGACTCGATGAGCCCCTCCAGCATGTGCCGGCGCGCGGCGGCGCGCTCGACCAGGGTTCGCAGTTCCGGAACGGCTGTCATGCCCCAACTCTGCCAGACCTCCTGCCGCCCCGCGACCTGCCCCTGTCGGGATCGCGGGCTACACTGCCTTCGGTGCGCCTCCTCCTCTTCGACATCGATGGCACCCTCATCGCCAGCGGCGGCGCCGGACGCGACGCCATCGCCGACGCCTTCTCCGCCGAGTACGGCCTCTCCGGCCTCGACGGCGTCCAGATCGACGGCCGCACCGACACCGGCATCTTCGAGGACGCCCTCCGCCTCGCCGGCGTCGACCCCACCCCCGCCGATGTCGACCGTATGACCGAGGCCTATATCGAGCGCCTCCCCGAGGCCCTCCGCACCCACGACGGCCGCGTCCTCGAGGGCGTTGTCGACCTGCTCGACGCGCTCGAAGGCACGGGCGCGGTCGTCGGCCTCGCCACGGGGAACGTTGTCCGGGGCGCCGAGCTGAAGCTGCGCTACTACGGCCTCTGGGACCGCTTCGCGGGGGGTGGCTTCGGCGACGTCTCCTCCGACCGCACGAGGGTCCTGGCCGCCGCCGTCGGGGAGCTTGCGCGCGTTGGTGGCGTCGCGCCCTCCGCCGCCAGCCCCATCGTCATCGGCGACACGCCCCGCGACGTCAGCGCCGGACACGAGGTCGGGGCCGGTGTACTCGCCGTCGCGACCGGGAACTACGACGAGGCCGCACTCCGCGAGAGCGGGGCCGACTTCGTCCTCCCCGACCTGCGCGAGACGCAGGCCGCCCTCGACATCCTGCTCGGCTAGCTCCCCAGCGCCCCGATTCGCTCGCGCAGCCCCTCCGCCCGCGCCTGTGCCTGCGCTAGCCGGTCGCGCTCCCCCTGCACCACTGCCTCGGGGGCGCGTTCCAGGAAGCGCTCGTTCGCGAGCTGCTTCTCCAGGCGCGCGATCTGCCCGTCCGCTTCCGCCAGCTCTCCCTCGAGCCGCGCGAGCTCGGCCGTCAGGTCGACCTCGGGAAGCGCCAGCGCCACTTCCGTGTCGCCCACGCGCGCGAAAGCGAACTCCCCCTCGGGCAGCTCCGCGTTGGCGCTCGTCACCTGTGGCTCGACCCGTGACGTGAACGCCGTCGCCGCCGCCGTCTCGCCGAGCGCATCCGTCTGTCCGCTCGCCCGCAGGTACACCGCCGGTCGGGCGCCCGCCTCGAGGCCCTTCTCCGCGCGCAGGTTGCGGATGGCGCGGTTCACCTCAATCACGTGGCTCATGGCCGTTTCCGCCGCCTCGTCCCGCCAGATGCCCGCGCTCTTCGGGAACCACGCCACGATTAGCGCCTCGGCAAGGTCGTCGTCGAGGTGCTCCCGCAGCTTCCCCCAGAGCTCCTCGGTCACGAACGGCATGATCGGGTGCAGCAGCCGCAGCCCGTGGTCGAGCACGTGGGCGAGCACCGACAGTGGGCGCTCGTCGCCCTCCCGCAGCCGGACCTTGCTCATCTCCACGTACCAGTCGGCCAGCTCGTTCCAGAGGAAGTCGTGGATGCGCCGCGCCGCCTCCCCCACCTGGTACGCCGTCAGCAGCGAGTCGACGTCGCCCTCCAGCGCCTCAAGCCGCGACAGTAGCCAGCGGTCCTCCAGCGCCAGCGTGTCCCGGTCCGCCGCGTGCGGACGCTTCACGCGCCGGCCCTCCAGCTGCATCAACACGTAGCGGGTCGTGTTCCAGAGCTTGTTCGCGAAGTTGCGAGCCGCGGCCATGCGGTCCTCGCTGTACTTCATGTCCTGCCCGAGCGTGCCCATCGTCAGCAAAGCGAAGCGGAACGCGTCCGCCCCGTACTGCCCCGCCGCATCGAGCGGGTTCACGACGTTTCCCCGTGACTTCGCCATCTTCACGCCGTTCGCGTCCCGGATGAGTCCGTGGAAGATGACGGTGCGGAAGGGGATGTCCCCCTCGGGCGCGTGCTCGCGCATGTTGTAGAGCCCGAACAACACCATCCTGGCGCACCAGAAGAACATGATGTCGTAGCCCATCTGCATGTCCGTCGTCGGGTAGAAGTAGCGCAGGTCCTCCGTGTCGTCCGGCCAGCCCAGGTCGGAGTGGGGCGCCAGCGCCGAGGAGAACCACGTGTCCAGCACGTCCTCCTCCTGCCGGATGTCCGTTCTGCCGCACGACGCGCAGGCGTCCGGATCCTCGATCGCGACCGTCATCGCCCCGCAGTCGCAGTACCACACGGGAATCTGGTGCCCCCACCAGAGCTGCCGGCTGATGCACCAGTCCCGGAGGTTGTCGGTCCAGTTCAGGAACGTGCGCGCCATCCGCCCCGGCACGACGCGGATGCGCTCCTCCCGGATCGCCGCGCTCGCTGCGCTCGCCAGCGAGACGCCCGGTGCGTACTCCTTGTTCACGTCGACCCACCACTGCTCGCTCGGCAGGGGCTCGACGACGAAGTCGCAGCGTTCGCAGCGGCCCACGCTGTGCGTGTACGGCTCCGTCTTCTCAAGGAAGCCGCCGTCCTCCAGGTCGCGCACGATCGCCGTCCGCGCCTCGTCGACGGTCATCCCCTCGTAGGGGCCGGCCTCGTCGTTCATGCAGCCGTCCTGGTCGATGGCCACGATCACGTCCAGGTCGTGCCGCTGCCCGATGTCCCAGTCGAGGGGATCGTGCCCTGGCGTCACCTTCAGGGCGCCCGTGCCGAACTCCGGCTGGATCGAGTCGTCCCCCACCACCGGCAGCTCCCGCCCCATGATCGGCAGCAACACCGTCCGCCCGATGCGGTCCTCGTAGCGCTCGTCCTCGGGGTGAACGGCGACGCCCGTGTCCGCCACCATCGTCTCGGGACGCACCGTCGCGACCGTCACCGCGTCGGGCAGGGCCATGCCCCCCTCCCCCACCACCGGGTAGCGCACGTAGTAGAGCTGCGCCTCCTCCTCTTCGTGCTCGACCTCCAGGTCGCTCAGCGCCGTGCTGCAGCGCGGGCACCAGTTGATCATCCGCAGGCCGCGGTAGATGAGCCCGTCGTTGTAGAGGTTCACGAACGTCGTGCGGACGGCCCGCACGATCTGCGGGTCCAGCGTGAAGGTGTCGCGGCTCCAGTCGGCGCTCGCGCCCAGCCTGCGGTGTTGCTCGTAGATGCGCGGCCGCAGCTGCCGCACCCACTGCCAGACGCGCGCCTCGAACCCCTCCCGCCCCAGGTCGTGCCGCGTGAGCCCTTCCTTCGCCAGCTCCCGCTCCATCACGTTCTGCGTGGCGATGCCGGCGTGGTCTTCCCCCGGGAGCCAGAGCGTCGGCTCACCCTGCATCCGGTGCCAGCGCACGAGCGTGTCCGTGAGCGCATCCTCCAGCCCGTGGCCCAGGTGCAACTCGCCCGTGACGTTCGGCGGCGGCATCACGATGCTGTACGGCGCCTCGCCCGGCACGACGTTCGCGCGGAAGTAGCCGCCTTCCTCCCAGAAGGCGTAGATGCGGTCTTCCACCGTACCCGGCTCGTAGGCCGAGGCGAGCCGCGTGCTGGCCGGCGCGTCGGTCATTGCGGTTCCCTCACCGATGCGGGAAGGCCGCCCCCGGGCGGCGCTTGGGAAAAGTGTAGCAGCAGCCCGCGAATGGTCCCCTCACATCGCCCCCAGCCGCCGCGCCGCCTCCGCCAGCGTCTCGTCCGACTTCGAGAAGGTGAAGCGCACGAAACGGGACCCCGCCTCCCGGTCGTGGTAGAAGCTCGAACCCGGTACCGGCGCCACCCCCACCCGCTCGATCAGGTGCAGGGCGAAGGCCGTGTCGTCGCCCTCGAAGCCGAGGTCGCCGAAGTCCGCCATCACGTAGTACGCCCCCTCCGGCCGGTGGCACTCGAACCCCGCCTCCCGGAGCGCGACCAGGAGCCGGTCCCGCTTCCCCTCGTACATCGCCCGTAGCTCCGGGTAGTACGGCTCGCCCTGCTCCAGGGCGACCGCTCCTGCCTGCTGCAGCGGGGCCGGCGCCCCCACGGTCAGGAAGTCGTGCACCTTGCGCACCGCCTCGCTCAGGTGCGGCGGCGCCACAACGTAGCCCAGCCGCCACCCCGTCACGCTGAACGTCTTGGAGAGCCCGCTCACGGTGACCGTCCGGTCGTACATCCCCGGCAGCGTCGCCATCGGCAGGTGCTCGCGCTCGTCGAAAAGGATGTGCTCGTAGATCTCGTCCGTGAAGCAGAGGCAGTCGAACTCCTGGCAGAGCGCCGCGATCCGGCCCAGCTCCTCCCGGTCGAACACCTTGCCGCTCGGGTTGTTGGGCGAGTTCACGATGATCGCCTTCGTGCGCGGCCCGAAGGCCGCCCGCAGCTCGTCCGGGTCGAACACGAAGTCGAGTCCCCGCAGCGTCACGAACTTGAGGGTCGCCCCGCTCATCGCCGCGTCCGGCACGTAGTTCTCGTAGAACGGCTCGAAGACGATGACCTCGTCCCCCGGCTCCACAAAGGCGAGCATCGTCGCCATCATCGCCTCGGTCGCCCCGCACGTGACCGTCACCTCGCGCTCGGGGTCGATGTCGAGCCCGTAGTGGCGCCCCACCTTCGCGGCGATGGCGGCTCGCAGGCGCGGGTCGCCCCACGTGATCGCGTACTGGTTCACGTCAGCCTCGATCGCCTCGATCGCAGCCCGCTTCACGAACTCTGGCGCGGGGAAGTCCGGGTAGCCCTGCGCCAGGTTGATCGCGTCGTGCAGGAACGAAAGGCGCGTCATTTCGCGAATCACGGACTCGGAGAACACCGAGGTCCGCGAGGCGACCAGGGGGCGTTCGGGCATGCCCGCGATTCTACGGACGCCCCCCGAATGCGCCTCCAGTTGGGGGCTAGGCGTCTATCTCCCGAAGGATCACGACCGGAATCTTCCGGGTCGTCCGCGCCTCGTGCCCCCCGTAGTGGCCGGAGCCCGCCTTGAACAGGTCGTAGAGGCGCTGCCGGTCCTCTTCCGGCGCCGGTTCGGCCCGCATCGTCCGCTTCCCGCCCCGCGTCTCCACGACCACCTCCGGGTTCGCGACGCAGTTGTGGTACCACGCCGGACTCCGTGGTCCTCCCCACAGCGAGGCCGGGAGGAGCAGGGTTCCCTCGTGCTCGATGTAGAGCAGGGGTGCGGTCCGCTGACGTCCTGTGCGCGCTCCCGTGGTCGTCAGGAGCAGAACGGGCAGTTCGAATTTCCCCAGCAGCCGCCCACGGGTCAGCCGGAACACGAACGTGTGAAACGGCGAGAACAGCTTCAGGAAGAGCAGCTGGAGCGCCAGCATCAGCGGTTCGGCCCCCGGTTCATCGGGTAGGGCTGCCAGCGGCTCAGGTTCGTGCGTGGCAGCACCTCCGGGTTCACCGCGCTCCGCGGCCAGCCGCCCTGCAGCGCCGTCGCGATCTCGCGACCCGTCCGCCGGCGCGTCTCTGGCATCATCCGCGCCGTCGCCGAGGCCACGTGCGGCGTCACGATCACGTTGTCCATGTGCAGCAGCGGGTTCTCCGCGTTCGTGGGCTCCACCTCGAACACGTCCAGCGCCGCCCCCGCGATCTCGCCGTCCTCCAGCGCCGCGATGAGCGCCGTCTCGTCCACCGTCGGCCCGCGCCCGTTGTTGACGAAGATCGCGGAGGACTTCATCGCGGCGAAGTGCTCCGCCTTCATCAGCGGCCGCGTCTCCGCATTGAGGGGGGCGTGCATGGAGACGAAGTCGGAGCGCTCCAGCATCTCCATGAGGCCCACCGGCTCCACGCCTTCGGCCGTCATCGTCAATTCGCTCACGAACGGGTCGTAGGCGATCACGTGCAGCCCGAAGGGCTGGCAGCGACGCGCCACCGCCCGCGCGATGTTCCCGAACGAGATCAGCCCCACCGTCTGCCCCCACAGCCGCGGCACGTCGCTGAACACCGGGCGCGCCTCGCGCCAGTTGCCCGCTCGCATCAGCTGGGCCATCAGCTTCAGCCGGCGGGCGGCGGCCAGCATCAGCGCCATCGTGTGGTCCGCCACCTCCTCCACGAAGACGTCGGGCACGTTCGTCACGACGATGCCCTTCTTCGTTGCCGCCTCCACGTCGACGGTGTCCGCGCCCACGCTGCTGAGCCCGATCACGACGCACCGGTCGAGCCCCTCGATGATCTCGGCGGTGATGCGCCGGCCCGGTGCGATCACCGCGTCGGCGTTGCGCGCCGCCTCGGCGAACTCGGCGTCCGTCTCGGCCGGAATCTCCAGGATCGTCGCGCCGATCGGGTCGAGCGCCTCGCGCTCGTAGCGAAAGTCGCCCATCCCCCGGCCCTGGCGCGCCTGCGCCGCCACCACGTAGCCGCCTGACTCGTCAGCCATCGTCGATCTCCCTGTGTGTTGAGTGCGCGCGATTCTCACGCTCACGGAGGGGCGTGTCTACGGGTTGGGGAGGGGGAGAGTGGGTCAGGCGGGAACCGGCACGCCCACGCGCACCGCCGGGACCGCCGCGCCTTGGAAGAACCCGACGACCGCGCCGCCCTGCAGGAGGCTCGACACGTACACCGCGCCCTCGGGCACCCGGTCCGTCACGGTCGCGGGCGCGCGCAGCGTGACCTCGCCGTCCGACAGCTCGACCTCATCCTCGTCGGAGATACCGAGGCGTTCGGCATCCTCTTCGCTCACCTGGATGTGGTCGTAGCGGTGTAGCTGCTCCGCCTCGGGGTGGCGCAGCGCTGCCGCATCCGTAGCCGTGTACTGGTCGCGACCAGTAATGATGCGCAGCCCCTCGCCGCCGCCCGCAGCGTCCGCCACCGGCGCCATCGAGCCTTGACCCGACGGCGCGACCTCCAGCCGCACGCCCTCGCCGATGATGAGGTCGGCGGCGGGCTGGTACTCCGATGTCTCGTTTGCGATGGCCGCGAGTGCTGTCTCCGGGTCGGCGGGAACGTCGGCGCCGAGCGCGCCCGCGAGCGCCGAAAGTGCCGCGAAGCACGTGACCGCCTCGCCCTCGGGCGCGATCGCCGGTTCGAGCCGCTGCACGCGGAAGTCGCCCTGCGTGTACGTGCCCCGCGAGGCGTACGAACGCCCCTCCGCAAGCACCGCCGTCGCGCGCTTCGCCGTCTCGTGCGCCACGTTGTCGATCACGACGAGCGCGTCGAGCCCGTCGAGCGCCGCAACCGCGCCCGGCAGGCGCATCGTCGGGTCGTCGCGGACCACGAGCAGGCCGCTCAGGCCCTCGAGCGGGTTGTCCCCGCCCTCGACGGCCACACCCACGTCGAGCAGGCCGTGCGTGTTCACTTCGGGCGGCGCCACGACCAGGTGGTCCGAGGCCGCCTCGCCATGCAGCGCGACCGCGAGGTTCGCCGCCCCGCCCGCCATCGCCCCCGCAATCGCGGGCGACACCGGGTTCGGCGCGCACACCACGAGCGCGCCCTCGCTCGCTCGGAGCGCGTCCGCTGCCGCACCGATGTCGCCGCTCGCAGCCTCGCCCGCCACGGCGCCGGCAAGGGCGGCCGCAGCCTGCCCTTCCTCGCCCGCGGCCGGGCGAATCCAGTGCGTCGCGAAGTCGACAAGCTCGCTCCGTAGCGCGCCGATGACGACCAGCGTCGCCTTCTCGTGCACCACCGCGTCCTTGATGCGGACGCTGAGGACGTTGTGGCTCTCCTCGAGGTCGTCCGCGACCACCACGATCGCCTTCGCCTTCGGGATGCGCGTCATGTCGGTGGCCATGCGCCACGTGCCCAGCCGCGCTTCGAGCGCGTCCTTCGTGGCCCGCATCACGGGACCGAGGGGGCTGTCGGCGGCCGTGCCCAGCGCCTCGCCCGCGATCAGCTTCGCCAGGTACGCCTCTTCGTTCGTGACGGTGCCTCCCACGAGCACGCCCACGCGGCCCTTGCCGGCGGCCTCGCGCAGGGCGCTCGCCGCTTCCGCCGCGGCGTCCTCGAGGGACGCCGGCGCCTGGATGACCCCTCGCTTCACCAGGTGCCGCGAGAGTCGCTCGCGCGGCTTCAGCGAGTCGTAGTGGTAGCGCCCGCGAACGCAAATCTGGTCGCCCGAGAACTCGTTCCCGGGACCGGGTCGCACGATCACGCCCCGCCCTTCCCGGGACCCCATGCTGATGCTGCACCCGACGGCGCACGAGTCGCAGGTCGTCGTGGTCCACGTGTCCGGCTTCGCCACCCACTTGTTCGGGTGCTCCATGAGCGCCGCCGTCGGACAGACATCGATGCAGGCGCCGCTGAAGTCGCAGTTGCTCTCATGGATGGCGCCGCCCGCCCCGAACGTGATCTGCAGGTCGAACCCGCGGCCCCCGAGCGTGATCGCGCTCGTGTGCCGCTTCTCCTCGCAGACCCGCTGGCAGCGCGTGCAGATGATGCACATCTGCGGGTCGAACTCCATGTACGGGTTCGCCCGGTCGGCCGGGGGCTGCGGCGCCTGGTAGAAGGTGCGCTCCTCGCCAACCCACGGTTCGTAGCCCGACATGCCCACCATCTCGCAGGTCGCCTGGAGCTCGCAGCGGTAGTTCTTCGAGCAAGTCAGGCAACGGTGTGTGACCACGTCGTCGCGAAGGCAGATGTCGCCCGGGTGGCAGTGCTCCCGCCGGTGACAGGTCAGGCAGCGCTCGCTGTGGTTCGAGATCAGCACCGAGAGGACGGCGCGACGCCCCTCCTTCACCTCGTCGGTGTCCGTGCGAACGGTCATCCCGTCCTGGACCACGCTTGTGCAGGCGAGCTGCAATCCCGGCGGCCCCTCGATATCGACCAGGCAGGTGCGGCAACCCGCGTACGGCTTCAGGCCGTCCACGTAGCAGAGGTTCGACATGTAGATGCCGTTGTTCTTCAGGACCTCGACGAGGGGCGCCCCCTCGGGCGCCTCGATCGTGCCGCCGT
>JAJDUR010000024.1 GCA_022826585.1 Dehalococcoidia bacterium
AGGACCGCGACTGGTACCTCGCCGACACGTGCTTCATGGGGATCGGCCAGGGCGACGTCACCGCCACGCCACTCCAGATCGCCGTCGCAACCGCCGCCATCGCCAATGGTGGCGACCTCCTGAAACCCTACGTGACCAGGCAGGTGCTCGCCGCCGACGGGTCCGTCGTCTCCACGACCGAGCCCACCCGGGAGCGCGTGCCCGTCGACGAGGAACACCTCGCCGTCATCCGCCAGGGGATGCGCCAGTCCGTCATCGACGGCGCCGCCCGCCGCGCCGCCCTTCCCGACCTCCTCGTCGCCGGCAAGACCGGCACTGCCGAGTTCGTCGATCCCGAAGACGGCCAGACAAAAGAGCGGGCCTGGTTCACGGGCTTCGCCCCGTATGACAACCCCCAGGTCGTCGTCACGGTCTTCTATGACCTCGGCGTGGGCGGAACCAAGGCCGCTCCCATCGCCGCCGACATCATCGGCTTCTTCATGGACAACGTAGCGCCATGAACAGGTTTGGAGTCGAGGGCACCCTTCGCGCCTGGGATCGCTTCGATGCGATCCTCGCCCTGGCCGCGCTCGCCCTCGTCGGCTACGGGCTCGTGCTCATCTACAGCGGCAGCCTCGGCTCCTACGACGGCCCCGCGGCCAGCCTCCAGAATCCCGTCGTCCGGCAGGGCCTCTTCGCCTTCATCGCCATCGGCGCGATGTTCATCGTCTCCAGGCTCGACTATCACGCGCTGCTGCACTACGCCTGGTGGCTCTACGGCGCCTCCATCCTGCTGCTGCTGGTGCTTATTCCCATCGGCCAGACGGAGTTCGGCTCGACGCGCTGGTTCGATTTCGGTCCCATCCAGTTCCAGCCCTCCGAGTTCGCCAAGCTCGCGACCGTCCTCCTGCTCGCCCGCTTCCTCAGCGAGCAGGGTGGCGATGCCCGTGACCTCCGAGTCCTCGGGGGCTCCCTCGCTATCACCGCCCCCGTGCTCCTCCTCGTGTTCACGCAGCCCGACCTCGGCACGAGCATCATCTTCGCCGCCATCTGGCTCGGCATGGTCGTCGTCGCGGGCATCCAGCGCCGCCACCTGCTCTTCTTCGGCGCCGTCTTCCTCGCCTTGCTCCCCTTCGTCTGGACGTTCACGGTGGCCGACTACCAGATCGAGCGCATCTCCGTGCTCCTCAATGCCGAGGAGGATCCCCTCGACGCCGGCTACAACCCGATCCAGTCGCAGATCGCGGTGGGCTCGGGCCAGCTCTTCGGCAAGGGCCTCACGAACGGCGAGCAGACCCAGCTCGACTTCCTCAAGGTGAAGACCAAGGACTTCATCTTCAGCGTGCTCGGCGAGGAGCTTGGCTTCGTAGGGGCCATGGCCCTCTTCGCCCTCTTCATCCTCTTATTGATGCGAGGTATCAGAGCGGCCCAGATCGCGGGCGACATCCCCGGTCAACTCGTGGCCTCGGGGGTCGTGATCATGATCCTCATGCAGGCCTACATCAACATCGCCGTCAACCTCAGCATCTTCCCCGTCACTGGCCTCCCCCTCCCCTTTGTGAGCCAGGGCGGCAGCTCCCTCGTGACCCTCTTCCTCGGCCTCGGGATCGTCCAGAGCATCGTCATGCGCCACCGCGCCTACCGTCAGTTCTAACTCTCTGGCCGGAGCCAGCTGTTCCCGTTCGATCCACGTTCGCCGCGAGGGGGAACCTCACGGCTCCGTGACGCCTGCGGACCGGGTACCCTGCCCGCCACTCGGACCGCAGGGAGGACGACGTGAACAGCTCCGAACACCCCCCGACCCAATCCGAGGCTCTCGGCTACTTCGACTCGCTCTCCAACTGGGGCCGCTGGGGCCCGGACGACCAACTCGGCGCGCTCAACTACATCACCCCGGAGAAGCGCCGGAACGCGGCCTCCCTGGTCCAGGAGGGCATCTCCGTCTCCTGCGCCTGGGACATCGGGACCGCTCCCCGCCCCGACCACCTGTTCGGTGTCCCTCAGCGCTACATGGTCGCCACCGGCCGAGACCCCCTCGTGTTCGGTCGTGGCGGCGCCGCGCTCGAGGTCATGAGCCTTGCCTTTCACGGGGCCACCGTTACCCACCTCGACGGCCTCAGCCACATCTTCTGGGACGGCCAGATGTACAACGGTAAGCCCGCCGAACTCGTCAATGCCCAGCAGGGCGCCTCTCACTTCGCCGTCACCGAGCTTGGCGACGGCATCGTCACGCGCGGCGTCCTCATGGATATTCCCGCCCTCGATGGGCGCCCCTGGCTCGAACCGGGCGAGGGGGTCTTCCCCGAGCACCTGGGGGCCGCCGAAGAGCGGCAGGGCGTGCGCGTCTCCACGGGCGACATCGTCCTGCTGCGCACCGGCAAGGGGCGCCGCCAGCGCGAGGAGCAGGACCCGCCCTCCTCGGGCGGCTGGCACGTCGCCTCCCTTCCCTGGCTGCATGAGCGCGAGGTCGCCGTCATCGGCGCCGACACCGCCCAGGAAGCCGGGTCCCCCGGCTACGAGGCCATCGGCGTGCCCGTCCACATGATCGCCATGGTCGCGATGGGCGTGCACCTCATCGACAACTGCGACCTCGAGGCCCTCGCCAGGACCTGCGAGCGCCTCAACCGCTGGGAGTTCTTCCTCAGCATCCAGCCCCTCCGCCTCGAAGGCGGCACCGGGAGCGCCGTCAACCCCGTCGCCGTCTTCTAGGCGCCGGCCGGCGAGTGTCGTCAGGCGCGGGCCACGGCAAGGGCTCGCGTGAAGCGCCGCCCGCGCTAGGATTGCGACGTGACCTTTCCCCCGGACGATCCAGGCCCCGCTCGCCCACCCGTGTGGTCCCACTTCCTCACGCCGCTCGCCATCCTCCTGGGCGCTGCCGCCATCGTGGTCGCCATCGTCGTGACCGACGACGGCTCCGAGCCCTCCCCGCCGCTCGCTCCCGCCCTCGACTCCATCTCCGCCTCCGCCGAGTCGCTCTCGGACTCCGCGGAGTCCCTCGCGGCCGCGGCCGAGTCGGTCTCCGAAGCCGCCGACCGGGCCGGGTCCGCCGCCCAGCAGGGCGCTCCCGCCCAGGGGGGAGCGGAGCAGCAGGCAACGCTGCGCGACGCGCTCGATGGTTACGCCGAATCCCTTGGACTGGATGTCGCGAGCTTCGGGCAGTGCTTCCAGTCCGCCGCCGCGGAGGAGGCGGTCGTCGATCAGCTTCAGCGTGGGGTCGCCCTGGGCGTAAACGGCACCCCCACCTTCTTCATCAACGACAAGTACATCTCCGGCGCGCAGCCGGCCTGGGTGTTCGCCGAGGTCATCGCCGCCGAGCTGTCCGGCAGCCCCTCGTCCATCGACGAGTACTCGGAAGACCTCCAGGGGCTCGCCCGCCGCGATCCTCCCGGCTTCGCCATCGTGGCCCAGCGCCCCGACATCGCCGGGGCGGCCATCGAGGGCAGCCCCGACGCCCGCGTCATGATCGTCGAGTTCAGCGACTTCCAGTGTCCCTTCTGCCGCCGCTGGTACGACGACACCCTGCCGCAGCTGCGCGGTCTCATCGGCGATGACGTCGCCCTCGCCTTCGTCCACTTCCCCCTGACGCAGATCCACCCGAACGCCCCCGCCGCCCATGTCGCCGCCCACTGCGCCGGGGAGCAGGGCAAGTTCTGGGAGATGCACGACCTCCTCTTCGAGCAGCAAGATGTCTGGTCGCGCCTCCCCAACCGCAACTGACGGCTCTTTCGCGTAAAGCTCCACGCCGCCGCCCCGCCATGGCGGTATCCTGCCCGGCACATCACACGAGGAGCGACGCATCATGGGCGTGAAGCCACCAACCCTCGAAGAGCATCTCGAAATCGAAGCGATCAAGCAGCTGCGGGTCCTTTACTCGCAGCTGTTCGACAGCCTGCGCACGGACGAGATGGCCATGCTCTTCACCGAGGACGCCGTCTGCGAGTTCAGCGACGACCTGCCTTACGGCGACTGGGTCGGCCGCGACGAGATCCGGGAGCAGTACGCGAAGGTCGCCGGGGGCAGCTCCAAGCCGTTCTCGTTCATGCACGCGACCACGAACGGCTGGGTCCAGCTCACCGGCCCGGACAGCGCCACCGGCAGCTGGTTCCTGCTCGACCTGGGGCTCGGGGACAACCCCAACCCCGTTGGCCTCCTCGGCGTCTACAACGACGTCTACAAGAAGGTCGACGGCGAGTGGTTCATCCACCGCACGCGCATCGACCACATCTGGACGCAGGGGTCGGCCGGAGGAGGCTAGCGCCGGGGCTCAGACCTCGACCGGCTCCCGGCTCTGGAGCACGTATCCCTCGTAGCCGGCCTCCGCGATCTCGTTGCACTTCTCGCGGTAGACGCCGAGCCCGCCGGCGTAGGGCATGAACACGCGCGGCTTGCCGGGGATGTTCGCCCCCAGGTACCACGAGTCCGCCAGCATGTAGAGGGTCTTGCTCGCGACCTCGTTCACGTGGTCCACCCACTCCGCCTCCGCTTCGGCGTCCGCCTCCGCCAGCTCGATGCCGTGCTCGACCATGTACTCGACGAAGTCCGAGACGAACTCCACGTGCTGCTCGATCGTGGGCGGCATGTTGCTCAGCACGGACGGGCTGCCCGGGCCGGTGATCATGAACATGTTGGGGAACCCCGCGGGCGAGAGCCCCAGGTACGCCTTCGGCCCCTCCGCCCACTTCTCCTTGAGCGCCTCGCCGCCGCGACCGCGGATGTCGATGCGGTTGAACGCGCCCGTCATCCCGTCGTAGCCGGTCGCGAAGACGATGACGTCGAGCTCGTACTCGCCCTCGCGGGTGCGGATGCCGTTCGCCGTGATCGCCTCGATCGGCGCGTGGCGGATGTCGACCAGGTCCACGTTCTCGCGGTTGTAGGTGTCGAAGTAGTTGGTGTCGATGAGCGCACGCTTCGACGCGAACGGGTGGTCCCGCGGCATGAGCTTCTCGGCCGTTTCCGGGTCGTCGACGATCTCCCGGATCTTCGAGCGGATGAACTCCGCGGCGGTGTCGTTGGCGCGCCGGTCGAAGGTGATGTCGCCGAACGTGGTGAGCAGGAACTTGAAACCGCCCTGCTCCCACGCCGCTTCGTAGATCCTGCGCCGCTCGTCGTCGTCTACCTCAAGGGCCGAACCCTCGGCCTCGTCGTAGTGGGTGCCGCCTCGCGACCAGCGGCTCTTCTCGAAGATCTCGTCGTACCGCCCCTTGACCTCGTCCAGGAATTCGGGTGTGACCGTGCCGTGGCGGGCCGGGATCGTGTACTGCGGTGTCCGCTGGAAGACCGTCAGGTGTCCCGCCTGCTGGGCGATCACCGGGATGGCCTGTACCCCGCTCGAACCGGTGCCGATCACCCCGACGCGCTTGCCCGTGAAGTCGACGCCTTCGTGCGGCCACGCGCCCGTGTGGTGCCACTCGCCCTGGAAGCTGTCGAGGCCCTTGATGTCCGGCACCTGGCCCGCCGAAATGCAGCCGACTCCGGTGATGAAGTAGCGCGCGAGCACGCGGTCGCCCTGGTCGGTCTCGATCTCCCAGCGGTTCAGGTCCTCGCGGAAGTGCGCTGCCGTCACGCGCGTCTCGAACTGGATGTCGCGGCGCAGGTCGAACCGCTCCGCGACATGGCTGAGATAGCGCAGGATCTCGGGCTGCTCGGGATACTTGCCGCTCCAGGTCCACTCCTGGGCCAGGTCTTTGTCGAAGGTGAAGCAGTAGAGGTACGACTCGGAGTCGCAGCGGGCCCCGGGATAACGGTTCCAGTACCAGGTTCCGCCGACATCGTCGCCCGCCTCGAACACGCGCGCCGAGAGCCCCAGCACGTCGCGCAGCCGGTAGAGCATGTACATGCCGGAGAATCCGGCGCCGACGACGACAGCGTCGAGTTCCACGTGGCGGGTGTCGGTGGTCATGTCTCTTCTCCCTCGTCGAGCGTTGCCTGCGGGGCTCCGGCCCCAGACTACTCCCCTCGCGCGTGCTCGTCGGCTACGGTGCCGCCTCCGCGGCCTCCCGGGACCGCTGGTAGACAATCGCGCGCACGGCCTTCACCACCTGCTGGAACCCCCGCTCGCTCCCCGGAAGCAGCAGCAAGGTGAAGAACCCGTGCATCTGGCCCTCGTGACGCTTGAAATCAACTGCCACGCCCGCCTCCCGCAACCGCTCGGCGTAGGCCTCGCCTTCGTCGCGGAGCACGTCGTGCTCCGCCGTCAACACCACCGCCGGGGGAAGCCCGGTGAGGTCGGCCGCGCGCAGGGGCGAGGCGTCCGCCTCCCCCCGCCGCGCCGCGTCCGGGATGTAGTGGTCCCAGAACCACATCATCGCCTCCCGCGTCAGCAGCACCTGGTTCGCCGGATCGGTGTACGACGGGCGATCGAAGTCGGCGTCGGTCACGGGGTAGATCAAGATCTGCGCTGCTATGGCCGGCCCACCGCGGTCCCGCGACCGCAGCGCCATCACGGCCGCCAGGTTGCCCCCCGCGCTGTCGCCCGCCACGAACAGGGGAGCGCCCGGCCCGGCGATCTCGGCCAGATGTCCGTCGACCCACTCGAGCGCCGCGTAGGAGTCGTCCACTGCCACGGGGTAGCGGTGCTCCGGGGCAAGCCGGTAGTCGACCAGGACCACCGAGCAGGACGTGCGCTCGGCGAGCTTGCGGGCCACGGTGTCGCTCTCATCGATCGAGCCGATGACCCAGCCGCCCCCGTGGTAGAACACGATGACCCCCGCGGACCGCTCTAGCGGGACCAGCACCCGCAGCGGCACCGTGCCCCCGGGCACGGCCAGGCCGTGCTCCTCGACGCGAAACATCGCCGGGGCGGGTCCGTTCAGCTCGGCCAGGCCCTCGCCCAGCGCTCGCGCCTCCTCGACGCTGCTCTCCTGCAGGGGCTTGCCGCCTCCCGCAACTTCCAACAACTCGGCGGTCGCGAAATCAAGCGCCACGTGATCCTCCCCCGGCCACGGTGCGTGAAGGATAGAGACGCAGCAGTCGGAACGCATCACCCAGAGCCTCCCGGCCCCGTAAGGGCGCGCGTGGGCCGAACGCCCGGAGGGTATCGGTCCCGTAGGATGCGCGCATGGGCGTCCTCGACCAGTTTCGGCTTGATGGGCAGGTGGCCGTGGTCACCGGCGGAGGCCGTGGCATCGGCCGCGGCATCGCCCTTGCCTTCGCCGAGGCCGGCGCCGACGTGGCCGTTGCCGCTCGCCGCGCCCACGAGGTCGAGGCCGTCGCCGACGAGGTCCGGCAAATCGGCCGCCGGGCCCTCGCCGTGGGTATGGACGTGCTCGACTGGCCCGCCAACGACCGCCTCGCCGAGGCCACCGTGGCCGAGCTCGGGAAGCTCACCATCTGGGTCAACAACGCCGGCGGCAATCTCGACCGCACCCAGCGTGCGCTCGTCGACACCCCGGAGGACGTCTGGAACACCCTCGTCGACCTCAACTTGAAGAGCGCCTGGTGGGGGTCGAAGGCGGCCGTCGAGCAGATCACCGACGGCGGCACTATCATCAACATCGCGTCCGTCGCTGCCTGGGGCCCGTCGCCGACGGCTGGCCCGTACGCCGCGACGAAGTCGGCCATGATCAACATGACCAAGACGCTCGCCATGGAGCTGGCCCCGCAGAAGATCAGGGTCAACTGCATCGCGCCGGGCCTCGTCCCGACGGAGATGTTCTTCGAGACCATGAAGGTGGACGAATCCGCCGTCGAGAGCATGGGCGAGCAGCTGCCCGCGGGCCGGGCGGGCAAACCCGAGGATCTCGGCGCCGCGGCGGTCTACTTCTGCTCCCCCGCAGCCGAGTGGATCACCGGCCAGACGCTGGCCGTCAGTGGCGGCCCCACGGGAACGAGGGAAATGTGAGCATCCTCGATCGCTTCCGGCTCGATGGACAGGTGGCCGTGGTCACCGGCTCCGGGCGTGGCATCGGCGAAGGCATCGCCGTGGGCCTCGCCGAAGCGGGCGCCGCCGTCGTCGTGGCCGCTCGCCGCACGAACGAAATCGAAGCGGTCGCGCAGAAGGTCCGGGACGCCGGTGGCCAGGCCCTCGCGCTGACGACCGACTTCCTCGAGGTCGACCAGATCGAGGCTCTCGCGGACGCCGCTGCCGTTGAGTTCGGCAAGCTCACGATCTGGGTCAACAACGTCGGCGGCGCCCAGGACCGGACCGCCCGCACCATCCTCGGCACTCCCGAGAAAGCCTGGGACAACCAGATCGACCTCAACCTCAAGTCCGTGTGGGCGGGGGCCAGGGCGGCGAACCGGGTCATGGGCGAGGAAGGCGGTGTGATTGTGAACATCTCCTCCGCTGCCGCGACCAAGCCTTCTCCCATGAACGGCCCGTATGCCGCCGCCAAGTTCGGCGTCAACAGCCTCACGATGACCCTCGCCGCCGAACTGGCGCCCAGGGTGCGCGTCGTGGGCGTCTCCCCCGGCCCCGTCCCCACCGAGGTCATGATCGAGTACACCGGAATGAGCGAGGAGCAGCTGCGCCAGGGGCTCGGTGCGATGCTGCCGCTGAAGCGCATCGGCGAGCCCGAGGACGTCGCCGCCGCCGTCGTCTACCTCGCCTCCCCCGCCGCTTCCTGGGTGACCGGCGCCACCCTCTCCGTCACCGGCGGCAGCTAGGCCCGCGCTCCGGTAGCCGAGTGGGGAAGAGGGGCGACGGCGTGACCCACACGACGGACTCGGTACTCGCCTGGCTGCGGGAGAACGGCTCGGAAGAGGCCCGCGAGGGGATGCTTCGCTACGCCATCCCCAACGACCGCGCCTTCGGCCTCGCCATGCGCGACATGAAGGCCTATGCGAAGAAGGTCGGCAAGGACCACGACCTGGCGCTCGCGCTGTGGGAGACCGGCTGGTACGAGGCTCGAACGGTCGCCGCGTTCATCGCCGAACCCGCCGCGATGACGAGCGCGCAGATGGATGCCTGGGCCGCCGACTTCGACAACTGGGCTATCTGCGACACCGCCTGCTTCCACCTGTTCGACCGTACTCGTCACGCCTGGGGCAAGGTGCCGAAGTGGGCCCGGGCGCGGAGCGAGTTCAAGAAGCGCGCGGCCTTCGCCCTGCTCTGGGGCCTCAGTTTCCACGACAAGGAAGCGGACGATGAACGGTTCGTGGACGCGCTCGCGTGGATCGAACAAGCCGCCCAGGACGATCGCGACTACGTGAAGAAGTCCGTGGACATGGCCCTGCGCGCGATCGGCAAACGAAACCGCGTGCTCAACGACGCCGCCCGCGACGTCGCCGCCCGGCTCGCGGCCGACCCGGCGCGGGCCCCGAGCTGGATCGGCCGCCACGCACTCCGCGAACTGGAGTCGGAGCGCGTCCAGGAGAGGCTTTGAGGGAAGCGGACAAAGAAGCGGGCTGGCGCCAAGCCCGCCCACCCCCGAATGGCTGCCGAGCAGGGATTCGAACCCCGACCAAAGGCTCCAAAGGCCCGTGTGCTACCGTTACACCACTCGGCAGAGCGCGGGTGCGAAGCGCTGGTGCCGAAGGCCGGACTCGAACCGGCACGGGCTTAACGCCCAACGGTGTTTGAGACCGTCGCGTCTGCCAATTCCGCCACTTCGGCTGCTGCTGACCGTAGACCCGCCACGCGCGCCCGGTCAAGGATGGGCGACGTGGGGAGCCATGGAGCGGAAGACGAGGGTCGAACTCGCGACCTCCTCCTTGGCAAGGAGGCGCTCTACCACTGAGCTACTTCCGCGCGCCGAGCGAGTATAGCAAAGGCACCCCGTAGGGCCCCTCGCTTGCAGCTCCACCCCTCGCGACGCCGGCCGCTCCAAGGGCACGGCTGGAGCGGGCCGGGGAGTCAGTCGCCCAGCCGCGACGTGTACCCCAGCGCCACCACGTCCTCGACGTACTGGCTGCGCCAGCCCGCGTCCGGGAGCCGCACGTTGTGGTCCCGGAACCAGCGGTGGATGCGGAGGTACTCCTCCTCCATCCGCGCCCGCCAGCCGTCTTCCTCCCGGAAGGTGTCCGGGTCCACCTCTTCGAGCCTGCGCGACATATCCGCGTACGCGACCTCCGCCTCTTCCTTCCAGTACGTCGAGAGGTAGTCCAGCGACTCCTCGAGGTTGCGGCGGCACTCGTCCAGTTGGATACCCATCCACCCCGCTTCGTCCATCAGCCGACCGTTGACGCGGTAGCGGTCCGCGCACGACTCGCACACCACGACCAGCTTGCGCGCGTCGCAGTCCGACTTGTCGGCGCACTCCTGGCAGCGCGCCGCAAACTCCGCCGCCTCCGTGTTGCGCGTGTAGCCCACGATCATCTCGTCGCCCAGCGCATTGCAGGCCTGGCACGCCAGCGTGCCCGCCAGGATCTCGTTGATGGTCTTGTCCCAGTCGACCGACATTGGCGCCCTTCCCCCCTGCGTAATCCCCTCGCGAGCCTACTCGGCAGTATACCAACCGGCCTGTCCCGGCATTTCCTCGATCCCTACCGTCAGCCGCTTGATGTTGCTGGCTCCCCGCTCTGCCAGCGCCGCCTGCAGCCGCAACGCGAACCACTCCGCCAGCCGTTCCGCCGTCGAGTTGTCGATCGGAAGCGCCGCCACGTCCGACTTCGGGAACACGTACCGCTGCCCCTCGTAGGAGATCTCCCAGTCGTGCTCGCCCTCCGCGATCGTCAGGACGCGGCTCTCGAGCTGGAGCACGAACTTGTGGTCGAGCTCGTCGGCGATCGCCTTCGTCATCCGCTTCAGTTCGCCGAAGTCCCACACCCACGAGTCCTCCGTGAGCTCCCCCTCCACATCGACCATGACGTCGTAGTTGTGCCCGTGCAGGGGCTCGCACTCCCCAAGGAACGTGGCGAAGTGGGCTGCGGCGAAACGCAGCCTGTTCCGTTCGACGGTGACGCGGCGGGTGACGGTCATGGTGCGGCCTCCAGGTGGCGATCGTTCCCGATCGTCGCACCATCGGGGCACACACGCTCGCCGGCGGGGCGAACGGCGCTCCTAGCCGCGCCCCAGCAGCCCTCCCGCGTCCATCGCGAAGATGCCCTGCATGTCCCGGTTGATGCGAAGCTGCAGATAGGCGCGAAGCTTCTGGATGCGCTCCGGAGCCTCCTCCCAGCCCTCGCCGTCGAGCCTGTGCAGGTGGCCGATCGCTTCCGTCAGGAGCGTGCTCAGCTCGCCGTAGCTCTCGTTGATGGCCGCGAACGGCGGAATCTCGGGGAACTCCGGCGCCGCCGACACGCGCTCGCCGATGGCCCGCAGGCCGTCGGCAGCCGCGCCATCGCGCGCCGCGACCGCCTCCGCCGTCTCCGCCAGCACGCGCGCCATGCGCCCGCACTCGTCCGCCATCCACTGCTGCTCGACCGGCAGGCGCCGCTCAACCGACACCAGCATCTGCTGGATCATCTGCACCGTGACCTTCGCGGCGTTGGTCTGTAGCTCCGGCATCACATCACGGTCGAGGCTCTCGCGGATCAGCTCCAGGACCCGCGCCGAACTTGGATTCGTAAACATCGGACCTACTCCTCCGCCTCGGGGTATCCGAGGATCCCGCAGTAGCCGGGCTGGGCGGCGACCAGCGGCTGCAGCATGTACGTGCTCAGGAAGTTCTTGCTCTCACCATCGAGGCCTCGCCGCACGGCGTCCAGGATCGGGGCCGCCAGCGCCGCCGACGAGAACACCATGAAGAACCCCACGTCCTCCTGCGTCACCGGGATGCCGCTCAGCCTGGAGTAGTGCTCCAGGAAGCCCCCGTCGGCCTTCACGCTTCCCGCCAGGTCGAACCCCGTGATCGCCGAGAGCTGGTAGAGCCAGCCGATGTCCTCCCGCGGATCCCCCACGTGCGCCGCCTCCCAGTCGATGATCCCGGTGATGCGTCCGTCTTCGTAGAGGAAGTTCGAAGGCTGGTAGTCGCCGTGGCACATCGCCAGCGGGACCGGCTTCGGCAGGCTGTTGGGCAGGCTTGCGTACATGTCGAAGAAGACCGGCAGCGGGTCGAAGGCAATCTGCTGGTAGCTCTCCATGAAGAACTCGGTCGAGCTCGTCATGTACGACTCCCAGCTCGATGCGTCGATGCCCACTTCCCGTGCGTCCCGGAAGTCGCCCTCGGGATCGAGCGTGTCCAGCGAGGTCGCGTGCAGTTCCGCCAGCCGTTCGCAGAACTCGGTCGCGACGGCTTCCGCCTCGTCCTCGTTCCCCGGCGCGAACAGCGGCGTCAGGTCGGCGCTCCCGCGGGCGCGCTCCATAACCATCGCCGGCCGCTCGAGCGCCTTTCCCTCGTCGTCGAGGAAATACGCCTTCGGAACGGGGATGTTCGTGCGCTCCCCCACCCGCTCGAGGATGCTGAATTCAAGCCGCCGCTTCGTCGGCAGGATGTCGATCTCCGGCGGCGGGTCGCGCCGGATGATGAGCGGGAGCCGCTCGCTGCTCCCGCCGCTCTCGACGACTGCGTCGGCGCTGTACGTCTCCTGCGAGTAGCCCCCTGCCAGAAGCTGGAAGTCCTCGATCCGCACCGACTCGGCGTCGGGGCGGTTCTGCTGAATGAATCGCTGTAGCTGATCCTCCATGGGGTACCCTCCGCCGCGGAAGTCTACGGCGGAGACCCCTTCCGCTCAGCCCCTCAGCCGACGATGGCGGCGCCCTCGCCGCGCAGGTCGTGCGCGGCCGCGATCCCCCCGCCCGCCAGCACGGCCAGGCAGGCCCGTCCCGTCCACCCGTCCCACGCCGCCAGCGGCTCGAACGCCAGCCCCTCCGCCCGCAGCGCCTCACCCAGGCTGTCCGGCGTACGGGACTCCGCGTACAGCGAGCCGTCGGTGTCGAGCGCCCAGCGGGCTGCGTCGAGAGCGTCCTGCGGGTCCGACCCGCCGCGAAGGACGGCGTCGAGCACCTGCACGTTCGTCTGCGGCTGCCGGTGCGCGCCCGGCGTCCCCCCGACGGCCACCAGCTCGCCGTCCCGTGGCCCCGACGCCTCTCCCGCCAGCGGCAGGTCCGGCGCCGACGTGACGATGTAGTTGTGGAGGGTGTGCATGGGCCGCTTCCCGCCCGCCAGCTCGTTCGGGTGGCCCGGCTCGAGACTGAACCCCCGCATGCGGTTGTTGAACACGATCCCGGTGCTCGCCGAGAGCACCCCGCTCCCCCAGGCCGAGAACACCGACTGGATCAGAGACACGGCGTTCCCTTCCCCGTCGATCGCGAGGAGCGCCGTTGTGTCGCCGTCCCCCCCACTCGGCACGCCCGTGCCCGCAGGAGCCCCGCCCGCGCGCAGCAGCGCGGCCGCGTCGAAGCCCGTCGTACGCGGGTCGCCCGCCTCCGCATCCACGGCCGCGAACGCCTCCCGCAGCGCCTCGACCTGTGCTCCGATGCCTCCGTCCGAGCGCGCCAGCCGCCGCAACGCCAGCATGGTGACGAGCCCGCGCGAGGGCGGCGGCTGCGTGTGTACGAGCAGGCCTCCGAACTCGACCGAGAGCGGCCGCACCCACTCCGCGGGAGCGCGCCAGTCATCCGCGGTGAACGCGGCCCCGAGCCCGTTCAGCGTCGCCAGGCACGCTTCCGCGATGTCTCCTTCGTAGAACGCGGCCGCCCCACCTTCCTGCAGCGCCCGGAACGTCCCCGCCAGCTCTGGCTGAACGACCTGCTGGCCTCCATCTCCGACAACGTGCCCGAACGTCTCCTTGAACGGCCCCGCCGGGTAGACCCGCTGCCGCCCGACTCCCACCGCCCGCGCCAGCGCCCGTGATGCCGGAAAACCCTCCCGCGCGATGCGCTCGGCGTCTTCCAGCACCCGCGCCCATGGCAGCTTGCCGTAGCGCTCGTGCAACGCTCCCCACCCCGCGACGCATCCCGGCACGGTGACCGCCAGCGCGCCCGTGTCCGGGATGCCTCCCAGCTTCCGGTAGTCCTCCGCACTCGCGCTCGCCGGGGCGGGCCCCGAGCTGTTCAGCGCCTCGACCGCGCCCGTCGCGCTGTCGTACACCGTTGCGAAAGCGTCGCCACCGAGGTGGCTCATGAACGGCTGCGCGACCGTGAGCACCGCCGCCATCGCCACCGCTGCGTCGGCGGCGCTGCCCCCGTCGTGAAGCGCGCGCTGGCCGGCTGCCGCCGCCAGCGGGTGGTCGGCGATGACGCAGGTGTTCCTGCCCCACAGGGCACCCCGCCGCGGCCCGTCGCCCCCCGCGACCCCTTCGATACCCTCGCGCCCGCCGCCCGCCGGCTGGTCCGTCATACGTTCCTTGCGGTTTACGCCCCGCGCAGCAGTTTCAGGACGGCGTCGGCATTGTCGGCGGCCTTCGCCCGCTTCCACACCTTCGTGAACGTGCCGTCCGGCCCGATCACGAAGGTCGAGCGCGTCATGCCGATGCTCTTCCGCCCGTAGAGCACTTTCTCGCCCCACGAGCCGTACTCCGTCGAGACCTTCGCGTCCTCGTCCACGAGCAGCGGGAAGGGGAGGTCGTACTTCTCCCGGAACTTCGTGTGCGAGGCCCCGCTGTCCGTCGAGACCCCCAGCACGACCGCGTCCTCGGCGCCGATCGCCTCGTGGTTGTCGCGGAAGCCGCAGGCCTGCTTCGTGCAGCCCGGCGTGTTGTCTCGTGGGTAGAAGTAGAGCACCACCGTCTTGCCCCGGTAGTCCTGCAGGCGGTGCGTCTTCCCGTCCTGGTCCTTCAGCTCGAAGTCCGGGGCCGTGTCGCCCGCTTCAAGTGTGATCGGCATCGCTTCCTCCTGTCCGTTTCCCTAGCGAATCACGCCGGAGACGCGCTCCGCGTGGATTCGCAGGATGACCCGCCGCTGCTGCTCCAGCCAGGCGGGCAGGTCCTCCGGCTCCGTGAAGCCCGAGCCCTTGATGTTCTCGAACACGAGGTGCGTGGCGTGCTCCAGCCCCTCGCGCTCGATGTCGCAGCGCCCCTCGACCGTCACGAAGTTGAAGGGCGCCGCGTCGTTGAACACCGTGATCGTCACCCGCGGGTCGTTCTCCAGCGTCTTCACCTTCAGTGTCGGCGCCGTCGTGCTGACGACGAGGGTGTCGCCCTCGCGCGCATACGCGACCACCGAGCTGCTCGGCTGCCCGCTCTTTCGTACCGTCGTGACCACGGCCCAGCGGTTCTCGCTCACGAACCGGTCAAACGCCTCCGTCCCGATCATCCGCGCCTCCTTGTGCCCGGCGTCGTGCCCGGCTGGCCCTATTCTCGCGAACCGGAGGGCGCGGGTCACGTGGCGGCCCGCCGCCCTACAATGGCGCCCGACCTCAGCAAGGGAGGCCCCATGTCCGAGCTTCCGGCTTTCACCCTCACCGACGGCGACGGGCGTGAGCGCGCCTTCCCCTCCGGACGCCCCTCCCTCCTCGCCTTCGTCAAGGAAGACTGCCCCACCTGCGGCCTCTCCATGCCCCTCATCCAGGCCGCCCACGAGGCCTTCGGCGAAGCCGTCGACGTGCTCGCCATCGGCCAGGAGGCCGAGGGCAACGCCGTCCTCGTCGAACGCCACGGCCTCACCGCCCCCATGCTCGACGACAGCGCTCTGCACACCTCCTACGCCTACGACCTCGATACCGTCCCCACCCTCATCCTCACCGCCCCCGACGGCGCCGAGCAGAAGCGCTTCATCGGCTTCGGACGCGACGACTGGCAGGACCTCTTCGGCGACCTCGCCGCCATGGCCGGCGTCGATGCTCCCGACCCCGGCTGGGGCGACTACCCCGACTCGCGCCCCGGCTGCGGCTCGCGCTCGGTCGAGCCCGGCATCGCCGAGCGCCTCGCCGCCGAGGCGGAAGGCAGCCCCCTGCGCGCCCGACGCATCGACATCGGCGCCGGCGACGACCTGCACGAGTTCCTCTACGACCAGGGCCTCACCGACGGCCTCCCCGTCGTCCCACCCACCCCCGCGCGCGTCATGCGCATGCTCGAGGGCACCACCCGCGACGCCCAGGATGTCGTCGCCGTCGTCCCTCCGAACCTGGCCCCCGCCACCGTTGAGAAGGTGGCCATCAACGCCGTCATGGCCGGCTGCAAGCCCGAATACCTCCCGGTGGTCATCACCGCCATCGAGGCCTGCGTTACCGAAGAGTTCAACGCCCACGGGGTCTGGGCTACGACCATGGGCGCGGCCCCCGCGATCGTCGTCAACGGACCCATCCGCCACCACATCGGCATGAACATGCGGCTGGGCGCCCTCGGCCAGGGGAACCGCGCCAACGCCTCCATCGGGCGCGCCGTGCGCCTCGTCATGCGCAACGTCGGCGGAGCGAAGCCCGCCGGCACCGAGCGCTCCACCCTCGGCACGCCCATGAAGTACACCCTCTCCTTTGCCGAGTGGGAGGAGCGCAGCCCCTGGGAGCCCATGCACGTCGAGAAGGGCTTCGACCCCGACGACAGCGTCGTCACCGTCTTCCCCGCCACCAGCGGCCCCCAGCTCATGGTCGACCAGACCGCCCGCACGGCCCGCTCCCTCACCGGCATTCTCGGCCTCACGATGGCCGCCGTCGGTAACCCCCGCACCCCCACCGGCCACGTCCTCTTCGTTGTCTGCCCCGAGCACGCCGACACCATCTGGCGCGACCGGTGGAGCAAGCAGCAGGTGCGCGACTACATCCTCGAAGTCACGAGCATGCCCCTCCGCGACCGCCTCGCCACCCCCGATGCGAGCGGCCTCGAGCCCTCGCAGTTCGGCCCCGACGGCCCCACCGAGGAGCAGCTCGACAAGCT
>JAJDUR010000124.1 GCA_022826585.1 Dehalococcoidia bacterium
GAGACCGGCGCGGGGAAGTCGATCATCGTCGACGCGCTCGACTTCCTCTTCGGCGGCAGGCACGGGCGCGGTGTTGTCGCCGAGGGCGCCGAGAGCGCCCGCGTCCTCGCCACCGTGCGCGCCGGTGAGGAGCGCCTGTCCGTCGAGCGCGCTGTGCGCCTCTCCGGGCGCACCTCGGGACGCATCGATGGCGAGACGGCGCCCGCTGAGCGCCTCCGCGACCTCGGCGCACGGGTCATCGACATCCACGGCCAGTCGGAGCAGCTCACGCTCCTCCGGCCCTCGGTCCAGCTTGCCGTCCTCGATGCCTTCGGCGGGCTGCTCGACCAGCGTGACGCGCTCGCCGCCCGGGTCCGCGAGCTGCGCGCCCTCCGCCGCGAGATCGAGGCCGTCAGCCTCGACTCGCGGGAGCGCGAGCGGCTCCTGGACCAGCTTCGCTTCGAGGTCGACGAGATCGCCCGGGCCGGCCTCGTCCCCGGCGAGGACGAGGCCCTGCGCCGCGAGCAGCGACGCCTCGCCAGCGTCGAACGCCTGCTGGCCGCCTCCTCCACCGCGCTGGAGGCACTCGATGCACCCCCCATCGCGGAAGCCGTCGCCGCCCTCGAAGAGATCGCCGACCGCGATCCCGGCGCCACGGAGCTCGCCGCCGAGGGCGTCACGCTGGAGCAGGCCGCGGCCGACCTCGGCCGCTCCCTTCGCGCCTACCGCGAGACACTGGAGGACGACCCCGAGCGCCGCGAGACGGTCGAGGCCCGCCTCGACCTCATCGCTCGCCTCCGCCGCAAGTACGGCGAGAGCGTCGAGGCGATTCTCCAGTACGAGCAGTCCGCGCGGCAGCGGCTCGACGCCATCGAGACGGCCGGAGCCTCGCTCGAAGACCTCCGCGAGCGCGCCGACGCCCTCGCGGACTCGGCGGCGGAGGCCGCCGCCTCCCTCTCGCTCGCCCGGCGCGAAGCGGCCGCGCGGCTCATCGCCGGGGTCTCGGCGGAGCTGGAACGGCTGGAGATGCCCGGCGCGTCCCTCGCCGCGGGCTTCGCCTGCGAGGACGCCCCCGACGGCCTCGCCGTCACCCTTCCCGACTACGAGGTCGTGGCGCCGGAGGCTGCCCCCTCGGGCGGTGGCGAGCCCGGCGCTCGCGCCTTCACCGAGTCCGGCGTCGACCAGATGGAGCTGCTCGCGGCGTTCAACCCCGGCGCCCCTCCCCGTCCCCTCCGCAACGTCGCCAGCGGCGGAGAGACCTCACGCTTCCTGCTCGCCCTCACCACCGTGCTCGGCGCCGCCGCCGAGCCCCGCCTCGTCGTGCTCGACGAGGTCGACGAGGGCGTCGGCGGTCGCGCCGGCTCGGTCGTGGGCGAGGCGCTCCGCCGTCTCGCCGAGCGCCACCAGGTGCTCTGCGTCACCCACCTGCCGCAGGTCGCCGCCTACGGCACCCGCCACTTCGTCGTGACCAAGGCCAGCGACGACGACGGCGCCTGGAGCGACATCGAGGAAGTGAGCGGCGAGGCCCGCCTCCGCGAGCTCGCGCTCATGCTGGGCGGCGACACGCCCGCCAACCGCGCGGCCGCGGCGGAGCTGCTACGGGAATCGGGAGAGTGACGCGCTAGGAGTAGCGCTGTTCCTTCCAGGGGTCGCCGTACATGTGGTACCCGTACATCTCCCAGAACCCCGGCCGGTCCTCGTCGATGAACTGCATGCCGCCCACCCACTTCGCGCTCTTCCAGAAGTAGAGGTGGGGCACGACCAACCGCAGCGGCCAGCCATGCTCCTTCGTGAGCGGCTCCCCGTCGTGCGACCGGGCGAAGAGCACTCCTTCCGCCAGCAGGTCCTCAAGCGGCACGTTCGTCGTGTAGCCGCCGTAGCTGTGGACCATCACCACTTTCGCCTCGGGCTTCACCTTGATGGCGTCGTAGAGCGCGCGGAAGGGCACGCCTTCCCAGTTGTTGTCGTACTTGCTCCAGGTCGTCACGCAGTGGATGTCGCTCGTGTCGGTCGTGTTCCCGAGCGCGTTGAACTCGTCCCACGTGAACTTGCGCTCTTCTTCGACGAGCCCCCAGACGTGGAAGCGCCACGTCTCCGGGTCGAGGCGCGGGATGGCGCCGTAGTGGAGCACGGGCCAGCCGGCCGTGAGCCGCTGCCCCGGTGGCAGCCGCAGCCTGCCGTCGGGCCGAACTTCGCGCGTCGCGCTCTGGGACATGCGCCGAATCTCCAGGAAGGGTGTCACCCCAGCCTACGGGCGGGCCCGCGACTGCGGCAAGGGCGGGCACGTAAAGGCGGCTGCGTTCAACGCCGCTTCCCCCCACCGCCCGCTCGCCACAGCCCCAGCCACTGCTCGAACGAAACGTTCCCCGGACGCGCCTCGCGTTGGATTCCCAGATCCCGTGCGGCGCGCTTGAAGCGATCGTAGCCGATCTCCCTCGCCAGGTTGCGGCGAAGGCTCCCACGTCCCTGGCCGAATCCCCTCTGTACGAACGCCTCCCAGCCTCGCGCTTCCGCCGGCGCCAGCAGTGCCCTCCGGCGCAGGCTCGCGGACAGCAGGACGCAGTCGGTCCTCGGCATCGGCGAGAAATCGCGCCGTCGTAGCGCCAGCGAGATGCGAAAGTCGAACCACGGTTTCGCCAGCACCGACACCATCGTCTCCTCCCCGAACCCGCCCCACCGCAGGGCGGCGTCGCGAGACATAACGAGGTGGATGGAACGCGGTCGGTTCCGCGCGCCGAGGAGCAGGCGCATCGCTTCCGAGGTGTGAGCGAACGGCAGGTTCGCCACGACGGCGTACCGGTCCCGCCTCGGGAGCGGTACCTCGCGGAAGTCGCCGAGAACTGCCCGCACGCGCGGTTCGTTCTGGAAGCGTTCTTGCAGTCGTAGCCAGAGGCGCCGATCCCGTTCGATGGCCACGACGCGCCCCGCCTGCCGCGCCAGCAGGGCGGTCAGCACGCCATCCCCTGCGCCGAACTCGTACACCAGCGCGGGTGGCGCGAGCCCCGTCGAGGCGACGATGCGTGTGGCGGCGTGCTCGCGGAGGCGGTGCTGGCCGAGTGTGGTCGAAAGGGCGGATCGTTTGCGCATGGTGGTACCCCACGCCGTGCGCATTCGTGTCCGGAGAGTCGAAGGAGAGCCTGGGAATGCGGCGGCAACTCGGCCCGATCCAGGTCATCGGGCATGGAAACGCCTCGGAGCCGCCCGTGGGGCGGCTTTCCGGCGCCTAGCTGCGAGTCTTGGCCGCTATCATTCCGCAGCCGAGCCTACGGCTGAGCCGCCCCGCGATCAACGTCCCGTTTACCCGTCGCGACGCCTCAGCATCGCCTTCGCGATGGCTGTGAGCGGCCCCGCCCGCTGCGCCTCCCGCGCGTAGCTCGACTCGCCCCGCTGCACCGCGAACAACGACGACCACAGGAACGGCGTGTGCTTGCTCGCGAGCATCCAGGGTCGCCGCGCCCGCTTCAGCATCCCGTAGAACATGTAGGCGATGGCTCGCGCCGCATCGAGCTCCGGCTGGATCTCGTCTTCCAGGTCCGCCTGGTACCGGCGCAGGTCGCCCTGCCCGCCGAGCGCCCCCAGCGCCGCGCGGGCGGCCAGCCGCCCCGAGTGGATCGCGTACGAGATGCCCTCCGCCGTGAACTCGTCCGCCAGCCCTGCCGCGTCCCCCGCGAGCGCCACCCGCTCGCTCGCGACCTCCTCCCCTCCCCGGCGGAACCGAATCTTGTGCCCCCGCGCGATCTCCACCTCCGCCCCGCGCAGGTCCAGCCGTTCGAGGTAGCGGTCGACCAGCCCCTTCATCCGCCCCGCGTCCTCCCGGGGCAGCACGATGCCGATCGAGAGCAGTTCCGCCTTCGGGAACAGCCACGCGTAGCCCCAGGGGTCGTACCCGAGGTCGATGAGCGTCGTCGCCTCCCCCACCGAGGCGTCCTGCGGGCGGCCCCGCACCTCCACCTCCCAGGCCGCGCACTCCGCGATGTCGCTCCCCAGCCCCGCCATCCGACCTACCGGCGAGTGCGCCCCGTCCGCGCAGATAAGCGTCTCCGCCTCCGCCTCGAACCCGTCCGCCCGGATGCGGACGCCGCCGTTCAGGTCCAGCTCCCGCACGACCGTGCCCGCTCGCAATTCCGCCCCCGCGCGCTGCGCGTGCTCCAGCAGGAGCATGTCGAAACGGTCGCGCATGACCATGCGGGCGAACGGCCCCTGCGAACGTTTCGTGAACGCCATCTTGCCCCTCGCCGACATCTCGATGCGCGAGACCGAGTCCTCGACCACGCTGTCGATGGGGAAAGCCAGCATCCGCTCCGCGCGCAGGGGCACCCCGCCGCCGCAGGCCTTGTAGCGGGGCCACTCCGCCCGGTCCACCACGAGCACGCGGGCGCCCGCCGCCGCCAGTTCGCGGGCCGTCGTGCTCCCCGCCGGACCTGCCCCCACCACGATCGCGTCGAAGGCGCCCATCCCGCGATTCTAGCGACGGCGCTCCGTCGGAGCCTTCCGCCATATGACGATGTATAGTCAACAATTGAGGGAAGAGTATGCCCATGCCGATGCGGTACTTCTGGCTCAACACCATCCCCGTGACCATCACGGCCGCGGCCCTCGGCTGGATCATCGGCGACCTCGTCTGGTAGCCGCCCCTTGCCCCGCGGTCCCGCGGGCGCGTACCTTCCCCGGCCATGAGCGGCATCGGTACGAGCGCGAGCTACCTCTACACCGCCGTCCTCTCCGCCGGGAACGCGGACGAACTCAACCGCCTGACCGACGAGTGGCTCAACGACCACATCGCCGACGAGATCGTCTCCATGCAGCTCGCCGCGGCGGGACGCGAGGGCGGCGACACGCTCTACCTGCTCATCGTCTACCGGGGCGAGCGAAGGGTGCGCCGCGCGTGAGCAAGTTCGTCCGCACCCGCAACAACGCCGCCGGCAAGGCCGTCATCGCCGAGAACCGCGAGCTCCCCGACGCCCGCGCCCACGACTTCGACGTGCCCGCCGGCATCGACGGGCGCTGGCTCATCGTCGAGTTCGA
>JAJDUR010000029.1 GCA_022826585.1 Dehalococcoidia bacterium
ATCCGAAGACCCGATCGCCCAGATGATCTCCTACAACAACCACCTCATCGAGCAGTTCCGCGCCAACGGCGGCAAGGTCACGGGCCGCTTCGCCGATGCGCCCCTCCTCCTCCTCACCACCACCGGCGCGAAGAGCGGCGAGAAGCGAACCACCCCCCTCGCCCACAGCACCGACGGCGACAACCTCATCATCATCGCCTCCTACGCGGGCAACCCGAAGCACCCGCAGTGGTACCACAACATCCGCGCCAACCCCGAGGTCACGATCGAGCTCCCGGACGAGACCTTCACGGTGAACGCCGTCATCCCCGAAGGCGAGGAGCGCAAACGCCTCTTCGACCAGCAGGCCGAGAAGATGCCCGCCTTCGCCGAGTACCAGGCCAAGACCACCCGCGAGATCCCCGTCATCGTCATCCCCCGCCCCCGGGCGTAGCCACCAGCAGAAAGGAACGACCATGCCCCGTCCCCGCGTCCTCACCGAGCTCGACGAGTGGCCCCGCCACCAGACCATCGACACCTTCAACTCTGTCCAGACCGCCAGCCCCGAGTGGAGCGACGGCTACTGGCACTGCTTCGGCGATCCCGCCGGCGAGGTGAACCTGATCACCGCCATCCGTCTCTACCCCAACACCGACGTGATCGACGCCTACGCCATCGTCAGCCTCGATGACGGCAAGCAGTACAACCTGCGCGCCAGCCGCCGCCTCCGGCCCCGCATCGACGAGCTCCGCGTCGGCCCCTTCTGGCAGGAGATCATCCGTGGCATGCGCACCCTCCGCATCGGTTGCGATGACAACGCCCACGGCATCGAGTTCGACATCCTCTGGGAGAGCAAGGCCCCCGCCTACGACGAGGCCCCCGGTGTCCAGTACCGCCTCGACGGCCGCCTCGTGGCCGAGCGCTCCAACTACATCCAGGCCGCCGACATCGCCGGCTGGATCAGGATCAACGGCCGCGAGTGGAAGTTCGACTTCGGCGACGGCTGGGGCGGCACCCGCGACCACTCCTGGGGCATCGGCGCCGGCACCGGCACGGGCGCCAAGCCCAACCCCTACGTCGCCCCGCCCCTGACGCCGCCTGAACAGGGCAGCTTCCGCTCCGACGGCATGCGCCACTGGGCCGTCGTCAACATGCCCGACCGCTGCCTCTACTACGCCTTCCGCCTCGGCGAGGACGGCATCTACCGCGCCTCCGGCACCGGCCGCCAGTCCGACGTCGGCATCCACTCCTGGGTCGAGTACGGCTACGACTCCGACAAGGAGAGCTTCGCCTACACCGACGTCTCCATCTCCGACCACGAGTGGGAGGACGGCTTCCCCCGCTTCAAGCGCGGCAAGATCCACCTCACCCGCCCCGACGGCGTCGTCGAGAACTACCAGCTCGAGGTCGTCAGCGAGCCCGTCTACATGCTCGCCGGCGGCTACGCCAACGGCTGGAACGACCGCCTCGGGCGCGGCGTCTTCCGCGGCGAGCTGCTCGTCGAGGGCGAGGTCTGGGACGTGTCCCACCCCACCAAAGTCTTCGACGACGACGGCAACGAGATACCGCAGATGAGCGGCGGCGGCTCCTACGCCGAGCTCTCCACCGTCTACACCAACATGGACGACCCCAGCGACACCGGCGTCGGCATCCTCGAGTGCGCCATCATGACCGAGTTCGAGGGGGTCAAGGGCCCGTAGACGCTGACTGCCCGAACCTCGGGCGCCAAACCCTGGAGATGACAACGTGTACGTCAGCCATGACGCGCTGGCCGACGCGATCTCCGTCGACCTGGACCTGCCTGATGGCGGTGTCCGGGGAGGCGAGCGGATCGACGAAGGCCGAATCCGCCACTACGACAACGCTGGGAGGGTCTACTCCTATGAATTCCTCTTCGTGAGCAAAGGAATCTCTCTTGAGGGCATCGACCCGGACGACGCAGCCCGCATCCGCGAGGCCGTGCGAACGGCCATCGCAGCTTTGGAGCCGCTCACCGTTGCGTGACACAGACGGACCATTGTCTGTAACATATAGACGGCGGAGCGAGAGCAGTCGAAATGGTCACGGTCGAGCAGCGCGAAGATGAAGAGAAGTACGCCGAGTTGAGCCTGCGCCTTCTCGGGCAGGCGCAGGAAGAGTTCGACAAGGGCGACCGCCTGCAGGCCTCCGAGAAGGCCTGGGGCGCCGCCGCGCACGCCATGAAAGCCGCCGCCGCGCGCCGCGGCTGGAACCACGGCAAGCACCGCCACCTCTTCGCCGTCGCCGGCCAGGTCGCGGACGACGCTGGCCGCCCGGAGATCCGACGGCTGTTCAGCATTGCGAGTTCCCTCCATCAGAATTACTACGAGGACTGGCAGATGGACGCCTCCGTGCAAGGGGGCGTCGAGGATGTGAGTCGTCTGGTCGAACTCATGGAGGAGCTGCGCGCCGAGCCTGTGCGTCCTTCCGTCGTGACAGACGAGCAGCAGTGGCGCACCCTCACTCAGCCTCGGCGCGACTCCTCCTGATCGGCTGTCGCCTGGCCCTCTCCCAGCGACTCCGCCAGCAGCTCCGCCACGTGCCGTGGCCGGCGCGACGTGAAGTGCCCGATCTGCTGCCGGCACGACACCCCCGTGACCGCCACGGCCACCTCCTTCCCGGCTGCCTCCACCGCCGGGAAGAGGCGGTATGCCCCCATCTCCCGCGAGACCTCGTAGTGCTCCCGCTCGAAGCCGAACGACCCCGCCATCCCGCAGCACCCTGAGTCCACCAATGACGGCACGTACCCCGCCACCTCCAGCGCCCGCAGCGTCGCGTCCGCCCCCGCCAGGGCCTTCTGGTGGCAGTGCGCGTGCACCAGCACCTCGCCCCCGGACCGCGCGCCGAACAGGTCCGCCACCGAGGCGTCCTCTCCCGCCACCCGCGCCACCAGCTCGTCGAGCAGCACCGCCTGCCCCGCCACCGCCTCCGCCCGCTCCCCCGGCAGCAGGTCCCGGTACTCGTCCCGGAGCGTGAGCAGGCACGAGGGCTCCGTGCCCACGATGGGCGCCCCCCGTCGCGCGTGCGGCTCCAGCCTTGCCACGTTCGCCTCCGCCCAGCCCCGCGCCAGCCCCAACTGCCCCTTCGAGATCGCCGGGCGCCCGCAGCACTCCAGCTTCGGCACGACCGTCACCCCATACCCCAGCGCCTCCAGCACGCGCACCGCCGCCCGCCCAACCTCCGGGTGGAAGTACTCCGTGAAGGTGTCGACCAGGTACACCGCCTCCCCGCGCGGCGCCGCACCTTCGGGCCTCGGCCGTCGCCACCACCACCGCGCGAAGCGTTGCGGTGCGAATGCCGGCAACGGCCGCCGCCGGTCGACGCCCCCGACGCGCTCCAGGAGAGCTCGCGCCGGCCCCAGCCGCGCCACCGCGTTCGCCAGCGGCGCGACGGGGCTCGTCAGGGCGCTCAGGACGCGGATGCGCGCGAAGACCCGGTCGCGCAGGGGCGCGCCGTGGGCCGCGCTCGACTGCGCCTGCACCTCGTACTTCAGCTTCGCGAAGTCCACGCCCGAGGGGCACTCCGTCTTGCATGCCTTGCACTCGACGCACAGGTCGAGCGCCTCGCGCATGCGCTCGCTCGTCAGGTCCTCTAGCGGCAGCGCCCCGTTGAGCGCCTGCCTTAGCAGGTTCGCCCGCCCGCGAGTCGAGTGCTCCTCGTCCCCGGTCACCATGTACGAGGGGCACATCCCCCCGTCGAGCTTGCGGCAGGCGCCCTGGCCGTTGCACTGCTCCGCCGCCCGCGCCAGGCCGCCCTCGAAGGCGAAGTCCAGCTCCGTGTGCAGCTCCGCATTCACGGTGGCCGGGCTCAGGCGCAGGTTGTCGGAGAAGGGCGGCGTTTCGACGATCTTCCCGGGGTTGAGCAGGCCCTGTGGGTCCCAGAGCGCCTTCAGCTCGCGGAACGCCCGCGTCAGCTGCGGCCCGAACATCCGCTCCGTGAACACCCCCCGCACGATCCCGTCGCCGTGCTCACCGCTCAGCGAGCCGCCGAACTCAAGCACGAGGTCCGCGATCTCCTCCGCCAGCCCCTCCGCGTTCGCCAACCCCTCCGCGTCCTTCAGGTCCACCACCGGCCGGATGTGCAGGCAGCCCACGCTCGCGTGCCCGTAGTACGCGGGACGCAGCCCCCGTGCCTTCACGAGCGCGTCGAAACGCGCCACGTACTCCGCCAGCCGCTCCGGCGCGACCGCCGTGTCCTCCACGAACGAGGCCGGCTTGGCGTCGCCCCGCAGGCTCATCAGCAGCCCCAGCCCCGCCTCCCGCATGCGCCACATGCGCTGCTGCTCCCCCGCCTCCCGCGCCACCACCGCCGCGAACGCTCCCTCCTCCCCCACGAGGTCCGCCCGCAGCCCCTCGACCTTCGCTTCCACCTCCTCCGCCCGCTCCCCCGCGAACTCGACCAGCAGCAGCGCCCCCGGCTCCCCCTGCACGAACGCGACCAGGTCGCGGAAGCCCGCGCTCTCGCGGCAGCGCTCGATGATCGTGTCGTCCACCAGCTCCACCGCCGAGGGTCCGTGCGCGTTCGCCCGCACCGTCGCCGCTGCCGCCTCCACGACCGTGCGGAAATGCAGCGCCGCCAGCATCTTCGCGGGTGGAATCGGAACGACCCGCACGGTCGCCTCGGTCACCGTCGCGAGCGTCCCCTCCGACCCCACCACGACCTTCGCGAGGTTGAGCGGCCCCTCCTCGGGGACCTCGTCGAGGTTGTAGCCGGAGACCCGCCGCAGGATCTTCGGAAAGCGCTTCTCGACCTCCGCCCGGTGCTCGCGCGCGAGCGCCCGCACGCCCCGGTAGATGTCCCCCTCCAGCCCCTCCCGTGAGCCTCGCGCCGCCGCCTCATCCTCGTTCAGCGCCTCCAGCGTCGCCGTCGACCCGTCCGACAGCACCACCTCCAGCGCGACCACGTTGTCGACCGTCTTCCCGTACACCCCTGAGTGCGCCCCGCACGAGTTGTTGCCCACGCCCCCGCCGATCGTCGCCCGGTTCGCCGTCGACGGGTCGATGGGGTACTGCAGCCCATGGGGCCGCAGCGCCTTGTTCAACTCCGCGAGCACGACGCCCGGTTGCACGCGCGCCGTCTGCCCGTCGGGATCGATGGCGATCACGTCCGCCATGCGCGTCGTGAAGTCGAGGACGATGGCGTGATTCACCGTCTGTCCCGAGAGGCTCGTGCCTCCGCCCCGGGGCAGCACGGGCACGCCGTGCTCCCCCGCCACGCGCATCACGTGCCCCACGTCCTCCGCCGAGCGCGGGTAGACGACCGCCACCGGCTCCATCTCGTAGATCGAGGCGTCCGTCGCGTACAGCAGCCGCCGGTAGCGCTCGACCTCGACATCCCCGGCCCCGCCCGTCAGCCCCGCCGCCAGGTCGCGGGCCAGCGGCGCGAGACCCTCCTCACCCTCGTGCAGCAGCTCCCGCGCCCGCGTAACCGTGGCGAACGTCGAGGGCGTTCGTCCCTCGATCGTGCGCCCCGCGGCCGTGCCGGTAGCGGGCATCTCCTCAGGCCGGGTCGAACTCGATCCAGAGCTCCCACGGATCGAGGCTGATCGCGATCGGCTTCGGGTCCGAGCCGGGCTTGAAGCGCGGGTTGCGCATCACGTCCATCAGCATGCGGCTGCCGATCACCGTCTCTGTTTGCGCCAGCTGGTAGCCCACACAGAAGTGCTTCCCCAGCCCGAAGCCGAGGTGGCTCGCCTGCCCGTTGTCGTGGTACCCCGCCCGCAGCGCCCTCCCCACGTACAGGTCGGGCCGCATGATGTCGAACTTGTCCGGGTTGGCGAACACGCGCTCGTCCCGGTTCCCCCCATAGATCGAGAGGTTGACGTACGCCCCCTCGGGGATGGTCACGCCGTACTCGGGGAAGGGGATGTCGTGGATCGCGCGCCGAGCCTGCCCGCCCGAGGGCGGGTGCACCCGCATCATCTCCGTGAAGGCGCGGTCCAGCAGCGACGGGTCGTTCCGCACCAGCTCCCACTGCTCGGGGTTCGCCAGCATCTGGTACCAGAGGTTCGCGATCGCCTTGTCCGTCGTCTCCGCCCCCGCCACCAGCAGCAGGCTCGCGAACGACTTGATCTCCTGGAACGTCATCCGGTGCCCGTCCACCTCCGCCACGCACAGCCGCGAGATGAGGTCGTCACCCGGGTTCTTGCTGCGCTCCTGCAGGAGCGGCTCCAGGTAGTCGTGGTACTCCTGGTTCGCCTTGATCCCCGCCGCCCGGATGTCCGGCGGCCCGCCGATGCCGTTCATCATCGCCGGGTACCACTCGTGGAACATGTCGTGCGCGTCCTGCGGCAGGTCCAGCACGTCCAGGATCACGTTCAGCGGCAGCCTCGTGGCGAAGTCGTCGACGATGTCGATCTCCCCCGTCTTCGCCGCCTCCTCGGCGATGCGCCGTGCGTGCTTCTCCGTGTACTTCTCGATGAGGGCGATCGAGTTGCGCTCGATGATGGGCAGGAGCGCGTCCAGCTTCCGCCCCACGAATTCGGGCGCGACGATGTTCCGCAGCTTGTTGTGCTGCTCCCCGTCGTACTCCATCAACGTCGGCCCGAACACCGCCCCGATGCCGAGCGCGTTCGGCTGCGCCGAGTAGTTCTCCAGGTCCCGGAAGGCCGCGCACACGTCGTCGTAGCGCGAGATCATCCAGTTGTCGCCGATCGGGTTGTAATAGACCGGGTGGTGGTCGCGCAGCAGCTTCAGCGTCGGGTACGGGTTATCGGCGTACTCCTTGCTGAAGAAGATCTCCGGATCGATCTCCGGCCTCGTCATCGTCATCGCTCGTCCTCCTGCCGCGACGGAGCCCGCCGCGAGCAGTTTCGCGCGCCATGGTAGCCCCTCCCGCCCTCTCCGCGCCCCAAACGGTGCGCCACGCGCCCCTATCGCGTAGCGTTCGAGAAACCGCGCAGGAGCCCCCGGTCATGCCCGTCGATCCAAACCGCGAGAGCTGGAAGCCAGGCATGCCCTGGGAGCACGCCATCGAGGACATGGAGTACATCCGCGCCCTCGGCCGCGAGATGGGCGGACCCGAGCGCATCGAGCGCCAGCACGCCGGCGGCCGCTACACCATCCGCGAGCGCATCGAGAAGATGGTCGACCCGGGTAGCTTCGTCGAGGCCGGACCCATGGTCGGGGCCGCCGAGTACGACGAGGACGGCAACCTCGTCGGCTTCACACCCGGCGCCTACGTGATGGGCCTCGCCGAGCTCGACGGGCGGTCCGTCGCCATCGGCGGCGACGACTTCACCATCTCCGGCGGCAGCCCCCACAACGTCCGCAAGCACCCCCGCGACTTCATGCAGCCGCTCGCGATGCAGTACGGCATCCCCTACGTCCAGCTCGTCGAGGGCGTGGGCCACAGCTCCAAGGCCGACGAGGCCGAGGGCCACATGGGCCTCCCCGCCGGCGACATGTGGTGGCGCGCCGTCGAGATGCTGCGCACCGTCCCCGTCGCCGCCGGCATCATGGGCTCCGTCGCGGGCGCTCCCGCCGCCTTCGCCCTCATGTCCCACTTCACGGTCATGGTGAAGGGCCAGTCGCAGATCTTCCCCTCCGGCCCTCCCGTCGTGCGCCGCGCGATCGGTGAGGACCTCGACAAGGAGGCGCTCGGCGGCGCGAAGATGCACGTCCACGAGAGCGGCCAGGTCGACAACGAGGCCGAGTCCGAGGAGGACGCCTTCGACCAGATCAAGCGCTTCCTCTCCTACCTGCCGGACACCACCGGCGACGTCGCTCCCCGCGTCGAGACCGGCGACCCGCCCGATCGATGTCCCGACGAGCTGCTCAACATCATCCCGCCCAACCGCAAGCGCGGGTACGACATGCGCGCGCTCGTCTCCCACGTGGTCGACAACGGCGAGTTCTTCGAGATGCGCCGCCACTACGCCGGCGCCATCATCACCGCCTTCGCCCGCATCGACGGCTACAGCGTGGGCGTCCTCGCCAGCGACCCCATGAAGCTCGCCGGCGCCATGGACGGCGACGTGGCCGACAAGTACACCCACTTCGTCGACCTCTGCGACACCTTCAACCTGCCGCTCCTCATCTTCCTCGACATGCCCGGCTTCATGCTCGGCTCCCACGCCGAGCGCAAGGCGACGATGCGCCGCGGCGTACGCGCCCTCATCGCCAGCGCCGAGGCGGACGTGCCCAAGATCGAGTTCAACGTGCGCAAGTCCTACGGCGTCGCCGCCGACGCCCCCAACAGCGTTGGTATCCCCAACGGGCTCAACCTGCGCTTCGGCTGGCCCGCGGGCGAGTGGGGCGGCATCCCCATCGAGGGCGGCGTGGCCGCCGCCTACCGCCGCGAGATCGAGGCGGCCACCGACCCCAACGCTCACCGCGAGGCCATCGAGGAGCGCCTCCTCCGCCTCCGCTCCCCCTTCCGCGCCGCCCACCGCGGCGATGTCATCGACCTGATCGACCCGCGCGACACGCGCCGCCTCGCCTGCACCTTCGTGAAGCTCGCGCAGCCGGCCCTCGCGCGGCTCGCGAGTCGCCCCAAGCGCGCCGTCCGCCCCTAGGCGACTCCTCTACGCGGGCACGGCCTCCCGCGCTTTCGTGAACGCCAGGTGCAGCTCGTACAGCCCCAGCATGATCCCCGGCTGGTGCTGGAAGTCGTTCTTCTCCGGATCCAGCTTCAGCTCGTCGATGCGATCCAGCATCACGTCCACGGCGATGTTCTGCTCCAGCCGCGAGAGACCCGCCCCCGGGCAGCCGCGAGGCCGGATCGAGAACGTCAGGTGCTTGCCCGGGCTCTTGCGGTCGAGCCGGATCTCGTCCGGCGCCTCGCACAGCTCCGGGTCGCGGTTCGCCGCCGCCCAGCGCAGGTGCAGTAGCGAGCCCGCCGGGATCTTGACCCCGCGGATCTCCGTGTCGCGCGCGACCATGCGGCCCGAGAGCCCCTGCGTCGGGGCATACAGCCGCAGCGCCTCCTCCACGAAGAAGCGCACCTTCGAGCGATCCGCCCGCAGCTCCTCCACGATCTCGGGGTGCTGCGCCAGCAGCATCGCCTCCGAGGTGAGCGCGTACTGCGTCGTCTCGTTCCCGCCGATGTGCATGCCCGAGACCACGCTGATGATGTCGCCGTCGCTCAGCGGCGCCCCCTGGAACTCCACGTTCGTCAGGAACGTGATCATGTCTTCCTTCGGGTTGCGCCGCTTCTCGTCGATCTGCTCCTGGATGTAGTGGTTGAACGCGACGAGGGCCTTGGCGTTGTCCTCCTCGTCCGGGTCCTCCATCAGGCTCTTCGGGCCGAAGCCGTAGACGAAGCGGCGCACCTGCGCCTCCTCCCACTTCTTCGTCATCGGCATGTCCTCGAGCGGGAACCCGAGGATCGTGGAGATCACGGCCTGCGGCAGCGGCGCCGCGAACTCCGTTACGAACTCGACCTCGCCCTTGTCGATCCAGTTGTCCATCAGCCGGTTCGCGTGGGCCGTGATCATCTCCCGGTGCTGGAGCGCCCCCGAGGCGCCCACCCACGGCTCCGTCAGCTGCTCTCGGTGCAGCTTGTGCGACTCGATGTCCGGCCGCAGCCGCTCGCGCGCCGTCACCACGTCGCCGAAACCCTCGTCCGCGAAGATCTCGTCGTGGATCTTGCTCGTGCCCGAGGCTCCGGGCCCGATGCGCGACGGGAACAGGTCGGGGTCGCGCACCACCCGCCGGATGTCCTCGTACTTCGTCAGCACGTAGGCGTCCGAGCCCGGCTCGTAGCCCTGGCCTGGCAGGCGCAGCACCGGCTCGTCGGCCTGCAGCAGCTTGTACGAGTCGTACCAGTGCTCCTGCGCGCCCGGCGCGAACAGGTCCACCTCGCCCACACTCATCGGACATGCCGCCTGGGGCATCGCTTCGAAGTCTTCTCGGTTCGCGGCCATAACAGTCCCTCCGGCCGGATGCGCGTCGACGCGCCCCGGCAGTCGCTGGAAAGTGCCCGGATTATAGCGAGATAGCGGCTATGACAGGGCTCCCGCCCCACCCTGCTACCGCGCCGAGCCCCCCGACACCGTCAGCAGCGCCCCCGTCGTGAAGCTCGAGGCCTCCGAGGCGAAGTAGAGCGCCGCCCCCACGATCTCCTCCGCCTGCCCGCCCCGCGCCAGCAGGATCGTGCTCGCCGCCCGCGCCTCGAACGCCTCCATGTCCCACGCCTTCGAGATGTCCGTCAGGAAGGGCCCCGGGATGATGCAGTTCACCCGCACCTTCGGCGCGAACGTCCGCGCGAACCCGATCGTCAGGTTGTTCAGCCCCGCCTTCGCCGCTCCGTAGGCGAGCGCGTTCGGCCCCGGGCTCTGCGAGGCCGTGCTCGAGACCATGATCACCGATCCGCCCGCCCCCTCCGCCATCCGCGTCGCGATGTTCGCCGTCAGCCGGAACGGACCCTTCAGGTTCACGTCCAGCACCTTGTCGTAGAGCGCCTCGCTCACGTTGCTCACATGGTCGTACAGGGGGGAGAGGCCCGCGTTGTTCACGAGCACGTCCACCTGGCCGAACTCCGCGTAGGCGGCATCGGCCAGGGCATCAAGCTGGTCCCACTCCCCCACGTGGCAGGCCACCGCCAGCGCCCGCCGCCCCGTTTCCGCCCGCACCTCCTCCGCCAGCGCCTCGCACGACTCCAGCTTGCGGCTCGCGATCACCACGTCCGCCCCCGCCCGCGCGAAGCTGCGCACCATGGCCGCCCCCAGCCCCCGGCTCCCGCCCGTCACCAGCGCCACCTTCCCGCTCAGGTCGAACAGCTCCGCCGCTTCGCTCATGACGCCCCCTTCCGGCCCGCCGGCATGATACGGCCCGCCCCTAGCCGTGGTGCGAGGGCAGGTCTCGCCATGAGACGCGCCGCCGCGGCACGAGCGGGCGCACCTCGTCCCAGCGCTGGAACACCGTCACCGCCCCCGCCATGAACGCCCGCGTCACCTCCTCGCGCAACGAGTCCTCCCTGCCCGCCTCCCGGCCCAGGGCCGACGCCTGCTGCTCCCAGTACGCCTCCGCCCACTCCGCCACCATCTCCCCGAGCCGCTCGCCCGCTTCGTCGTTCGCGCTGTCCCGAGCCATGTCGCTGCTCCCCTGCTGGCCTTGCCCAGAGTGTACGGGGAGCCGCAGCCCCTGCCGCCCCCGAACCCCGGTAAAGACCGCCCCGCGATAGTTGCGATCGCCGAACGGATAGCAGAGAATCCCGTGAACCGCGCGGGAAGTGGCCCTCGGGCCGCGTCGCGCAAGGGGGATGGCGCGAAGGCGGGGTTGGCCGGAGCGGTGAGGCACGGCGCCCTGTCCCACAGACGCACAGGCTATGACTGGCTACATCATTCGCCGACTGCTCGCGGTCCCCTTCATGCTGATCGGGATCTCGTTCATCCTCTTCATGCTCATCTACATCCGGCCGGGGAGCGCTGCCTTCATCTCCATCGGCTCGGCCATGTCGGACCCCGCCAACATCGAGCGCTTCGAGGAGCGCTTCGGGCTCAACGACCCCTGGTACGAGCAGTACGGCAAGTGGCTCGGCAACGCCATAACCGGCGACTTCGGTGTCACCCTGCGGACGCCCCACCAGCCCGTCGCCGACCGCCTCGCCGACCACATCGGCAATACGCTCCAGATCGGGATCATTACGATCATCATCGCCGCCGTCTTCGGCATTTCCGTGGGGGTGCTCTCCGCCGTTCGCAGAAACAGCATCCTCGACTACATCTTCCGCGGGATCACCATCGCAGGTATTTCCGTCCCCAACTTCTGGGTTGCGATCCTCGTGGTCTCGCTCCCCGCCCGCTGGTGGAACTGGACGCCGCTTGCCACGGACTGGGTCAGCTTCACCGATGACCCCTTAAGGAACCTCTCCATCATCATCTGGCCGGCGGTGATCCTCGCGATCGCCAGCGCCGCCGGTACCGCCCGCCTGGTGCGCACCTCCATGCTCGAGGTGTTCTATTCCGACTACGTTCGTACCGCCCGCTCCAAGGGCCTGCGTGAAGGCCGCGTCATCTGGGGCCACGTCTTCCGCAACTCGCTCATCCCCGTCGTCACCCTCATCGGGCTCCAGACCGGCGCCGTCCTTGGCGGCGTCGTGATCGCGGAGCTCATCTTCGGCATCCCCGGCCTTGGCACCCTCACGCTGGGCGCCGTTATCGCCCAGGACTACCCCCTCGTCCTCTCCTCGCTCATGCTCTTCGCCTTCGTGTTCGTCGTCGTCACGTTGATTGTCGACGTGCTCTACACGGTCATCGATCCAAGGATTCGGTACTAGCCAATGGCAGAGCAAGAGAGCGCCGCTCGTCCGAGTGAGATGTCCCTTGAAGCGGAGATGGCGCTTGAGTACGCGATTCCTCCGCGGCAGCGCTTCAATCCCTTCCGCTGGGCGCGCAGGGAACCGTTCGGGGCCTTCGGACTCTTCCTGATCGTGCTCGTTTCCATCGGCGCGGGGGCCGCCCCCCTGCTCTACACCACCGACCCCCAGCAGTTTGGCGCGGGCGCGCCCCTCAAGGGACCCTGCATCAACTGCTCGGCGTCGGACATGGAGCACCTTGCCTGGCGAGAGGGCGTCGAGTGGCGCGAGCACCGCCTCTTCGGGACGACCCCTCGTGGCCGCGACCTCTGGTCTCGCGTGCTCTACGGCGGGCGCGTCTCCCTCAAGGTCGGCGTCGCCACGGTCTTGGTCGGCACCATGGCCGGCACCATCATCGCCCTGCTCGCGGCCTACGCCGGCGGAGTCGTTGACTTCGCCGTGGGACGCCTTGCCGACATGATCATCGCCATCCCCGGCATCCTCTTAGCACTGACCCTGCATACCGCCATCGGACAGGACTTGCCCGACTTACCGGGGCTCTCGCGTCAGGAGCTGACCCTCGTCTTAGCGATTTCCGCCTTCTTCATGCCCGGTACCTACCGGATCATGCGAGGCATGGTGCTCGAGCTGCGCGAGTCGCAGTACGTCGAGGCCGCCCAGGTCGTGGGCGCCAGCAGCTTCCGCATCATGTGGCGCCACATCACGCCCAACATGTTCGGCCTGATGATCGTCATTACGAGCATCTCGCTGCCCGCCGCCATCCTCGTCGAGGCCAGCCTCAGCTTCCTCGGCCTCGGCGTCGAACCCGGAACGCCATCCTGGGGAGCCGACCTCTCCGGCGACTCGCAGAAGTTCTTCACCCAGGGGTGGTGGCTGGCCATCTTCCCCGGCCTCGCCCTCTCCATGACCGTCTTCGGCTTCAACATCTTCGGTGACTCGCTGCGCGACACCCTCGACCCGAGGCTCCGCGGCCGCATCTAACGCTTCACCCCATGTGCCCCTCTCGGGGGGCTCTCCAGAGGGAGGTGCCGTGCGATCCACCAGCCAGCCGTTGTACCGGAATTCACATTGCGCAATGCACAACAAGGGAGGAAACCATCCCGATGCGTGACAACGAAAACTACTGGAAGAGATTGCGCCGACGGCCCGTAAGCCGTCGCAGCTTCCTCGTCGGCAGCGGCGTGACCGCCGCCGGCGCTGCCGCCATCCTCGCCGGCTGCGGCGACGATGACGACGATGACGATGGCCCAGTGGCGACCCAGGCCCCTTCGGGCGGTGCTGCCACTGCAACCGCCGCGCCTGACGAGGCAACCGCAACGGCGGCGCCCGACGACAGCGGCGCGGAGGCGACCGCCGCCGCGACCGAGGCCGCTGCCGCCGTCGAGGACGACTCGCACAAGCGCGGCGGCACCCTGAGGCTGTGGAAGACCACCGAAGACGCCGGGATGGACCCCGGCATCTTCCACGTCAACAACACCGATGTCATCTACCCCACGATGACCCAGCCCTACACCTACCAGCCCTCGAAGAACGTGTTCTCGCGGGACGGCATGGTCGGCTGGGAGCAGGTCGACTCGACGACCCTGGTGTGGAGCATCCGCCCGGGGATGACGTTCCACAACGGCGACCCCGTGAACTCGGAAGCCGTGGCTTTCAGCTTCGGACGTCTGGACGACCTCTACGAGGCCCACGGAGCGACCCACACCACGAACACTGGCTGGCTCTACGTCGACAACTTCGAGCCGACGGACGAGTTGACGATGACGGAGCACTGGAAGGTACCGAGCGCCGATGCGCAGGTATACCGTGCTCGCCACTACTACTCATTCGTGAACCCCCGCATCGTCGACGAGTACGGCGAGAGCGTGGGCACGCGGCCCCTCGCGGATGGCACGGAGAAGGAAGTCTTCGCCATCCAGGACCTGCCGGCCGGCTCGGGCAGCGGTCCCTACACGCTGGCCCGGCGCGACACGACGGGCACGCGCGTCGAGCGCTGGGCGGACTACCACCAGCACGACCCGGCCGACGACGGCTTCGTGAAGGATGGCCCCTACATCGAGGCGTGGGAGACCCGCATCATCCCCGAGGCGGCGTCGCGCAAGGCCGCGTTCCTCGCCGGCGACCTGGACGTCTATGACGACGTCGACCCGCTCGAGCTGGCCGACTTCGATGGTCAGGACCACGTCCAGATCCTCGAGTTCCCCGCCGGTGGATTCGCGCTCTGCGGCATGGACGGCGGCAAGTTCCACGACAAGCGGTCGCGCCAGGCGCTGCAGAAGGCCTTCGACTACGAAGGCTTCATCAACGCCCTGCGTCCCTTCGGCGGCACCTACCAGGGCCCCATCTCCCGCCTGCTCCCGCAGTACGCGCTGAGCCAGGAGGAGATCAAGTCCTACTACTACCACGACCCGCAGCAGGCGCGGCAGCTCTGGGAAGCGGCGGACTTCGAGTACCCCATGGACCACATCACGGTCTTCATGGGCGCGGGCAACCCGCTGCAGCTGCAGATCGGCGAGTTCATCGCCCAGTCCATCGGGGAGTCGCTCGGCATCGAGACCGACATCGAAGCCGTGGACATCACCACCTGGGCCGCCCGCGCGCTTGAGCGCGCGCAGGTCAAGGACTGGGAGCTGCTGGCCTACGGTGTCGGCACCTCGGGCGGCACCACCGGCCTCCCGAACGACTCGGCGCTCATCAACTTCGATCCGCGTGGCTACGGCAACAGCGCCTTCAACCACAGCCTCTACGAGGACCTCATGCCCCGCAAGGAGATCATCGAGGACGGCACCGCCCTCATCAAGATGCTCGAAGCGCAGGAGCAGGAAGTCGATATCGAGGCCCGCGCGGTGCTGCTGAGGGAGATCCAGCACTGGATCCTCGACCGGCACTGGTGCAACTGGTCGTTGCCGCCCTCCACGGTGTCCTTCTACGGCTTCAGCTCGCGTCTGCAGGACTTCGAGCCCAACGAGTGGCTGAACGGCTACGACCGCCGGCGCGAGTCCATGTGGCTCAAGGAAGACGCCTAGCTCACCGACCTCCGGGCGCCAGCGCCCGACCAGAACAGCAGGGCCCGCCCCCGGGGCGGGCCTTTGCTTGCCCGTTCCCGCGGGAAAGACTCGGTGTACGCGCCTAGCCATCCGTGCTGGCAGGCATTACATTGCGAGATGCACAACAGGGGAGGGAACCATCCCAATGCGTGACAACGAGAACTACTGGAAGAGATTGCGCCGACGGCCCGTAAGCCGTCGCAGCTTCCTCGTCGGCAGCGGCGTGACCGCGGCCGGCGCGGCCGCCATCCTCGCCGGCTGTGGCGACGATGATGATGATGACGATGCCGCCGCAGTGGCGACCGAGGCGCCGGCCGCCACCCAGGCCGCTGCCGCGGCGACCGAGGCACCGGCCGCCACCCAGGCTGCTGCTGCGGCGACCGAGGCCGCTGCCGCCGCAACGGAGGCTGCTGCCGCCGTCGAGGACGACTCCCACAAGCGCGGCGGCACCCTGAGGCTGTGGAAGACCACCGAAGACGCCGGGATGGACCCCGGCATCTTCCACGTCAACAACACGGAAGTCACCCATGCCGTGTTGACGCAGCCGTACACATATCAGCCCTCGAAGAACGTGTTCTCGAGGGACGGTGTCGTTGGGTGGGAGCAGGTCGACGCCACCACGTTGGTCTGGAGCATCCGCCCCGAGATGAAGTTCCACAATGGCGACCCCGTGGACGCCGAGGCGATGGCATTCAGCTTCCAGCGCCTGGACGACCTCTACGAGGCCCACGGCGCCACCCACACCACGAACACCGGCTGGCTCTACGTCGACCACTTCGAGGCGACCGACGAGCTGACGATGACCGAGCACTGGAAGACGCCGAGCGCGGACGCGCAGGTGTACCGTTCCCGTCACTACTACTCGTTCGTCAATCCCAGGGTTGTGGCCGAGCAAGGCGAGAGCGTCGGCTTCCGCACGCTCGCGGATGGCACCGAGAAGGAAGTCTTCGGCATCCAGGACCTGCCGCACGGTTCGGGCAGCGGTCCCTACACAATCGCCCGGCGAGACGCGACGGGAACGCGGCTCGAGCGCTGGCCGGACTACCACAAGCACACCCCGGCGGACGATGGCTTCGTCGAGGACGGGCCCTACATCGACGCCTGGGAGACCCGCATCATCCCCGAGGCGGCATCCCGCAAGGCCGCGTTCCTCGCCGGCGACCTGGACCAGTACGACGACGTCGACCCGCTCGAGCTGGCCGACTTCGAGGGCCAGGACCATGTCCAGATCCTCGAGTTCCCCGCCGGTGGATTCGCGCTCTGCGGCATGGACGGCGGCAAGTTCCACGACAAGCGGTCGCGCCAGGCGCTGCAGAAGGCCTTCGATTACGAGGGCTTCATCAACGCCCTGCGCCCCTTCGGCGGCACCTACCAGGGCCCCATCTCCCGCCTGCTCCCGCAGTACGCGCTGAGCCAGGACGAGATCAGGTCCTACTACTACCACGACCCGCAGCAGGCGCGGCAACTCTGGGAAGCGGCGGACTTCGAGTACCCCATGGACCACATCACGGTCTTCATGGGCGCCGGAAACCCGCTGCAGCTCCAGATCGGCGAGTTCATCGCCCAGTCCATCGGCGAGTCGCTCGGCATCGAGACCGACATCGAAGCGGTCGACGTGACCACCTGGGCCGCCCGCGCACTCGAGCGCGCGCAGGTCAAGGACTGGGAGCTGCTGGCCTACGGTCTCGGCACCTCGGGCGGCACCACCGGCCTCCCGAACGACTCGGCGCTCATCAACTTCGATCCGCGTGGCTACGGCAACAGCGCCTTCAACCACAGCCTCTACGAGGACCTCATGCCTCGTAAGGAGATCATCGAAGACGGCACCGAGCTAATCGGCATGCTCGAGAAGCAGGAGCAGGAGGTCGACGTGGAAGCCCGCGCCGTGCTCCTCAACGAGATCCAGCACTGGATCCTGGAGCGGCACTGGTGCAACTGGTCGCTTCCGCCCTCCACCGTGTCGTTCTACGGCTTCAGCTCGCGTCTGCAGGACTTCGAGCCCAACGAGTGGCTCAACCTCTACCGGCTGCGCCGCGAGTCCATGTGGCTCGACGACGCCTAACCCGATCGACCTCCGGGCGCTCAGCGCCCGACCAGAACGCAGAGGCCCGCCCCCGGGGCGGGCCTTTCGCTTGCCCCTCTCCTGTCGGGAAAGGGCAGGTTTGCGTCGCCTAGCCTCCAATGGCGGTACGAGTTACACTGCCCAACTCAGAACGAGGGAGGGATCCATCCCAAATGCGTGACAACGAAAACTATTGGAAGAGGCTGCGCCGCAGGCCCGTGAGCCGTCGCAGCTTCTTGGTCGGCAGCGGCGTGACCGCTGCCGGCGCCGCCGCCATTCTCGCCGGCTGTGGCGACGATGACGACGATGACGATGGCCCAGCGGCGACTGCGGCCCCCGCAACACAGGCTGCCGCCTCTGCCACGGAGGCCCCTGCCGCGACCGAGGCTGCTGCCGCCGCGACCGAGGCCGCCGCTGCCGCGACCGAGGCCGCTGCCGCCGTCGAGGACGACTCGCACAAGCGCGGTGGCACCCTGAGGCTGTGGAAGACCACCGAAGATGCCGGCATGGACCCCGGCATCTTCCACGTCAACAACACCGACGTGATCTATCCCACGATGACTCAGCCCTACACCTACCAGCCGTCGAAGAACCTGTTCTCGCGGGACGGCATGGTCGCCTGGGAGCAGGTCGACCCCACCACGTGGGTGTGGAGCATCCGCCCGGAGATGAAGTTCCACAACGGCGACCCCGTGAACTCGGAAGCCGTAGCCTTCAGTTTCTCGCGGCTGGACGACCTCTACGAGGCCCACGGCGCGACCCACACCACGAACACTGGCTGGCTCTACGTCGACAACTTCGAGGCGACCGACGAGCTCACGGTGACGGAGCACTGGAAGACCCCCAACGCCGATGCTCCCATCTACCGTGCTCGCCACTACTACTCGTTCGTGAACCCCCGCATCGTCGATGAGCACGGCGAGAGCGTGGGCACCCGCACACTGGCCGACGGCACGGACAAGGAAGTCTTCGCTATCCAGGACCTGCCGCCCGGCTCGGGCAGCGGTCCCTACACGCTCGCCCGGCGGGACACGACGGGCACGCGCGTCGAGCGCTGGGCGGACTACCACCAGCACGACCCGGCCGACGACGGCTTCGTCAAGGACGGGCCCTACATCGACGCCTGGGAGACCCGCATCATCCCCGAGGCCGCCTCGCGCAAGGCCGCGTTCCTCGCCGGCGACCTCGATGTCTACGACGACGTCGACCCGCTCGAGCTGGGTGACTTCGAGGGCCAGGACCACGTCCAGATCCTCGAGTTCCCCGCCGGTGGCTACGCCCACGTCGGCATGGACGGCGGCAAGTTCCACGACAAGCGGTCGCGCCAGGCGCTGCAGAAGGCCTTCGACTACGAGGGCTTCATCAACGCCCTGCGCCCCTTCGGCGGCACCTACCAGGGTCCGGTCTCCCGCCTGCTCCCGCAGTACGCGCTGAGCCAGGAGGAGATCACCTCCTACTACTACCACGACCCGCAGCAGGCGCGGCAGCTCTGGGAGGCGGCGGACTTCGAGTACCCGGTGGACCACATCACGGTCTTCATGGGCGCCGGCAACCCGCTGCAGCTGCAGATCGGCGAGTTCATGGCCCAGACCCTGAACGAGTCGCTCGGCATCGAGACCGACATCGAAGCGGTCGACGTGACCACCTGGGCCGCCCGCGCACTCGAGCGCGCGCAGGTCAAGGACTGGGAGCTGCTGGCCTACGGAATCGGCACCTCGGGCGGCACCACCGGCCTCCCGAACGACTCCAACCTCATCCACTACGACCCGCGTGGCTACGGCAACAGCGCCTTCAACCACAGCCTCTACGAGGACCTCTTCCCGCGCGCCGAGATCATCGAGGACGGCACGTCCCTCATCTCGATGCTCGAAGCGCAGGAGCAGGAAGTCGACGTCGAGGCTCGCGCGGTGCTGCTGCGGGACATCCAGCACTGGATCCTCGACCGGCACTGGTGCAACTGGTCGCTTCCGCCTTCCACCGTGTCCTTCTACGGCTTCAGTTCGCGGCTGCAGGACTTCGAGCCCAACGAGTGGCTCAACTTCTACGACCGCCGGCGCGAGTCCATGTGGATCAAGGAAGACGCCTAACCCCACCGACCTCCGGGCGCCCAACCGGCGCCCGACCAGAACGCAGAGGCCCGCCCCCCGGGGCGGGCCTTTTGCTTGCCCTTGCCGTCCGCGCCCCAACCCGGACGCTAGGATGGTCCCGTGACGCGCATGCTCGCCGGTGGGCTCATCCTGGTGCTGCTCGCAGCCGCATGCGGTGGCGGCGAGCCCCCCGCCCCGGCCACCCCCTCCCCACCCCCCACGCCCGCAGCCACCGCCTCGCCCTCCCCCGCAACGACCGGCGATGCCGGGGGCGTCGAGTGCCCCTACGCCGAGAACGCCGACCCCTCCGGCGAGATCGACATCGTCAACCTGCGCGACGACTTCTGCCGCGACTGGCCCGACCAGGACTGGACCAGGCACACCGTGCCCTTCGGCCAGATCACGCGTGGGTGCCCGATCCGGGATTGCATCCTCGCCCTCGACGCCCCCGAGACCGTGTCCACAACCGGCCGCTACGGCGTCGCCCGCTTCGCCCCGGTCGATGCCGTCGACTACGACGACAGGCTCCCCATCGCCGTCCTGCGTATCGGCGAGGTCGCGCGCGGCTACCCCCTGCATATCCTCGTCGTTCACGAGATCGTCAACGATGAGGTCGCCGGCGTCCCCGTCGTCGCCTCCTTCTGCCCCCTCTGCCACACCGCCCTCGCCTTCGACCGTCGCGTCGAGGGCGACATCCTCGACTTCGCCGTCTCCGGCGCCCTGCGCAAGTCGGACCTCGTCATGTACGACCGGAACACCGAGACGTGGTGGCAGCAGGCCACGGGCGAGGCCATCGTGGGCCGCCACGCGGGCTTCGTCCTCGAGCCCCTCCAGATGAGCGTCATCGCCTTCCGGGACTTCAAGCGCGCCTTCCCCGGGGCCGACATCCTCACCGAGGACACCGGATTCGGCGTCACCTACGGAAGAACCCCGTTCATCGGCTACGACACCAAGGCCTTCCCGCCCTACGCATCCCGCGTCATCGACGACCGCTTGCCGGCTCTCGAACGGGTCATCACCCTCGAGGCCGGGGACACGGCCGTCGCCGTGCCCTTCTCGACGCTGCGCGAGATTGGCCTGGCCCACGTCGACCTCGACGGGACCGCGGTCGTCGTGCTCTGGGCCCCGGGCACCGCCTCGGCGCTGGATGAGCTCGACATCGCCACCTCCCGCGACGTGGGCAGCGCCGCCGCCTACCTCCCCGAAGCCGGCGGGCGCATGCTCACGCTCGCGCCCGCTGCCCCCGGTCGTTTCCGCGACGAGGAAACAGGCTCGCTCTGGGATGTCACGGGGCTCGCCCTCTCCGGGCCGCTCGCCGGCTCCCGCCTGCCGCCCGCCGCCCACAGCACCCAGTTCTGGTTCGCCTGGACCTCCTTCCACCCCCGCACACTCGTCTGGGAACCCTCCCGCCCGGCACCCTGACCCCGCGCTCGGGCCGTGGCGCGCCCCGCGCCGCGAGCGGGTAGGCTAGGCGCGCTGCGTCGGGCGGGGCTCCCGCCCGCCCGCACCCCGGAGGTTTCCATGGAATTCGGCGTGAGCTACGCCCCCACGCACTACAACGCGAGCCCCGTCGTCGTGGCCCGCGAGGCCGAGCGCCTGGGGTTCGACGCCCTCTTCGTGCCCGAGCACTCGCACATGCCCCTCGCGACCGATTTCCCGCTCGCTCCCGAGACTCCCATGATCTACAAGAGCATGTACGACCCCTTCGTCGCGCTCGCCGCCGCCGCGGCCGTCACCGAGCGCATCAAGGTCGGCACCTCCATCGCCCTCATCCCCCAGCGCGACCCCATCCACACCGCCAAGGAGGTCGCCACCCTCGAGCAGATTTCCAACGGCCGCGTCGTCCTCGGCATCGGCGCCGGCTGGAACGAAGAGGAGATGGAGGCGCACGGCACCGACCCCTCCACCCGCTTCCGCCTCATGCGCGAGAAGGTCGAGGCCATCAGGGCCCTGTGGACCAACGAAGTCGCCGAGTACCACGGCCGCCACGTCGACATCCCTCCCACCTGGCAGTGGCCCAAGCCCGTCCAGAACCCGCTCCCCATCCTCATGGGCGGCGCCGGCCCCAACGTCCTCAACCGCGTCGTCAACTACTGCGACGGATGGCTCCCCGCCGTCCACTACAACTTCACCGAGGACCTGCGCGGCCGCTTCACCCCCGTCGAGGAGTTCGAGGACGAAGCGGAGAAGCTGCAGCGCCTGGCCGAAGAGCGAGGCCGCCCGCGCCCCCAGATCCAGTGCGGATCCGAGATCGTCTCCCGCATCCCCCTCGAGCGGCTCGAGGAGCTCGGCGTCACCCGCCTCATGGTGGGCGTCGGTGGAGGCGGTCTCGACGCCGTCGAGGACGAAGGCGTCCGCCCCGCCCTCGAACAGGCCCGCGAGCAGGTCGACAGGCTCACCGGCTAGACCCGCCCCCGCATCGACCAGGAGGTCGCTCATGGAATTCGGACTGAACTACGCACCCACGCACTACAACGCGAGCATCGTCAACGTCGCCCGCGAAGCCGAGCGCGTCGGCTTCGAGTGCCTGGGCGTGCCCGAGCACTCGCACATGCCGCTCGCCACTGACTTCCCCCTCGCCGCCGAGACCCCCATGGGCTACAAGAGCATGTTCGACCCCTTCGTCTCGCTGGCCGCCGCCGCCGCCGTCACCGAGAACATCAAGGTCATCACCTCCCTCGCCCTCATCCCCCAGCGCGACACCATCCACACCGCCAAGGAGGTCTCGACCCTCGACCAGATCTCCAACGGGCGCGTCGTCCTCGGCATCGGCGCCGGCTGGAACTACGAGGAGATGGAGGCCCACGGCGTCGACCCCTCCACCCGATTCCGCCTCATGCGCGAGAAGGTGGAGGCCATGAAGGTTCTCTGGACCAGCGAGGTCGCCGAGTACCACGGCCGCCACGTTGACCTCCCGCCAACCTGGCAGTGGCCCAAGCCGGTCCAGGATCCCCACCCGCCCATCATCCTCGGCGGCGCCGGACCGACCGTCCTCAACCGCGTCGTCAACTATTGCGACGGATGGATGCCCGCCGTCGCTATGACCTTCAACGAGAATCTGCGTAACCGCTTCACGCCGGTGGAGGAGTTCCCCGACGAAGCGAAGAAGCTCCGGAGGCTGGCCGAGGAGCAGGGCAAGCCCATGCCCCAGATCCAGTGCAGCACGGCCGTCCTCGATCGCATCCCCTTGGGCCAGCTCGAGGAGCTCGGCGTCACCCGCCTCATGATGGGCCGCGAGGACTTCCTCGCGAAGGTCCAGGACGAGGACGTTCCCTCCGTCATGGAGCGCATGCGCGAGGACCTCGACAAGCTGATCAGCTAGGCCTGCGGCGCCGCGATCTCGATGGCCCCCAGCGCCTTCGCCGTCTCCTGGCAGGTGGAGACGTAGTCGGCGGCGCCCACGCCGCCCTCCACCATCGCCTCCCCGAGGGCCCGCATCATCGCGGCGAACACCCGAAAGCGCAGGCCCTCGCGCGCCTGCCACGCTTGCGACACCTCTCCCCGCTCCCCCATCTCCCGCAGCTCCGAGGGCAGGTAGAGCCCCGAGCCCTGCGCCAGCCGGTGCGTGGCCAGCACCGCGTGTGCGCGCGGGTCCACGTGCGAGCTGTGCGGAAACGTCTGCGCGTTCACGATCGGGAACTGCTCGAAGGCGTCCATCAACCACTCCTCCGAGCGCCCTTCCGCCGCTTCCGCCTCCGCGATGGCCGCCTCCGCATCCGCCAGCTCCTCCGCCAGCGCCCCCTCATCCCCGAGCCGCTCCTCCAGGAAACCGAGCACGCCCTCCCCGCCCGACTCCGCCAACCGCGCCTCCAGGTCCGCCAGCAGCGTCACCGTCCCGTACCCGGCTCCGCGCTACAGGTCACGGACCCGCCCCGCCACCTCGGCCGCGAGGTACTCCGGCACCTCGTCCGAGTCGAAGTCGAACTGCTGGAATTCGATCTCGTCCAGCCCCAGCTCGGCCAGCTGCCCGAGCGTGTCGATGACCTCGTCCGTGGTTCCCCCCACCGTGGCCGCGGGCCCGGCCGCCGCCCCGCCGAGCCCCTTGCTCATGAGCACGGTCCCGATGTGCGCGATTGCCGCCTCGTTCGGCCCCACCAACCCGAAGCTCATCATCGAGCGCTTGATACTGGCCGGGTCGCGCCCCACCGCCTCGCAGTGCTGCTCCAGCACCTCGCACTTGTGGCGGTAGGCATCGAGCGGCATGGCGGGCGTGTTCCACTCGTCCGCGAACTCCGCCACCAGACGCAGCGTCCGCTTCTCGCCGCTCCCCCCGATCAGGATCGGCGGCCGCCCCGACGCCGGTTTCGGCAGGCAGTCGGCGTTCTCGAGGCGGTAGTACGTCCCCTCGTAGGAGGCCGGCCCCTCCCCCCAGAGCGCCCGCATCACCTCGAGGCTCTCCGTCAGCCGGTCGAAGCGCTCCTTCGTGCCCGGGAAGTCGAGCCCGTAGGCTGCGTGCTCGCCGACGTTCCACCCTGCGCCGATCCCCATCACGAAGCGGCCGCCGCTGAGCAGGTCGATCTGCGCCGCCATCCGCCCCAGGTTCGACGGGTGCCGGAACGTGATCGGCGTCACCAGCGGCCCGAAGCGGATGCGTTCCGTTTCCGCCGCCGCCAGCGTGAACGACAGGTACGGGTCGAGGCTGTCCTGCTGGTGCGTCGGCAGCATGAAGAAGTGGTCCGAGCGGAACACCGTGGGGAACCCCAGACGCTCCGCCGTCGCCAGCATGCGCCGCCAGTTCTCCCAGTTCAGGCCGTGCTGGCCCTCCACCATCAACCCGACATCCATGCTCCGCCTCCCGCGCGCTCGTGCGGTTCTTCGTTGCTGCTGGTCATCGCCGCGCCCGGCCCCGCCGGACCCGGCGCTAGACGACGATCTTGCGGTGCGCGAACTTCCATTCGCCGCCGACGCGCGAGAGCTGGTCCTCGTACGTCGCCGTGAAGACGGTCGCGTTCCCGTCGGTGTTGATCAGGTTCAGGTACGAGCTCATCGTCGCGCTGTCGCCATCGCCGTCGATGACGAGGTTGCTCACGTGGTGCCGCACCGTGGGCATGCCCGTGTTCACGCCCTGCGCGAACTGGAGGAGCGCTTCCCGCCCCTGCGAGGTGCCCTGCGGCGCCTCGATCGCGCCGTCGGCCGTGAACGTGTCCGCCCACGCCTCCGCGTTGTGCGAGTCCGTCGCGTGGCAATACCGCGCGCTCAGATCCATGATCGCCAGCCGGTCTTCTGCTGAGAGCATTCAGTTCCTCTTTCGTGCTGCTCCTCCGGGGGCTGCGATGCCGCCTCGCCGGGGAGCGCGATGCTCGCAGGTCGCCCCCCGCCCGTCAATGGAACCGCCCTTCCTGTAAGGTTCCCCGCAGCCGCCCGTGTCCGGCGGTCCAGGAGGTACCCGGTGGTCAATTTCGGTGTGTTCATGTTCTGTACGGCGAACACGATGCAGCCCGCGGAGCTTGCCATCGCCGCCGAGGACCTCGGCTTCGAGTCCCTCTACTTCCCCGAGCACACCCACATCCCCATGCGCCGCTGGAACGGCGAGCCCCCGGACCGCTACGGCACCGTCACCCTCAACCGCGAGGGCATCCGCCCCTACGGCCGCCCCTCCGACCAGGACACCTTCACCTTCGCCGAGGAGTACATCAGCCTCTACGACCCCTTCATCGCCATCGCCAACGCCGCCGCCGTCACCGATACCCTCAACTTCGGCACCGCCATCTCCCTCATCAACCAGCACGACGTCATCACCTTCGCCCGCGAGCTCGCCTCCCTCGACCGCATCTCGCAGGGGCGCCTCACCATCGGTTTCGGCGGCGGCTGGTTCCCCGACGAGATGGCCGACCACGGCATCCCCTTCGAGCACCGCTGGCAGATCGCCCGCGAGCGCATCGAGGCCATGCGCGAGCTGTGGACCAAGAAGGAGCCCGAGTACCACGGCGAGTTCGTCAATTTCGACAAGTGCTGGATGGACATGAAGCCGATGCGCCGCGGCGGCCCGCCCTTCCTCCTCGGCACGAACTCGAAGCCCGCCCACCGCCGCGTCGTCGAGTACTGCGACGGCTGGCTCGCCCCGCCCGGCACGCCCGCCATGCTCCAGGAGGGCATCCAGCGCATCCGCCAGATCGCCGAGGACAAGGGCCGCTCGATGGACACCATCGACCTCAACGTCCTTGGTCCCGTCACCGACGAGAAGCACGCCGAGTCCCTCATCGAGATGGGCTTCGATCGCCTGATCATGTGGATCCACATCGGCACGCCCACCGACGTCATCCCCCAGCTCAAGCGCTACGCCCGCATTAAGGACGCGTTCGAGGGGGCCTGAGCCCCGCCGCCAGGAGCAGGACCATGCCCATCCACGTCGATATCAACGACCACATCGCCGTCGTCACGCTCGACAACCCGCCCGTAAACGCGCTGGCGGCCGACTGGGACGTCGCCGGCGTCTTCGACGCCCTCTCCGACAACCTCGACGTGCGCGTGGTCGTGCTCACGGCCACCGGCGACCGCGCCTTCTGCGCCGGCGCCGACATCAAGGCCCGCGCCAACCGCGACCCCGACGCGCCGCCCCCGCCCAGCGGCACCGGCAACCGCCGCATGCGCGAGATGCTCTACTCCATCCAGGAGTGCGCCGTGCCCGTCATCGGCGCCATCAACGGCCCCGCCCTCGGCGGCGGCCTCGCCCTTGCCGCCTCCTGCGACTTCCTCATCGCCTCCGAGAAGGCGACCTTCGGCCTCCCCGAGATCGACGTCGGCCTGCTTGGCGGCGCCCGCCACTTCATGCGGCTCCTCACGAACTGGCAGCTCGTGCGTCGCCTCCACTACACCGCCGAGCGCCTCGATGCGCACGAGGCCCTGCAGCACGGCATGGTCGTGAAGGTCGTCCCGCACGAGCAGCTCATGGAAGCCGCCATGGAGGATGCCCGCCTGATCGCGTCCAAGATGCCGCTCGGCATCAGGCTCGCCAAGGAGAGCCTCCACATGATCGAGAACATGGACGTGAAGAATGGCTACCGCTTCGAGCAGACCCGCACCGCCATCCTCACGAAGACCGAGGACGCCGCCGAGGCCCGCAAAGCCTTCGTCGAGCGCCGCCCCCCGGAGTTCACGGGGCGGTAGCTGGAGCGAGGGGGTCAACCCCGGTAGATCTCGAGTTCGGTGTGCCGGGCCAGGGCCTCGAAGTCCCTCTCGCCGTGCAGGACCGGAGCGCCTGCTCGGATCGCCACGGCGGCAACGAGACAATCGAGCAGACTGCGGATGGTTGCTCCTTGTCGCCGGCAGCGCCGGTACAGCGCAGCGGCGTCGTCATAGTCGGTCCTGTAGATGGGAAGCAAGGTGGCTCGTGCCAGCGACTGTCGCAGCCCCCGCAGATGCGCCTCGTCTTTCGCGCCTGAGAGCACTTCCATCTGAACGACCTCACATGTCGCGAGATCGCCGTCCAGCAACTCATCGATGAGATTGCACGTGGGCGAGTCCGTGTCGCGCAGGAACTCTATCCAGGCTGAAGTGTCAGCGAGGATCACGGAGCGTGGCTGCCTCGCAATTCGTCCAGATCACCCTCCCAGCCGCTGCCTCGCATCGCGCGTGCCTCCTCCAGTGAGGCGCGCTCAGCCGCCACTGTCCGCAGGGCAAAGTTGATTGCCTCGCGCTTTGTCGCCAGTTGATACCGCCTCATCACTTCGGCGCAGGCCTGTTCGTCGATATCCACGTTGGTGCGTGCCATACACGAAGCATACACCACTCGTACACCAGTGCCCCGCTACCAGATGACCTCGTCCGCCACCAGGCGCTCGTACTCCTCCGTGCTCAGCCCCAGGAGCCCCGTGCAGACCTCCTCGCTGTGCTGCCCGAAGAGCGGCGCCGGGCTGTAGTCGACCGCCTCGATGTCGCTGTAGCGCCCCGGTAGTCCCGCGACCTTGCGCGGGCCCACCTCCGGGTGGTCCATCTCGACGTACAGGTCGCGGTCGGCCATGCCCTCGTCCTCGAGCAGCTCGTGCGGATCCAGGCAGGGCGCCGCCGCGACGCCCGCCGCCTGCAGCGTGTGCATCACCTCGTAGTGCGACCGCTCCCGCGTCCAGGCCGTGATCGCCGCGTCGACCTCGTCGTGGGCGGCCCGCCGCCCCTCCGCGCTCGCGAAGCGCTCGTCGCCGGCCCACTCGCGCTTGCCGATCGCCCCTGCCAGCCCCTGCCACGCCTCGTCCCCCTCGACCTCGATCGATACCCACTTGTCGTCGCCCGAACACCGGTACACGCCGCGGGGGGCGGTCTGTGGCGAGCGGTTCCCCGGCCGGGGCGGCTCCCGCCCGTTCATGGCGAACTCCATGATCCCCTCCGGGATCATGGTCGAGACGATGGCCGCCATCGAAAGGTCCACGTACTGCCCCACGCCCGTGCGGTTGCGCGCGTGCAAGGCCGAGAGCGCCGTGAACGCCATCACCGTGCCGATCATGAAGTCCGGGTAGAGCCCGCCCAGCCCCGAAGGCGGCCCGCCCTCGTATCCCGTCAGGTGCGGCAGGCCCGCGTACGCCTGCACGTTCGGCCCCCACCCCGTGGCCGCGTGGTCCGGCCCCACCTGACCGAGCGGCGAGGTCGCGATCATCACGATGCCCGGGTTGATCGCCTTCAGCGTCTCGTACCCAAGCCCCATCTTCTCCATCACGCCCGCCGCGTAGTTCTCCATCACGATGTCGCTCTGGCGGACGAGCTCCTTCGCCAGTTCCAGTCCCCGCGGTGTCGAGAGGTTGAGGCGCAGGCTCTTGCGGCTGAAGTTGAGCGAGTTGAAGACCGCCCCCCGGTTGATGCCCGGCACCCCGTCCGCCCCCGCCCCCAGGTTCTGGCGGTGGAAGTCGAGCCGGCTCTGCGACTCGATCCGGATCACCTCCGCCCCCAGGCTCCCCAGCCACGCCGTCGCGTACGGACCCGCCAGGATCCAGCCGAAGTCGGCCACCCGCACCCCTTCCAGCGGACGGTTGTTCATCGCGTCGCCTCCACAGCCGATCCCGCCCCCACCAGCGCCGCCAGCTCCTCGTTCGAGTGCCCCAGCTCGTCGCACACCACCTCGCGCGTGTGCTCGCCCAGCAGCGGCGCCGGCCGCCGCACCGCCCAGGGCGTGCCCGAGTAGATGCCCGCCGCCCCCGGCTGACGCTGCGTCCCCGCCTGCCCCTGCTCCACGTCCACGAAGAAGTCCCGCGCCGCGTACTGCCGCGAGTTCAGCACCTCCTCCATCGTGTTCACGGGGAAGCAGGCCACGTTCCGGGCCAGCGCCATCTCGTAGATCTCCTGCTTCGTGTGCTCCATCAGCCACTCGACCGTCAGCGGCTCCACCACGTCCGCGTTCTGGACGCGCCCCATCGTCGTCGCGAACGCCTCGCTCACCGCCCAGTCCGGGCTCCCCATCATGTCGACCACCGCCCGCCACCAGTGGTCCATCAGGAACGGCGCGAACGAGACGTGTCCGTCCTTGCAGGGCATCACCCAGGGGAAGTTCGCCTTCTCCCGCGAGATCTTCGGCTCCTGCCCGTACCCGATACTCGCGATGGGCATGCGCGTCATCCCCGCCACCGACTCCATTGCGGACACGTCCAGCAGCTGCCCCGTGCCGTAGGTGCTGCGGTGGAACACCGCGATCAGCGCCATCGTCGCCGCCGTCCAGCCCGTCAGGTAGTCGCCCTGGTCGCCCCCGTCGACGAGTGGAGGGTACGCCTCCGAGTCCGTGATCTCGTTGTAGGGCGTCTCCCGGCCCATCCCCCCGATGTGGAAGGCCGTGAAGGCCGACCCCTGGTAGTCCCGGTACGGCCCCGTCAGCCCGAAGGGACTCGCACACACCATGATCAGGCCCGGGTTGCGCGCGCTCAGCGTCTCGTAATCGAGCCCCAGCTCGCCGTAGGCCGTGGGCGGCAGGTCGGCGATGAAGAGGTCCGCGCTCGCCACCAGCTCGCGCAGCACCTCGCCGCCCGCCTCGCGCTCGATGTCGAGGGCGACGCCCCGCTTGTTTGTGTTCAGGTAGAGGAAGCGCCCGCTCTTCTCGGGATGTGGCTCGTCTCCGGGGAACGGCCCGTGGCCGCGGCTCCGGTCGCCCCGGGGGGGCTCGACCTTCACCACGTCCGCGCCGAGGTCGGCGAACGCCTTCCCGCAGAACGGACCCGTCACCCCCTGCGCGTACTCGACGATGCGCAGGTCGCTCAGCGCGCCCTCAGCCGGTGTCCCCGATTCGCTCCCCACCGCCTAGGACGACGACTCTTGGTCTTTCTGGTATTGCTGCATCACCTGCCGGTTGCGGGACGAGGTGCCCAGGATCGGCGGGATAAGCCCTGAGCCCTGGTCGATCATCCCCGCCTCCGCGCACAGCGCCCGGAACAGGGAGAGCATGCGCTCCCGCTCCTCGGGCGGCTCGTACTCGCGGAAGGCCGAGCGCATCTTCATGTCGCTCGCGTTGGCCGGGTCGGGAACCAGCTCGAAGATCGGCTCGTAGATATCCCGCAGCAGCTCCTGCAGCGCCTCCTGGTACGCGTCCTCCGAATCGACGTCCTGGATCTTCTGGAACCGGTCCGTCGGAGTCTCGTCGGGCGCCACCAGGTCCAGCAGCTTCAGCGCGTGCATCGTCCGATCCACGTCGATGAAGGGGATGCCCACGTGGTGCAGGTCGTCCGGGCTGAACCGCCTCGGGAAGTCCCGCAGCCGGTAGCGCCGGATCACGCTCAGGATGTTGACCATGCCCGCGGCGGGCGCCGTCGCGTCCGTTGGATGTGCCATCTCTCGCCTCCTGCCCCGGCCGCCCTAGCGGTCGGGACCGTACAGATAGGTGTCGAGCGCGTAGTGCATCGCCCGGATGCGGCGCTCCTCGCTGTTCAGCAGGATGCCGCTGAACCCCTTGGAGTGGTAC
>JAJDUR010000002.1 GCA_022826585.1 Dehalococcoidia bacterium
CCGGGACTTCAGCAGCCCCGCCACGTGGGGCGACCTTGAGCAGGTTCGGATGTCGCTGGACGCGAAGATCGACACGCAGATCGCCGACGTCAAGGCACAGATGGCCGAGATGGAAGTCAGGCTCGTGACACGCATGAGTGAGATCGAGACAGGGCTCGTGACACGCATGGGCAAGAGCGAAGCAGGGCTTGGAGAGCGCATGGCGATTCTCGAAGCGGGGCTGGACACGAAGCTGGCCGAACTGGAGATGCGCCTCACGCGGATGGTCCTTGGAGCGGTAGCAGCGGGGGTAGCGGTCCTGGGAGTGCTGTTCGGCATCTTCCAGGCGGTCGACTGACCATTGCCACCAACCGACGGGGCTCCATGACGCAAGTGTGGGGAGTGGATCGGCGGGCAAGGGGTTGCGAACAGGCGTTCTAGTCCCGTAAGATTGCGAACCAACACGAACGCGGGAGCCCCACCATGTCCCAGACCGCCAAGCAGGAAGCCGATCGGAAGCGCGCGCTGGACCTGGCGCTGAGCCAGATCGAGAAGCAGCACGGCAGCGGCGCCATCATGAAGATGGGCGAAGCCACCGCCAACATGACGGTCGGCGCCATCTCCACCGGTTCGCTCTCGCTCGACATCGCGCTCGGCATCGGCGGCATTCCCCGGGGCCGTGTGACGGAGATCTACGGGCCGGAGTCGGCGGGCAAGAGCACGCTCGCCCAGCACGTCATCGCGCAGGCGCAGCGGGGCGGCGGGGCGGTCGCGTACATCGACGTAGAGCACGCGCTCGACCCCGCCTACGCCCAGGATCTCGGCATCAACACGGAAGACCTGCTCATCAGCCAGCCGGACACGGGCGAGCAGGCGCTGGAGATCTGCGAGGCGCTCGTGCGGTCGAACGCGATCGACTGCATCGTCGTCGACTCGGTGGCGGCGCTCGTGCCGCGCGCGGAGATCGAGGGCGAGATGGGCGACACGCACGTCGGCCTGCAGGCGCGGCTGATGTCGCAGGCGCTGCGCAAGCTGACGGCGACGATTTCGCGCACGAGCACGGCGGTCATCTTCATCAACCAGCTGCGGGAGAAGGTGGGCGTGGTGTTCGGCAACCCGGAGGTGACACCGGGCGGGCGGGCGCTCAAGTTCTACTCGTCCGTGCGAATCGAGCTGCGGGGCATCGAGAGCATCAAGAAGGGCACGACGGTGATGGGGCGGCGCGTGCGCGCCAAGATCGTCAAGAATAAGGTGGCGGCGCCCTTCCGGACGGCGGAGTTCGACATCATGTTCACGCCGCCGCGGGGCATCAGCCGGACCGCCGACGTGGTCGACCTGGGCGCGGAGTCGGGCATTCTCACCAAGTCGGGAGCCTTCTACAGCTACGGGGACCTGCGCATCGGGCAGGGCCGCGAAGCGGCCAAGGCGTTCCTCTACGAGAACCTCGACATCCTCGAGTCCATTGAGCGGGACCTGCGGCTTGAGGCGGGCCTGCCGGTGGAGGACAGCGCGGAGCCAGAGACAGCCGGAGACTCCGTGGAGACGGCGATGGCGGCGGGCGGGGCCTGAGCAAGGCCATGGCCCTGGAAGAACCCGACGGCTCGCCCCGGGTAACGGCTATCAAGCGCCGCTCCCGGGGGCGCGTGGCGCTCATCCTCGACGACGGGGAAACGCTGACCGTCCACGCGGAGGCATTCGACCGGGCCGAGCTGCGGGAGGGCGACCTTCTCGACGGCACCAGGCAGGAGCGCCTGGAAGGCGAGGAGCACCGCGTTTTAGCCCACGAGGCGGCGCTGCGGCTGCTCTCGTACCGGCCCCGCAGCGAGCGGGAGCTGGGGCAGCGGCTGCGGCTGCGGGGGATCCCGCCGGAGATTGCGGAGGAGGAAGTGGGGCGCCTCCGAAAGGCCGGCCTGCTCGACGACGAAGCCTTTGCCCATGCGTGGGTGGAAGACCGGCAATTGAGCGCGCCACGAGGACAGCGCCTTCTCCGCTACGAGCTGCTCGGGCGAGGCGTTCAGGCGGAGATCGCCGATGAGGCGGTGGCCCCCATCGACGACCGCACGGCCGCCCTGGCCGTGGCACGGGGCCGTGCGCCCCGACTCGCGGGGTTGGCATTTCCGCAATTCAGCCGGCGGCTTGCCGGCTTCCTGGAGCGCCGCGGCTTTGCGTACGGGGACGTCGAAACAGCTGTGCGGACGGTCTGGAACGAGCACGCGGCGGAGTCCGAGCAACGCTAGCTGGCGCGTTCCCCGAAATCCCCGAACGTATCGTGAGAGCTTTGACGGGCTCGTAACCCGACCCGTACCATCGGCCACAGGCGGCGCAGGCCGCTGTAGGACCATCATGTCGCAACTTGCGATTCACCTGGAGCACGACCATGCCGGCGATCATTGCCGTTATCGCCGGCCTCGTGGGCATTCTGATCGGGATCGGCGTGGGCTACGTCCTGCGCCGCCGCTCTGCGCAACACTCATTGCAGCAGGCGGAGGAGGACGCCCGGCAGCTACTCACTGAGGCCGAAACCCGCAGCCGCGAGCTTGAGCTGGAGACCAAGGAGGAGGCGCTCAAGCTCCGAAACGAAGCAGAGGCAGACATCCGCGAGTGGCGTTCGGAGCTCTCGCGGACGGAGAGCCGACTCTCCCAGCGCGAGGAGAACCTCGACCGCAAGGCCGAGGCCATGGACTCCCGCGAGGAATCCCTGCAGGACCGCTCCGAAGCGCTGCGCGCTTCAGAGGCGCAGATCGACGAGCTCCGCACGGAGCAGCAGCGCGCCATCGAGCGCGCCAGCGGGCTGAGCCGCGAGGAAGCGCGGGACCAGCTCCTCGCTGCCGTCGAGGATGAGATTCGGGACGAGGCAAGCCGCCGCGTGCGCGAGATGGAGCGGGAAGCGGAGCAGACCGCGGGGGCGCGCGCCCGCGACGTCATCGCGACGGCGATCCAGCGCTACGCCGGCGAGGTGACCGCGGAGACGACCGTGTCCGTCGTGCCCATTGGCAGCGACGACATGAAGGGCCGCATCATCGGGCGCGAGGGCCGCAACATCCGGGCGATCGAGGCGGCGACCGGCGTCGACCTGATCATCGACGACACGCCCGACGCGGTGACGATCAGCTCGTTCGATCCGGTGAGGCGCGAGGTCGCCAGGGTTGCGCTCGCGGGCCTAGTGCAGGACGGTCGCATCCACCCGACACGCATCGAGGAAGCCGTATCGAAGGCGCAGCGCAACGTCGAGACGACGATGGCGGAGTCGGCCGAGGCAGCGGCCGCGGAAGCGGACGTGCTCAACCTGCATCCAGAGGTGATGAAGACGTTCGGGCGGCTGCGCTACCGCACGAGCTACGGCCAGAACGTGATGCGCCACTCCATCGAGACGGCACACATCGCGGCGATGATCGCACGCGAGGTGGGCGCCGACGAGGACATCGCGCGCGCGGGCGGCTTCCTCCACGACCTCGGCAAGGCCGTCGACCACGAGGTCGAGGGGACGCACGCGCTCATCGGGGCGGACATCGCGCGGCGCTACCGCGTGCGCGAGGAAGTGGCGCACTGCATCGAGGCGCACCACGAGGAGGTCGAGCTGGGCACGGTCGAAGCGGTCATCGTGCAGATGGCGGACGCCATCAGCGGCGGGCGTCCCGGCGCGCGCCGCGAGTCGCTCGACACCTACGTGAAGCGGCTGGAGACGCTCGAACAGATCGCCAAGGATCAGAAGGGCGTGGAGCAGGCCTTCGCGATCCAGGCCGGCCGGGAGCTGCGCATCGTCGTGAGCCCGGAGGAAGTGGACGACCTCGAATCGATGCGGATCGCGCGCGACGTGAGCCAGAAGATCGAGGAGAGCGTCGACTATCCGGGCCAGATCAAGGTGACGGTCGTGCGGGAGACGCGCGCGACCGAGTACGCACGCTAGGCGGCGAGGCGGCTTCATGGCGACGGGCGACTTCCACCTGCACAGCACCGCCTCGGACGGTGTGCGCAGCCCCACGTGGGTGATGGAGACGGCAGCGGCGAACGGCGTCCGGGTGCTCGCCCTGACCGACCATGACACGACGGAGGGGTACGCGGAGGCGCAAGCGGCGGCCGCGTCGGCGGGCCTGCGCCTCATCACGGGCATCGAGCTGAGTGTCGACCTCGACGGGGTGGACGCGCACGTGCTCGGCTTCGGTTTCGACATCGACCACGCGCCGCTGCAGGCGTACCTAGACGAGCAGCGTGGGGGTCGCGTTGGGCGAATGAAGCGCATGGTTCGCGTGCTGGCGGAACATGGCGTAACCATCGACGCCGAACGGGTACAGGAGATCGCGGGCGAGGCAAGCGTGGGGAGGCCTCACGTGGCACGGGCGCTGGTCGAGGCAGGATACGTAGAGAGCGTCGCGGAGGCCTTCAGCACCTGGCTCGGCGACGGGAAGCCGGCGCACATCACGCGGGACCGGCTAACGCCGGCCGAATCCATCGCGCTGCTGCACGAGGCGGGTGGGGTAGCCTTCGCGGCCCACCCCATCTATCTGGGCGAGGACTATCCGGAGAAGGTGGCCGAGCTCACGGCGATGGGACTCGATGGCCTGGAGACGTACTACAAGTACTACGACGAGGAGACCGTGGCGGCGCACGAAGCGCTCTCGGCGAAGCTGGACCTCGCCCGCTCAGGCGGGAGCGACTACCACGGTCTCGGCAACCCGAACGACCGCGAGATCGGCGATATTCCCTTCGAGGACAGCGACGTCGCGGAGTTCGTGGCCTTCCTCGAGGAACGCGCGGTCCCGGGACTCGCGCAGGCGGGAGCAGTCTGATGGAGATGAACCTGGGCGCCGACGCAATCGAGCAGATCATCCCCCACCGTTACCCGATGCTGCTGGTCGACCGGATGGTGGAAGTCGAGGACGGGGCGCGCGGCGTCGGCATCAAGAACGTGACCGCGAACGAGTGGTTCTTCGAGGGGCACTTTCCCGGCAACCGCGTGATGCCCGGGGTGCTGATCGTGGAGGCGCTGGCGCAGGTGGCGGCGGTCACGCTCCTTCGCGACGTGGACCAGGCGGGGAAGATCCCGATGTTCGGCGGCATCGAGAAGATGCGCTTCCGGCGGCCGGTCACGCCCGGCGACCAGCTACGGTTGGAGTTCACGCTGGAGCGGATGCGGGGGCCGGTGGGACGGGGGGCGGTGGAGGCGAGCGTCGACGGGCAGGTGGTGGCGGACGGGACGATCTCCTTCGCGCTGGTGGAGAACCCGACCGCCTAGCACGCAGCCGCAGGCGTCCTCACGGCTCGCTTCCGGAGGCGTTCGGGGCGTCTGCTAGCATGGATTCGATGCCCGAAATCGTGAAGTGCGGGTGCAACGCGGGGGTCGAGACGGCCCTGCGCTGCAGCCGCTGCGAGGCTCCGATCTGCCCGTCCTGCCTGATCCAGTCGCCCGTCGGGGCGCGCTGTCCCGACTGCGCGCGCGTGGTGCGCGCGCCCATGTACGTGCTCTCCGGTCAGAACATGCTGCGGGCGGGGCTGGCGGCAGCAGTGGGCGGGGTGGTGATGGGCCTTCTCTGGGCCCTCATCCTGTTGCCGTTCACACGAGGGTTCTTCGCCCTCATCGTGGGGGTGGCGCTGGGCTACGGCTTCACGCGACTGCTGGAGTTCGCCACGGGCGGGAAGCGAGGCCCCGGGGTGGTGGGGTTCGCGGCGGGCGGGATCCTGCTTGCCTGGCTGGTGCTGATCCTGCTCGGAGGCGGGCACTTCGCGCTGTGGGGGCTGGTGGCGGCGGGGATCGGCGTCTGGTTCGCTTACCAGAACCTGCGGTAGGGGGTGGCCACCGCGCGTCAGGCGATGACGGCGGCGACGAGCACGAAGGCGAGCGTGATGACGCTCACGACACCGACGGCAACGAGGTCGCGGCGGACGTAGCGGTAGTCGGTCGCGACGTGGTGCTCAGGACGAGTCTGCTCGGGGATGCGAGCGGGCGTCGCGCCGGCGGCCTGGGGCGCGGGGGTCGCGCCCGGGCGGGGAAGCGTGGAGCCGCGGTCGCGGCGGCGGCGCTGGCGGCGGGGACGGCGGGAGCTCATCGCCGGCGATCGTACCGCGAGCGGCGGCCGCACGATAGCGGCGGGCCGTATCGGTAGAATCGCGCGCACGAACAGCAACGAGAGCGCCGACGGGCGCCGGGGAGACCAGACGTGAGCGACGGAACGACGGATATCGGACTGCCGGTCGACGAGACGTACGCGCCGCCGGCGCGGGTGCGCGAGGGTGCGCATGTGGGCTCCCGGGAGGAGTACGAGGACCTGCGACGGCGCTCGATCGAGGACCGCGAGGCGTTCTGGGCCGAGCAGGCGCGGGCGAACCTGGAGTGGATGAGCGACTTCCAGACCGTCGTGGAGGAGGACTTCACGACGGGGCACATCGCCTGGTTCAAGGAGGGAACGCTCAACGTGAGCGTGAACTGCCTCGACCGGCACCTGGAGACGCGAGGCGACAAGGTCGCGCTGCTGCTGGAGGGCGACGAGCCGGGCGACAACCGCTCGCTCACTTACCAGGAGGTCGCCGACGAGGTCGGGCGGCTGGCGAACGCGCTGCGCGCGCGGGGCGTCGCGAAGGGCGACCGCATCGCCATCTACATGGGCATGGTGCCGGAGCTCGTCGTGGCGATGCTGGCATGCGCGCGAATCGGCGCGGTGCACTCCGTCATCTTCGGCGGCTTCAGCCCCCGCTCGATCGTGGACCGGGTGGAGGACTCGACCTGCAAGGCGATCATCACGCAGGACGAGGGGCGGCGCGGCGGCCGGCCCGTCGCGCTCAAGGCGAACGTCGACGAGGCGCTCACGATGGGCGGCGAGAGCATCGAGTTCGTCATCGTCTACAAGCGCACGGACGCGGATATCGCCATGACCGCGGGCCGCGACGTCTGGTGGGACGACGCGCTCGCGGGGCAGTCAACGGAAGCGGCGCCGGAGGAGATGGGCGCGGAGGATCCGCTCTTCATCCTCTACACGTCGGGTTCGACGGGGAAGCCGAAGGGCGTGCTGCACACACAGGCGGGCTACCTGCTCTACACGATGCTGTCGCACCGCTACACGTTCGACTACCGCGACGGCGACATCTACTGCTGCGCCGCGGACGTCGGCTGGATCACGGGGCACAGCTACATCGTCTACGGACCGCTGGCGAACGGGGCGACCTCGGTGCTGTTCGAGTCGGTACCGACGTACCCGGACGCGGGGCGCTACTGGGACATGGTCGACCGGCTGGGAATCAACAGCTTCTACACGGCGCCGACGGCGATCCGGGCGATCGCGGCGGAGGGCGACGATCACGTGACCCGCTACAGCCGCGAGAGCCTGCGCGTGCTCGGTTCGGTGGGCGAGCCGATCAACCCGGAGGCGTGGCGCTGGTACCACAACGTGGTCGGCGGGGAGCGCTGCTCCGTCGTCGACACGTACTGGCAGACGGAGACGGGCGGCCACATGATCACCGGCCTTCCGGGCGCGAACGACATGAAGCCGGGCTCGGCTTCCCTGCCCTTCCTGGGCGTGGAGCCCGCGGTCGTCGACGAAGCGGGGAACGTGATCGAGGGGAACGGGGTGACGGGACGGCTCTGCATGGTCGCCTCGTGGCCCGGGATGATGCGCACGGTTTACGGCGATCACCAGCGCTTCATCGACACGTACCTCACGACCTACCCGGGCAAGTACTTCACGGGCGACGGCTGCCACCGCGACCAGGACGGCTACTACTGGATCACGGGGCGCGTCGACGATGTCATGAACGTGGCGGGACACCGGCTCGGCAGCGCGGAGATCGAGGGCGCGCTCGTGGGTCACGAGGCCTGCGCGGAAGCGGCCGTGGTCGGCTATCCGCACGACG
>JAJDUR010000082.1 GCA_022826585.1 Dehalococcoidia bacterium
CCCCTCGACTGGTGCGCCTGCATGATCCTCTTTGCCATCTCGCCGTGGTTCGAGCTAAGCCTCGCTGTTGAGTTCCTGATGGGCATTAGTTCGCCCTTCTGGCAGGTGGCGATCATGACCATCCTCCAGATCCGCGTGCCCGCCGAGCTCCGCAGCCGCGTCCTCGCCGTCTACTTCATGGTCCTCCAGTTCATGCAGCTCAACTGGGTCTATTCCGGGATCCTCGCCGACGCCATCGGCGACCGCCAGGCGCTCCTCATCATGGGCGCCATCCCCTTCGGGCTTCTCATCCTCATGCTCATCTTCGTCCGCCCCCTCGTCACCCTTGGCAGCGCCAGAAACCCCCTCGTGACGTGGACGCCGTCCGACCAGGACTCGCCCGCCTCCTCCTGACCCGCCCCCTTCTGGCAGAATCCCGCCATGACCCTCGCCGCCGTCCGCGCCCTCACCTTCGATGTGTTCGGCACCGTCGTCGACTGGCGGACCACTGTCACGCGAGAGCTCGCAGGTACCCTCGGCGAGGGCAAGGGGCTGGACGCTGACTGGGAGGCTATCGCCGCACGCTGGCGCTTCGAGGGCTACGTCGGCGGCATCCAGGCCATCCGGGCCGGCGAGCGCCCATTCACCACCGCCGACGCCCTCCACCGCGAGAAGCTGGACGAGATTCTCGCCGAGCTCGGCAATCCCCTCGACGAGGCCGAAGCCGCCGAGCTGAATCGCGTCTGGCACCGGCTCGACCCCTGGCCCGACTCCGTCGGCGGCCTCGGACGCCTCCGCAAGCGCTTCATCGTCTCCACGCTGTCGAACGGGAACTACGCCCTGCTCGTGAACATGGCGAAATACACCGGCCTGCCCTGGGACTCATTCCTCAGCGCCGACCTTCTCGGCCACTTCAAGAGCGACCCCGAGACCTACCTCTCCGCCGCCCGAGCCCTCTCCCTCGAGCCGGGCCAGGTGATGATGGTGGCTGCCCATAAGGCCGACCTCGACGCCGCCGCCGGCTGCGGCCTGCACACGGCATTCGTCTCCCGCCCGAACGAGATGCCCGCCGGCAGACCCACGGACCTCGAGTTCGAAGACCGCTTCGACTTCAACGCCACCGACTTCCACGACCTCGCCACGCAGCTCGGCTGCTGAACGCCCCGCTCCCAGTAGCCGGGAGCGGGCCCGGGCTAGCCCTCTTCCGGAGGTGGCGGCGGCGTGTGTTCCCGCGTCTCCCATGATGCGAGCACGAGATTCATGTCGTAGATCTGCCATCCCACCCCGCGCGTGTACTGACACTTGTCGAAGTACGTGCCCCGGAAGATGCCGATGTTCCCCCCGGGAGCAAACTCGTGCAGGGCGTTCAGGTAGCTCTGCATCGAGGCCTTGCCGCCACAGCCCGCCGCGTTTGGCAGCTCGTGGATGTCCACCAGCTGCGTGCCGAGCATGTGCTGCGTGGCCGAGAAGGCTCCCAGCGCATTGGCCACCTTGTCCGCCCAGTCGTCGGGTCCGACGCCGCTGAGGCCGGGCGCCGCGATCGTCGCCTCTTCCGTGAAGATGCGGCGGTAGATCTCGCGCGCCATGGCGTGCTTCTCCTCGGTCGAGAGCGGATCGTGGTCCTTTCCCGTTCCGAGCAGGTCCGTCGCCTTCCCGTACAGGCGGCGCAGCTCCGAGATCTGCGCCTTCGCCACAACCACGTCGATGGCGGTGTCCGATGCCGCATCGCTGCTGCCGGTATTCGTCAGGAGCGCCGCCGACCCGGCTGCCAGCGCCGCTCCTCCCACCATCAGTTGCCGCCTCGATATGGACTTTCCCCGGTTCTTTGCTGAGAGCACGTCTGCCCCTCCCCTGTTGGTGATGGCGAACATAGGTATTTGTCATATCCCCGTCAACGAACTCACGGGCGAAAGCCCCGGCCAGGGCCCGTGTTCAGGAAGCCGAGCGGTCGTACAGCTCGATGAACTCGCCCGTCGGGCCGATGATCTGCGAGAAACCGGCCTCGTTCGGGGGGAAGAACCAGGTGCCCAGCCCGCTCGACTCAACCCGCTCGGCGATCGCCTCCAGGTCGGCGTTCAGCAGCCGGAAGTGGTTCGAGCCGAGGTAGCGCTTGCCCGCATCGGGCCCCGCTACCGGCGTCCCCTGCTCCACGACGAGCTCCACCCGTCCGCCGCCGCCCTCCAGCGCCCAGCGCTCGTCTCCCGTGCCCTGCGTCGAGATCGACTTGAGCCGGTAGCCGAGCACCCGCTGGAAGAACCGCCACGCCGTCGCGAAGCCGCTTCGCGCGTAGTGCACGTACACGAACGGCTCGTCCCGTGTCAGCACGTAGCGCTGGCTGTCGACCGTGAAGGCAACGCCGTCCTCCTCCGGGCAAGGGCTCGTCGCCGACCACTCGAGCCCCGGCGCCGCCTCCCGCATCGCCCGGTACGCCCCATCGGGGTCGTCCGTCGCGATGCCGATCGTCAGGTCGCCCTGCGCGGGCGCCTCGCCCGGGCGGTCGAGGCGCGTCCCCTGCGCCGTCAGCTCCACGAGGTCGAGTTGCTGACGCGTCGCGGGGTTTTCGATGAACCACGTCCGGATCTCGTCGCCCAGCGTCGGCGCGATCATCTGGCCCACCGCGTCGCCCGGCTCGTTCCGGTAGTTGCGAGGCTCGGTCGCGTCCCCCTCGATGGCCGTGAAGCCGATGGCCGCAATCGCGGCCGTCATCGCCTCCAGGTCGCTGACCGTGACGCCGTGGTGCGCCTGCGTCTCGCCCATCCGCTCGCTCCTAGCCTCCCGGCGCGAGTGCTGCGATCTCGCGCAGCGCCTGCTCGCGCGAGGTGCCCGATGCGGCGAACAGGAGCAGCTCTCCCGTCGGCCCGTCCGGTCCGTGCGCGAGTACGTTGAGCGCGCCCTGCGCGATATCCGCCGGCATGATCTCGGCAGGGCTGTCGTGCGTCGCCCGGAACATCGGCGAGTCCGTCGCCCCCATGCAGAGGGCGTTTACCCGGATGTTGTGCGGCTTCAGCTCCACCGCCCATGTCTCCGTCAGCCGCGCCTGCGCGAACTTTGCCGCGTCGTAGCCCGTCGCCGCCGCCATCCCCGTGATCAGGTGTCCCTCATGCACGTGCTCGGTGATGACGTTGAGGATGTTGCCGCCTCCCGAAGCCTGCATCGCCGGCACCGCCGCCAGGGCGCAGTAGTAGCTCCCCAGCGTGCAAATATCCATCGAGTCCTCGAAGCCCTTGGCCTGCGAGTCGTACGAGCCCGACGTCAGTGCGGTGTCGACCCAGATCGCCGCGTTGTTCACGAGGATGTCGATCCGCCCGAAGCGCTGAATGACGCTGTTCATCGCCCGCCGCACCTGCGCCTTGTCGGCCACGTCGCAGTCGACCGCGAGCCCGTCCTGGCCCGTCGCCCGCACCTGCCGGATCGTCTCCTGGTTGCTCAGCGCGTCGATATCGAGCGAGGCCACGTTCGCGCCCTGCTCGGCGAACGCCACGGCGAACCCCCTCCCGATCCCCTCGGCCCCTCCCGTGACAACCGCTACCTGTCCTTCGAGCTGCATGACGCCTACCCCCTCGTTCAATTGAAGCGAGCCGATTCTGAGCGATACGCCCCCGCTTTGCCACCACGCCCGCCCCGCTACAATCGCGGCATGACCCCCGCCGTCAGCCCCCTCCCTGAATTCGGCAGTGGCCGCCTCTTCGACGCCGACCCCCGGGTTCTCGCCGACCCGCACCCCTTCTACGAGGCGGCCCGCGAGCGCGGCCCCATCGTGCGCGAGCCCCACTACGGCGTCTTCGTCGTGACCCGCTACGCCGACATCCTCGAGATCTCGCAGCGCACCGACGACTTCTCCGCCGCCGTCTCCGCCTACGGCCCCTGGGCCGTCGACGTCCTCCCCCAGCGCCCCGAGGGCTGCCCCTTCGGCGAGGCCGACGTGACCGACGAGCTTGCGCAGTGGCGGGAAGAGACGCCCTTCGGCTTCATCCCCGTGCTCACCGCCGATCCGCCCCGCCACACCGACCTCCGCTCCGTCGCCAACCGCCTCTTCACCGCCTCCCGCCAGCAGGAGATCGAGCCCCGCCTGCGCGAGATGGCCGAGGAGATGGCCGACGAGTTCGCCCCCGCGGGCGAGGTCGAGTTCGTCTCACGGTTCTCCTCGCTGTATCCCTTCTTCGTCATCACCGAGCTCTTCGGCATCCCCCGCGAGGAGCAGGACCGCCTGCGCGAGCAGTTCCGCGAGCGCAGCGCCGCCGGCGTCACCTCCCGCCCCGAGCAGAGCGACAACACCGCCATGCGCGACCGCATCCGCAACGAGCGCGCCCCCGGCGTCGACCCCGCCGACTCCCTTACCCCCAACGACCGCCAGTTCCTCGACTACATGCGCGACCGGCGCGCCCACCCCCGGAGCGACATCCTCACGCAGATCGCCACCGCCCGCTTCCGCGACGGCACCCTCCCCGAGCTGGAGGAGCTCGTCGAGGTCTCCAGCGTGGTCTACGGCGCCGGCAACGGCACTACCACCGACCTGCTCACCAACGCCATGGAGATCCTCGCCCGTGACCCCGACCTCCAGGACCGCCTCCGCGACGAGCCCTCGGAGATCCCCGCCTTCATCGACGAGGTTCTCCGCTTCGCCTCGCCCGTGCAGGGCCTCTTCCGCTACGCGAAGCGTGACGCCATGGTCGACGGCGTCGAGATTCCCGCCGGCTCCGTCGTCTGGCTCGTCTACGCCGCCGCCAACCGCGACCCGGAGCGCTTCGAGGAGCCCGCAACCTTCGACCCGCAGCGCGAGAACGCTCGCCACAGCGTTGCCTTCGGCCACGGCCCCCACTTCTGCCCCGGCCAGCCCCTCGCTCGCCTGGAGGGCCGCCTCGCCTTCGAGACGCTCCTCGCCCGCATGGGTGACATCCGCATCGAAGAGGACACGTTCGAGGCGCGCTGGCCCGCCTGGTACGTCGTTCGCGGCCTCGAATCCCTCCCCCTCACCTTCACCCCCCTCTCGCCGTGACCAGCGAGACCTGGTTCGAGGCGAACCGGCTCCACTGGGACGAACGCGTCCCCATCCACCGCCGCACGCCCTTCTACGACGTCGCGGGGTTCCTCGCCGGCCGCAACGTGCTCGAAGCGGGTGAGATCGAGGAGGTTGGCGACGTCGCCGGGAAGTCGCTCCTGCACCTCCAGTGCCACTTCGGCATGGATACCCTCTCCTGGGCTCGCCTCGGCGCGACCGTGACCGGCCTCGACTTCTCCGCTCCCGCCATCGCCGCCGCCCGCGAACTCGCCGCCGAGGCCGGCATCGAGGCCGAGTTCGTCGAGGCCAACGTCTACGACGCTGTCGACGCTCTTTCCGGGCGCACCTTCGACATCGTCTACACCAGCCGCGGCGTGCTGACCTGGCTCCCCGACCTCCCCCGCTGGGCCGAGGTTGTCGCGGCCCTGCTTAAGCCCGGCGGTTTCCTCTACCTGCGCGAGGGCCACCCCTTCGTCCACGTCTTCGACGACGAGGCCGAAAGCGGCCTCTCCCTGCGCTACCCCTACTTCCACGGCCCCGAGCCCGACCGCTGGGACGATCCCGGCACCTACGCCGACCCCACCGCCCAGACCACCCACAACGAAACGTACGAGTGGTCGCACAGCATGGGCTCCATCGTCACGGCCATCGGGCAGGCCGGCCTCGTCATCGAGTTCCTGCACGAATTCGATGCGCTTTGCTGGGAGGCCTTTCGCTGGATGGAGCCGGGCGAGGAGCCCGGCACGTGGATCCTCCCCGGACACCGCGAGAGCATCCCCCTCGCGTATTCGCTCCGCGCCCGCAAGCCCGTGTAGCGCCCGCTATCATCCTCGCCGTGAAAGCCACCGACACCCGCCAGATCGGACGCACCTCCCTGAGCGTCACCTGCCTCGGGCTCGGAGGCGTTTTCCTCGCCCGCGACGCACCCCGCTCCGAGGCGGAGGCGCTCATCGAGCGCGCCTACGAGACCGGCGTCCGCTACTTCGATACCGCGCCCATGTACGGCGTCGGCGAGAGCGAGCGCCGCTACAACGCGCCCCTCGCTCGCCTCGAACGGTCCGGCTTCGTCCTCTCCACGAAGGTCGGGCGCCTCCTCCAGGAGGATGTCGGTGGAGAGGAGCCCTGGCACTTCGACTTCACCCGCGACGGCGTGCTCCGCTCCTTCGAGACCAGCCTCCAGCGCCTCGGCCTCGACCGCGTCGACATCCTCCTCGTCCACGACCCCGACGACCACGCGGACCAGGCCATCCGCGAGGCCTTTCCCGCGCTCATCGAGCTGCGCGAGCAGGGTCTCGTCGGCGCCATCGGCGCGGGCATGAACCAGTGGGAGCTCGAGCTCCGCTTCGCCCGTGAGCTACCCCTCGACTGCTTCCTCCTGGCCGGGCGCTATACCCTCCTCGAGCAGACCGCCCTCGCCGAGTTCCTGCCCCACTGCGAGGCCAATGGCATGAGCGTCATCGCTGGCGGGCCCTATAACAGCGGCATCCTCGCGTCCGACCTCGACGACACCGCCCGCTACAACTACCAGGCCGCGCCCCCCGAGATGCTCGACCGCGCTCGCGCCATCAAGGCGGTCTGCGACCGCCACGGCGCGCCCCTCAAGGCAGCCGCCCTCCAGTTCATCCTCGCCCACCCCGCCGTCGCCGCCGTCATCCCTGGCGCCGCCTCCGTGGCCGAGGTCGAGGAGAACGCCCGCATGATCGAGGCTCCCATCCCCGCCGCCCTCTGGGCCGAGCTGAGGGACGCCGGCCTCCTCGACCCCGCCGCTCCCGTCCCCGCCTGACCCCTCCCCGCGTACGATGCCGCCGGAGGCCAGCCACTGATGTCACCCACCGTCTCGCGCGTCCTCGTCGAGAAGAACATCCCCATCCCCCTCCGCGACGGCGTTGTCACCTACGCGGACATCTTCCGTCCCGCCGAGGGCGACCCCGTGCCCGGCATCATCACGCGCACCCCCTACGACAAGGAGGTGTTCGCTGCCGCCGCCCTGCCCATCATGCCCTCCGCCCTCAAGCTCGCCGAGCGCGGCTACGCCGTTGCCGTCCAGGACGTGCGCGGGCGCTTCTCCTCCGAGGGCGAGTTCAACCCCTTCGTGAACGAGGCCGACGACGGCTACGACTCCGTCGAGTGGCTCGCCGCCCAGCCTTGGTGCGATGGCGGCGTCGCTATCTACGGCCCCTCCTACGTCGGCGCTACGACCCTGCTGGCGGCGAAGGCCAAACCCCCCTCCCTCAAGTGCGCCATCCCCATCATCACCGCCGACGACTACTACGACGGCTGGACCTACCAGGGCGGCGCCCTCCAGCTCGGTTTCGCCACCTTCTGGGGCCTCGGCCTCGCCGCCGCCCTCGCCCTGGGGCGCGACCGGGGTATCGATCCCGAGCACTTCGCCGCTGCCGGGGAGGCCCTCCTCAACCCCCATGAGACCGCCCGCACCCGCCCCCTCGCCGCCATGCCCGGCCTCTCCCGCCCCGACCTCGCCCCCTGGTGGCGCGACTGGATCGGCCACGACGGCCGCGACGACTACTGGGAAGCCCTCCGCCACTCCGACGACTACTCCCGCTACGAGATCCCGATGTACCACGTGGGCGGCTGGTTCGACATCTTCGGCATCGGCACCGTCCGCAACTTCCAGGGAATGAGCGCGGCTTCCCCCGCCGGCCACCACCTCCTCATGGGCCCCTGGTCCCACGCCTACTACGACCGCTACCTCGGCGAGCGCGACTTCGGCCCCACGGCGGCGGCCGCCATGTCCGGCGCCGTCCTCGACTACAACCGCTTCCTCGACCGGCACCTGAAGGGCGCCGAGAGCGACCTCCCCGCCGTCCGCTACTTCCTCATGGGCGCCAACGAGTGGCGCCAGGCAGGCCAGTGGCCGCCCGCCGAAGCGGAAACCCAGAGCTGGTACCTACACAGCGGAGGCAACGCCAACAGCGCCCGAGGCGACGGCTCCCTCGCCACCACCCCGCCCCCCGGCGACCAGGTCCCCGACCGCTACTTCTACGATCCCCTCCGCCCCGTCCCCAGCGAGGGCGGCCCCACCCTCCACTCCGCCATCGGCCTCCCCGGCCCCCGCGACCAGTCCCACATCGAGGCCCGCGACGACGTCCTCTGCTACACGAGCGAGCCCCTCGACCGACCGTGCGTCGTGGCCGGACCAGTCAAGGTTGTTCTTTGGACCGTGACCGACGCTCCCGACACCGACTTCACCGCCAAGCTCGTCGATGTTCAGCCCGACGGCACGCCCGTCTCCGTCTGCGACGGCATCATCCGCGCCCGCTTCCGCGACTCCCTCAGCGAGCCCAGCCCCGTCCCCGAAGGCGAGCCCGTCCGCTACGAGATCGACCTGGCCAGCACGGCCATCGCCTTCGCCCCCGGCCACCGCATCCGCCTCGAGGTCTCGTCCTCGAACTTCCCTCGCTTCGACGCCAACCCCAACACCGGCGGCCCTCTCGCCACCGAGACCGAGGTGTGGCCCGCCCTCCAGTACGTTCTCCACGACGAGGCCCACCCCTCCGCGCTGGAGCTCTGCGTCCTGCCCGAGTAAGGAAGCGGCCCCCTAGGGGCCTGCCAGTTTCCGGACCAGCTGTGTGAGCAGTTCCGGGTAGAGCGACCGTGCCGGCCACGAGAATCCACCCTCCTCCTCCGCGTCGAGGGCGAGCTCCGGGCTGTCCGCCACGAACGGCCACGTGAGCACCGGCCGCACCCCCGCCTCCGCCAGCCACCCGTCGACCAGCTCGCCGATCCGGACCCGCTGCTCCCCGACAGCCCGCGTCGACGCCGCAAGCTGCCCCGCCGCCTCGTCTCCGAACAGCCGCGCCAGGTCCGCCTCGTCGCCTGGCCTCATCGCCCGCAGCGCCGCCGCCACCCGGAGGGTCGCAGCCAGCGTCCCCGCCATCGCCCGCCACACCTCCGCCGGCTCCCGGTAGAGACGCAGCGGCACCGTCCACCCCTCCGTCAGCGAGGTCCGCGGAAACAAGTCGTTCGCGCTCTCCCCGTCGCGGGGCGCTCGGCCGGCGCAGACGCCGGGTCGGTCGTCTTCCGCGCTGATGCCGAGCACCCCGAAGCGCCGCACGAATCCCGCGAACTCGGACAATGGCGCCTCCTCCAGCGCCAGGAAGGCCTCCAGGCACCCCTCCGGCCGCTCGCCTCGTGCGAACCCGTAGTCGATGTTCCCGGGCGCCCGCACCCGCCACGCCACCCACTCCCCGTCCTCCCCCTCGTGGACGGCCACGTCCAGGGGTACCGCGAGGGACCGCGGGTACGTCACCCAGCCGTCGCCGCGAGGTGAGCCGCGAACCGCTCGAAGGTTTGCCGTACGCCCGCCTCCATGCCCGATGCCATCGCCCCGTCTCGCGACTCGGTCACGGGGTGCAGCACGATCGAGGTCATCCGCGTCCCTGCCCCCTCCGCCTCGAAGGTGCAGGTCACGACCGTTTCGAAGTCCGGCATCCCGGCGAAGATCTCCGTGTTGACCATCCGCGCACCCGATTCGATCTCCCGGAAGACGCCGTACAGGATGGTCTCCTCCCCCGACTGGTCCCGCGTCCCGTAGCGCCAGGCTCCGCCTTCCCGGAAGTCCTGCTCCGCCACGATCAGCTCGTGCCCCTCCGGCCCGTACCAGTTCCCCATCCCCGACGTGTCGTTCCACGTTTCGAACACCCGCTCCGGCGGCGCATCGAAGCTATACGCCATCACGATCTCGCGCTCCCCTCGCCCCTCGAAGACGAAGTTCCCGCTCCCGCTCGAACTCATCCCGTTGCCCCCTTCTCGGTGGTGCGTTCCTCGATCTCATACCAGTCCGCCATGCCGGCCGCCTGCTTGATTGCCTCGTAGCCCGCCCCGATTGCGCCCTCATCCTCCCCGCTCGCGCCCTCCTCGAGGAAGTGGCGCGAGGCTTCCCGCGCCGCCAGCCAGCCGGCCACCTGCCCCGTGAACGGATCGATCACGAGCGGCCACCCCAGGGCCGCCCACTCCTCCCGGGTGCGGCTGCCGAACGACGCCATCGCCGCCAGCGGCGCGTCGATCGCCGTCACCGCGTCCCGCCACTGCTCGGGCGTGTCCGGACGCAGCATCACGAGGTCCGCCCCCGCCGCCCGGTACGCCCGCCCCCGCTCCACCGCCGCCTCGTACGACTCGTTCCGCACCGCCCCCGTGCGCGCGATGATGAGGAAGTCGGGGTCGCGCCGCGCCGCCACCGCCGCCTCCAGCTTCCCCACCATCTCCTCCAGCGACACCAGGTGCTCGACCCCCTTGTGGTGATGCGCCCGTTTCGGCGCCACCTGGTCCTCCAGCTCGATCGCGGCCGCCCCCGTCGCCTCGATCTCCGCGACCGTGCGGCTCGTGTGGACGGCGTCGCCGAAGCCCACGCCTCCGTCCACGATTAACGCGATCGACGACCGCGCCGTGATCCGGCGCGCCGTCTCGGCCATCTCCGTCACCGTCAGCAGCGCCTCCGAGACCGCCAGCTGGAACCCGAGCGCGCCGCCGCTCAGGTAGGCGGCCTCGTACCCCTGGCCCTCCAGCGTGCGCGCCGTCAGCGGGTCGAGGCACACGGGCGCGAACACGGGCGGGCTCGTCGCCAACAACTCGCGCAGACGCCGGCGCGCCTCCACGCCCTACTGCCCCTGGAACTGCGGCCGCCGCTTCTCCATGAACGCCCGCCGCCCCTCGACGTAGTCCTCGCTCGCGAAGCACGCGTCCACCATCCCCTCGATGGTGTCGAGGTCGCGCTCCTCCGGCTCCTTCGTCGCCTCCACGATCGAGGCCCGCAGCAGGTTCACCGTGAGGGGCGCGTTCTCCGCGATTGCGTCCGCGATTCGCCTCACCGCCGGCTCCAGCTCCTCCACCGGCACAACGCGGTTGATCAGGCCCCAGCGTTCCGCGTCCTCCGCGGGGAAGCGGCCGCCCGTGAACAGTATCTCCCGCGCCGCCGCCGCGCCTACCGTCTCGACCAGCTTGTGCGTGCCGCCGAAGCCGTACCCCAGTCCCAGCCGCGCCGCCGGGATGCCGAACTGCGAGCCCTGGGCCGCCACCCGGATGTCTGCCTGCAGAGCCGTCAGCAGGCCACCTCCCATGCAGAAGCCCCGGATCATCGCGATCAGCGGCTTGCCCAGTTCCCCGTAGGCCGCGTTCGCAGCCGCCCCGATGGCGTTGAACTTCTCGATCGACTCCGGGTCCGACCGCCGCTTCTCAAACTCGGAGATGTCGGCTCCCGAGACGAACGCCTTGTCGCCCGTCCCTGCCATCACGACGACCCGCACGTCCGGGTCGTCCCGGAAGTCGTGCAGGATCACGGGCACCGCTTCCTGCATCTCGATGCTGAGGGCGTTCCGCCTCGCCGGATTGTTGAAGAACATCCAGCCGACGCCGCCCTCCTTGCGGGCGATCATCTTGTCCGTCTTCAGCTTCAGCTCCATGCGGTCTCTCCCGTTGCTTCGCGCCTAGATGACGCCGCTTTCGCGCAACTCCTGGATGGCCTCGTCGTCCACCCCGAGGTCGCGCAGGATTTCGTCGGTGTGCTCGCCCAGCTCGGGCGTGGCCCGGTGGCTCGCAGGCTGAGGCGTTCGCGCCAGGTTGATCGCCTGCCCCACCACGTGCGTGTCCCCCAGCGTCGGCCGCGGCATCGGCCGCGCGATGCCCAGCGCCTGTACCTGTGGGTCCGCGAACGTCGCGTCGATGGTGTTGATGGGCCCGCAGGGAACCCCCGCCTCGTTCAGCACCTCGATCCACTCGGCGCTCGTGCGCGAGGGCGTCACCTCCGCGATGCGGGCGTTCAGTGCCTTCCGGTTCTTCGACCGTAGCTCGTTGTCCGCGTAGTCCGGGTCGTCGAGCAGTGCCTCCAGTCCCAGCGTCTGGCAGAGCCGCTGCCAGAGGATGCCCCCCGAAGCCGCGATGTTGATGTGCCCGTCCGCCGTCGGGAACACGCCCGTGGGGATGCTGGTCGGGTGGTCGTTCCCCGCCTGCGGGGCCACTTCTTGAGAAATCAGCCAGCGCGCCGCCTGGAAGTCGAGCATCTGGATCTGCGCCTCCAGCAGCGAGGTGTGCACCCACTGTCCCTCCCCCGACCGTTCCCGCTCGAACAGCGCCAGCAGGATGCCCTGCGCCAGCAGCATCCCCGCCGTCAGGTCCGCGATCGGGATGCCTACCCGCACCGGCCCCTGCCCCGGCAGTCCCGTAATCGACATAAGCCCGCCCAGCCCCTGCGCAATCTGGTCCACCCCCGGCCGGTCGCGGTACGGCCCTTCCTGCCCGAACCCGCTGATGCTCCCGTAGACGATGCGCGGGTTCACCTCGCGCACCGTCTCGTAGTCGATCCCCAGCCGGTGCTTCACCCCCGGCCGGTAGTTCTCGACGATGACGTCCACGTCCTTCGCCAGCCGCATGAAGATGTCGCGGCCCGCCTCCGCCTTCAGGTTCAGCGTCAGGCTGCGCTTGTTGCGATGGAGGTTCTGGAAGTCGAACCCGTGGCGCTCTCCCGTGATGCCGTCCCCGCCACCCGGCCGCGGCGGCAGCTCGATCTTGATCACGTCGGCGCCCCAGTCCGCGAGCTGCCGCGCACAGGTCGGCCCCGCCCTCGCCCGTGTCAGGTCGAGCGCGCGAATGCCTTCCAGCGGGAGTGCCGTTGCGCCCACGAATCCTCCGCCGCCGATCCTACGCGCGCGCGGCCTCGTTGTGCCCCCGCTGGACACGACGCGCTCGATCCCGTCTGCTTGCCCCACCAATCCAAGGAGCACCCCTCATGCGCCTCCCCACCCTCGACGAGCAGGGCCTGACCCCCGAACAGAGCGCCATGGCCGAAGCCATTCGCAGCGGCCCCCGCGGCCCCAACGCCGGCGTCACCACCGGCCCCTTTGGCGTCTGGCTCCACAGCCCAGGCTTTGGCACGCACGCCCAGGAGGTCGGCGCTCATTGCCGGTTCGGCGCCGCCCTCCCCCGCGACGTCTCCGAGTTCGCCATCATCCTCACGGCGAAGCGCTGGCGCGCCCAGTTCGAGTTCTGGGCCCACGCCCGCATCGCCATCCAGGAAGGCATCCCCGAGTCCGTCGTCGAGGCCGTCCGCACCGGCGCGCCCCTTGAACTCGACCGCTCCGACCTCGCCCTCGTCCACCGCCTCGTGACTGAGTATTTCGAGACCAGCCGCGTCTCGGATGCGACCTACCAGGAGGCCCTCGAGACCTTTGGCGAGACCGGCCTCGTCGATCTCGTCGGGACCGTCGGCTACTACGGCCTCGTGTCCGCCACCCTCAACGTCTTCGAGGTCGAGCTGCCCCCGGGTGTCGAGGAGCCCCTGCAGTAAGCCCGCCCTCCTACAGCCGGTCGAGAGCCGCCCGCGCTCCGTGGAGCGCCTCGAGGTGTCCGGCCGTGTCGAGCCCCACGCCCAGCGTGCGCAGGCACAGGTGCGTGACGTCCGTCTCGCGCCACGCCTCGACCTCCGCCAGCCACTCGCTCTCGCTCTTCCCCACGATCTGCACCGCGCTCTCCGAGCCGATCCCCTCCGGGTTCCGACCCGCCGCCGCTGCCTGTTCCGATACTGCCTCGCGCACGGCTCCATAGGCCTCCGGCGCCATCAACGCGAACCACCCGTCCGCCATCCGCCCGATCCTCCTCAGCACCGATGGGCCCGGCTCCCGCGCCCCTCCGATCCAGATCGGGATCGGCTGCTGCACCGGCAGTGGGTTGATGCGCTCGCCTGACAGCCGGTCCCACCGACCCTCGAAATGCACATCCTCCTCCGTCCAGAGCTGCCGCAGGATCTCGATCTGCTCGTCGCAGCGCCGCCCCCGCGTATGGAAGTCCTGCCCGAACGCCGCGTAGTCCTCCGCCCGCGCCCCCACGCCCACCCCGAACCGCAGCCGCCCGCCGCTCAGCCGGTCGATCTCCGCCGCCTGCTTCGCCACCACCACCGTCTGTCGCGTCGGCAGCACGATCACCGACGGCACCAGCTCGATCGTCGACGTGTGCGCTGCCACCCACGCGAGCAGCGTGAGCGGTTCGTGCACGTGGTCGACTCCCACCGCCGCCACCCGGTCGGGCACCCGCAGGTGCGTGAACCCCAGCTCCTCCGCCTCGCGCGCGAACCGCGCCATGCCCTCGTGGTCGTCCTGCAGGTCCCTCACGGGAATGGAAATGCCGATCTTCATGCCGTTGCTCCTTCGGTGTGCCTGGCTGTGCCGCCGGCGAAGCGTTCGCCCCTCGCGGCGAGAACGGTGCCGACCCTACAGATTAAATTCGATCTCAAGATGCTGGAGGCCGCGTACGCCGCCCCGCCCCGGTGGCGGGAAGGCGATGCCCTCGTTCGGGACGTCCGCCAGCCGCGGGTTCTTGAGGCGGTCCAGCAGGATGCGCGACGAGATCACCGACTCCTGGCGGGCCAGCGCGTACCCCATGCAGAAGTGCGTCTCCTGCCCGAACCCGAGGTGGCTCGCGACCCCGTCCTGCCAGTACCCCGTCCGTAGTTCCTTCCCGAAGTAGAGGTCGTCCCGGAAGATGTTGAACGTGTCCGGGTCCTTGAAGACCCGCTCGTCGCGGTTCCCCGACCCCAGCCCCAGCCACGCCGTCGCCCCCACCGGCAGCACGCGCCCGTGCAGCTCCACCTCCACCTTCGTCCGACGCCGTTGCCAGTGGTTCGACCCGTCGAACCGAAGCATCTCCGTGAATACGCGGTCCATCAGCTCCGGGTCGTCGCGCACCGCCTCGTACTGCTCATGGTTCCGGAGCAGGTTCCACCACATCGCGTCGATCGCCTTGTGCGTCGTGTCGCCGCCGCCGACCAGCAGCAGCGCCACATAGCCCCGCATCTGGTCGCGCGTCATCTTCGCGCCGTCCTTCTCCGCGTGGCAGAACACCGAGAGCAGGTCGTCCCGCGGCTCCGCGATTCGCTCGTCGAACATCGGGTCGAGGTACGCGAACAGCTCGTCCCTCGCCGCCACCCCCCGGCGGAAGTGCGCGCGACCGTACCCGTTCCCCGCGAAGAGCCGGTCGTACACCGCCTCGAAGTAGTCGTTGTCTTCCTCGGGGAGCCCCAGCATCCCCGCGATCACCCGGATCGGGAAGCGCTCGCTGAACTGCGACACCAAATCCACCACCCCCCGCGATGCCCGCCCCGCCTTCTGGTCGGCCCGCGCCTTCTCCACGAAGTCGTCGATGATCCGCGTCGCGATCCGCTCGATCAGGGGCACCCGCTTCTCCAATCGCTTCCCCACGAACTCGCCCGCCACGATCCCGCGCAGCCAGATGTAGTCCTGCCCCTCCCCCAGGTCGTTCAGCGTGAAGCCCATCGTCGAGTCGGACCCGAACTTGTGCTTCCCGTGCGGGTCGTAGGTCGCCCGCGTGAAGCGCGCGTTGTCCTTGTAGATCGCCCAGATGTCCTCGTACCGCGAGATGATCCAGCGGTTCTGGAACTTGTCCTGGTAGGCCGGCTCGTACTCGCGCAGCCGCTTGTAGACCGGGAACGGGTTGATCCGGAACTCGTCCGTCACGAACTCGCCCGGCTCGATCAGGCTGGGATCGGCTGTTAGCTGTTGGCTGTTTGCCATTTGGATCATCGTACGCCAGCAGCTGGCGCGGTTGGGGGTGGGGCGGACCAACAGCCAACAGCCAAGAGCCAACAGCCGCGCGCGAAGAGCGCTAGCGTTCGCTGCGAACCATCTCCGCCACCCGCTCCCCGATCATGATGCACGTCAGGTTCGTGTTCGCTCGCACGATCTCCGGCATGATCGACGCGTCCACTACCCGCAGCCCCTCCACCCCGTGCACGCGGCACTGCGCGTCCACCACCGCCCCCGGGTCGCTCGCCGGACCCATCTTCGCCGTGCCCACCGGGTGGAAGTTGTGCGAACCGTTCGCCCGGATATACGCGTCGAGCGCATCGTCGGCGGCCAGCACCTCCGCCGACGGCGTCTCCAGCGCCTCCGCGTACTGCGCGATTGCCGGGTGCTCCCCCATCCGCTGTGAGAGCTGCAGGCCCTCCCGCAGCCGTCGCACGTCGTCATCGCCCTCGTCGGAGAAGAAGTTCAGCTCGATCCGCGGCTGCGCCGCATGGTCCGCGCTCTCGAAGTGCAGCCGCCCGCGGGACTTCGGTCGCTGAAGGATGGGCAGCAGGGCGAAGTTCCCCTCCCGCCCCGGGAAGTGGTTCACCATGTAGATCTGCATGTCGTTCGTCTCGCCGCCGCTCGCCGTGTAGCGAAGCATCGTCTGCACCGGTGGGTCCGGCATGACCGACACCCCTGGCTTCGACCGCCACACCACCGAGCAGAGCGGGTGGTCGATCAGGTTCCGCCCCACCCCAGGAAGCTCCCGCACCAGCGTCGCCCCCACCGCCTCTACATCCTCCCGCGCCCCGATCCCCGACCGCACCAGGATCGGCGGCGACATGATCGCCCCGGCCGAGAGGAACACATCCCGACCCAGCACGGTTTGCGTTTCGCCCTCGCAGTCCACCTCCACCCCCGTCGCCCGCCCGTCCTCGATTAGCACGCGCTTCACCAGGCAGCCGCCCCGGATCGTCAGGTTCAGCCGGTTCCGGATCGGTTCGAGATACGCCATCGCCGTCGAGATGCGCGTATCGACGTTCCGGTTCTGCGCCATCGGGCTGATGCCCGTCGCCTCCGGGTCGTTGAAGTCCTCCGCGTAGGGGAAGCCGAACTCCTGGCTCACGTCGATGAACGCCTGACCGAGCGGCCGCATCTCGTCCGGACGCCAGCGCACGATCGGCAGCGGCCCGCTCTTCCCGTGGAAGTCCCCGGAGGCGTCGAGGTCGTGCTCCAGCTTCCGGAAGAACGGCAGGCAGTCCTCCCACGACCACCCCTCGTTCCCCAGCGCCGCCCATCCGTCGAAGTCCTCCGGCGTGCCCCGGATGGCGAGCGTCCCGTTCACCGCCGAGGATCCGCCCATCACCCGGCCGCGCGGGTAGTAGACCTCCCGGTCCGGCGTCGCGTTCGCCGAGAAGCCCCAGTCGTGGTCCACCACGGACACGCGGTGGGCGTAACGAAGGTCGTGCGGGGTCGCGTCGGTCGTGACGTAGTCCGGCCCGGCCTCCAGCAGCAGCACGGAGCGGTCGGCGTCTTCGCTCAGGCGTGCCGCCAGCGCCGCCCCCGACGACCCCGCCCCCACCACGATGTGGTCGTAGACCGTGCTCATGGCGCGCAAGGATACCCGCCTCATTGACAAGCGCGAGAGCGCCGCTGACGATGCCGCCACCACGGAAACGTCCCCCGAGAGAGGTGCCCCCATGGCCGACAGGATCGAAGGCGTCACCGTCGACGAGAACGTGATGATCCCCATGCGCGACGGTGTCCGCCTCCAGGCCGATGTCTACCGCCCCTCCGGTCCCGGCCCCTTCCCCACCCTCGTCTCCCGCACCCCCTACGGCCGCACCGCCCTCGGCCCCCTCGTCATGGCCGACTTCTGGACCGCCCACGGCTACGCCGTCGTCACCCAGGACACGCGCGCCCGCTTCGGCTCCGAGGGCGACTACTACGAGCCCCACGTGTTCGAGGCCCTCGACGGCTACGACACCATCGAGTGGGCCGCCGCGCAGCCCTGGTCGAGCGGATCCGTCGGCACCTACGGCCAGTCCTACCTGGCCGCCGTGCAGTACATGGTCGCGGCGGAGTCACCACCCTCGCTCAAGGCGCAGATGCCCGTCTCCGGTTCCACCGACTTCAAGCAGAGCTGGATCTACCACTCCGGCGGCGCCTTCGAGAACGGCTGGATGGCCGCCTACGCCACCTCCAAGGCGCGTGACACCGCCCGCCGCCTCGGCCTCGACCCCGACCTCCCCGAGCTCGAGTCCGAGCTCGCCCCGGCCGACGGGTTCCGCCCCCTCCTCGACCACTCCGCCCGCGAGATGCCCATGACCGCCTGGGCCGACCGCCTCTCCACGATCGCACCCTACTTCACCGACTACCTCGCCAACCCCGACGACGGCCCCCACTGGTGGAACATCAATCTCCGCCGCCGCTTCCACGAGGTCAACCAGCCCATCTACCACGTCGGCTCCTGGTACGACATCTTCGAGGAGGGCGCGCTCGAGGGCTTCAGCGGTATCACTGCCCGTGGCAGCGAGCACGCCCGCCCCAACCAGAAGCTGCTCATGGGGCCCTGGGGCCACATCGGCTACACCGTGCCCACCACCGGCGGCTGCGGCGATCTCGACTTCGGCCCCAACGCCGCCATCGAGCTCAAGGAGCACCAGCTGCGCTGGTTCGACTACTGGCTCAAGGGCGAGGACACCGGGATCATGGACGACCCGCCCGTCCGCATCTTTGTCATGGGCGACAACGTCTGGCGCGAGGAGAACGAGTGGCCCCTCGCCCGCACCGTCTACACGCCCTGGTACCTCCATAGCGAAGGCAGCGCCAACACCCTCGGCGGCGACGGCGTGCTCAGCGAGGAGCCGCCCGGCAACGAACGCCCCGATCGCTTCGTCTACGACCCCGACGACCCCGTCCCCACCCTCGGCGGGAACAACCTCATCACACCCCCCGGCGTCTTCGACCAGACCCCTGCCGAAGAGCGCGGCGACGTTCTCTGCTACACGAGCCAACCGCTCGCCGAGGAGATCGAGGTCACCGGACCCATCTCCGTCACCCTCTGGGCGACGAGCAGCGCCATCGACACCGACTTCACCGCCAAGCTCTGCGACGTCCGCCCCGACGGCTACGTCCAGAACATTCAGGACGGCATCATCCGCGCCCGCTACCGCAACTCCCTGCTCGAGCAGGAGATGATGACCCCCGGCCAGTCCTACGAGTTCACGATTGACCTCTGGGCCACGAGCCACGTCTTCAAGCCCGGCCACTGCATCCGCGTCGACATCAGCTCCTCGAACTTCCCCCACTTCGACCGTAACCCCAACACCGGTCGCACCATCCACACCGAGACCGAGCTCGTGCCCGCCCAGCAAACCGTCTTCCACGACACCAACCGCCCCTCCTGCATCACACTCCCCGTCATCCCACGCTAACGGGCCACCGACAACCGACCACCAGCGGCACGAAAAAGCGCTCCACCCGAGAGTGGAGCGCTTTCCGCTGGAGGTAGTTTCCCGGAGCCGACGTTCCTCGGTTGCCCTCGGCCCGCCTTCCCGTCCGTCTCCCCCGAAGGGGCTCCGTCCGGTCTCCGCTCACCCCGCCTCCAACGCAAACGAGGTTACCCGCGCGGAATTTGGCCTGTAAACCCCTCCCGCGCGTTCCTTGACGATCCCTTCATGGAGGCCCAACCGGTTATGAACCGAGCGCCCTGCCTGGCCCCTTCCCCGTCCTGAAGCCCTCGCGAAAAGAGCGCGCCACCCGAAGGTGGAGCGCTCTCCCGCGTTACTGGTGGCGGCGGGCGGACCAACGGCCCACAGGCCGATGGCCAAAGCCTCGCGCCTCCGGCGCGCCTACCCTCGCCGCACCTCGGCGTACTGCGCGGGAATCTCTTCCCCGAGCCACGACTTGCCCATGATCCCGTAGTGACGCCAGCTCACGCCGCCGTGCGCCGCCGCCTGGTGGGCGTCGCGCAGCTTCCGCTCCAGCGGATGCTCCATGCGGGCCGCGGTCGTGCCGCCCAGATTGTGAATCCGGTCGACCACCAGCCGTGAGGCCTGAGCTGCATGGGTCGAGGCCAGCAGGCCCAGCCGCAGGAGCGGCCACTCCGGCACCGACCGGCCCCCGTCAAGCGGCCCCAGGTTCGCCTCGATCTCCTCTTGCGACTCCATCACGAACGCCCGCGCCGCCCGCAGCGTCGCCTCACACTCGGCTATCCCGATGTACGCCTCGGGCTGGTCCTTCAGCGTCGAGCCCGACATCCATGGCGTCTTCACCATCGCGAGATCGACGAGTTCGTCGATCGCGCCGCGGGCGATGCCCAGCGCCACGGCCGCCTTGTTGTAGGGAACCTGCGAGGGGTTCCGGTAGGTCGGGTTCTCCCAGTGCTCGGTCGAGTCGAGCGCGTTCTGGGGCAGCAGGTGCTTCGGGGGTACGTACTCGTTGACGATGCGCACGTCGTGGCTGCCCGAGCCGCGCAGTCCCGCCATGTTCCAGGTGTCGACGGGTACGAACTCGCCCCTCGGCACCATGAACGAGGCGTCCGCCATCTCCCCTGTGTCCTCGTCGACGATTTCCGCGGCTGGATTCAGCACAAGGTTCCAGGTCGCGTTGAAGCAGCCGCTCGCGAACGCGCCCTGGTAGGTCGTCCGCCATCCCTCGCCCTCGCGCTTCGCCGTCCGCCCCGGGAACTCGCCGTTCGGCGTCCCCAGGCCGGAGCAGACCAGGTAGTACCAGTCGTCGCAGATCTCGTGCGCGAAGGCGGGGTCCATCTGCCGCAGCACGAGCGCGTTGATCTCCGAGTTGATCTGCACGCACCAGCCGATCGACCCGTCGATGGCGCAGGTCTCCTCGATCGCCTCGATCTGGCCCCGCGCCGTCATGTCCTCGCCGCCGAGCTCCTTCGGCAGCGTGTGCCGGTAGAGGCCCGTGTCCGCCATCAGCTTGGAGACCCAGTCCGGCAGCCGCCGGAGCTGCTGGGCCTCGTCGCCGCCGGCGGCGAGCTCCTCCTTGATGTTCGCGATGCGCTCCGACATCGGCGTCTTCTGGAGCTCAGTGCTCTTATCAATGATTTCTTGTCGTACCACGTTCCAGACTCTCCCGTTAGGATTCGCGCACGCGATACTACCGAATCGCGACCGACAACACCCGCAAGGAGCCCCTCATGCCCGACGTCAAGCCCGTTCCTGATGACTACACCGCGATCACCCCGTACCTGGTCGCCGAAGACGCCCCCGGCCTGCTCGACTTTCTGGCGAATGGCTTCGGCGCGGTCGAGCGCATGCGCCTGCCCATGCCCGACGGGTCGATCGCACACGCCGAGGTCGAGATCGGCGGCGCCCCCGTCATGCTCGGCTCTGCCAGCGCCCCCGACTTCCCGCCCCTGGCCGCCCAGATCCACCTCTACGTCGAAGACGTCGACGCTATCTACGCCCAGGCCGTGAATGCCGGCGCCACCCCCGTCGCTGAGCCCGCCGACCAGTTCTACGGCGACCGCATCGCCCGCGTCCTCGACCCTGCCGGCAACCACTGGTCCATCGCCACGCACATCGCCGACGTCAGCGCCGAGGAAATGGCGCAAGCCATGGAGCAGATGGGCGAGGGCTAGCGCCCCTCCCCGTTTCCCAACGGCCAGTAGCCAACGGCCAGCAGCCGACTCCGTATAGTCGGGGCTCCACGAACCACCAGCCACCAAGGAGCCCCCATGCCTCCCCTTCGCATCGGCCTCATCGGCAGCGGCGGCATCTCCCGCGCCCACATGCCTGCCTTCCTCGAGCACCGCGACGAGGTCGAGCTTGTCGCCGTCTGCGACATCCGCGAGGAGGCCGCCGCCGCCTACGCCGCCGATGCCGGCGTCGACCCCGGCTCCGTCTACACCAACACCGCCGACCTCCTCGCCCGTGACGACATCGAGGCGGTCGATATCGCCACCATCCACAACGCTCACGCCGGTAACGCCATCGAGGCCGCGAAGGCCGGCAAGCACGTCCTCCTCGAGAAGCCCATGGCCTGCTCCGTTCAGGAGGCGCGCGACATCGTCAACGCCTGCGATGACGCGGGGGTCACTTTCATGGTCGCGCAGATGCTGCGCTATCTCCCCCACTACCAGAACGTGAAGAAGATCATCGAGTCCGGGGAGCTCGGCGACATCTGGGGCTGCCGCGCCGATAGCTGGTTCGGCGCCGCCCTCCCCCGCACCATGACCCGTCCCAACTGGTGGGGCTTCGACGGCGAGCTCAACGGCGGCGGCAGCGTCATGATGGTCAGCACCCACCAGGTCGACCTGCTCCGCTACTTCGTCGGCAACGTTGTCCGCATCACCGCGAAGACCTGGGGCGACCATCCGCTCATGAAGAACGGCGCCGAGGACCGAGCAGTCGCCACCTTCGAGTTCGACAGCGGCGCCATGGGCACGCTCCTCTCCAGCTACAGCGCCCGCACGCCCTGGATGTACCAGTCCCTCATCCTCGGCACGAAGGGCACCATCTACACCACCCCCGACCTCGAAGGAAACGTCGTCGACCAGCACCACGCTCCCGCCCGCATCGCCACCGAGGCGCGCGAGAGCGAACCCGGCCACAACGGCATCCACGCCTTCAACGAGATCGGCCCCGACATGGAGGGCCTCGTCAGCGACAATCCCTTCACGATCGAGATCGTCCACTTCGCCCGCTGCATCCGCGAGGGCAAGGAACCCATCAGCAGCGGCCGCGACAACCTCAACACCATGGAAGCGGTCCACGGCGTGTACGCCGCCGCCGAGGCCGGCCACACGATCGAGGTCGCCGACCTCTAGCGCTTGCCGCTGGCCGCGGGGCCTACGACGAGTCCTGAGCTTCCGCTTCCTCGTGCCGCCGGTGCGTGTCCTCGATGGCAACGTCCAGGTCGTCCCAGAGCCGCTCCACCATCGAGCGCAGCCGCATGTTCTGGTACGCGCCCCACACCGTCATCGCTGGCGGCACCACCAGGATGGAGACAATCAGCGAATACACGATCGTGATCGCCGCCGTGATCCCGAACTGCTCGAAGGAGATGAGCGGCGAGAAGGTCAGCACCGAGAAGCCCAGTGCCGTCGTCAGCGCCGAGCCCAGCAGCGCCGAGCCGGTGGTGGCGAGCGTCCGCACCGCCACCGTCTCCGGCGTGCGCAGCCTGGAGAACTCCTCCCGGTAGCGGTGGATCACGTGGATCGTGTAGTCCACCCCGATGCCGATTGAGAGCGCCGTGATGATCGATGTGACGATCGTGTAGGGAATGCCCAGCAGGGCCATCGTGCCCAGCACCCAGATCAGGACCAGCACCACCGGACCCACTGCGATGAACCCCAGCGCGGGCTGGCGCAGGGTGATCCAGAAAAAGATCGTGAGGATCGTCAGCGCGGCCGCGATCGTCGTCGCGATCGCCCGCGTCTGGCCGTCCGTGACTTCCTGCGCGATCGTCAGCGTGATGATGTCCTGCGAGGTCGTCGTGATGGCGTCGTCGTCCCCGTACCAGAGCCCATCGATGTCCTCCACCATCCCTCGCGTTCGTTCACGGTCGCCCGAGAAGGCGCGGAACTGGAGCAGCATCGTGTCGGGCCCCTCGGGATCGTTCACCAGCACGTGCTTCATCCCTTCCGGATCTCTGGCCGCAAGGGCATCGAAGAACTTCTGGATCAGTGCCGGATCGATGTCCAGGCCCGAAGTCGCCTCTGCGAACAACCGCTCAAGCTCCGGGTCGTAGCGGTCGTTGGGTCGGTCATCCTCCGTCGTCCAGTCGAGTACGAGCAGGGCGAGCGAGGTCTCCATCACGCCTTCCACGCCCTCCGGCCGGCTGTGCTGATCCGCGAACGCTTCCGTCATGTCGAACAGGTTCTGGAGCGTTCGCGTCTCCGTCACCTCTCCCCGCACCAGGACGCTCGCGACCTCCGTCGATCCTCCCACCGCCGCGTCGAGCGTCTTGAGATCCGACAGTACGGTTCCGTCCCTCGGAATGATGTCGCGGACGCTGAACTCCGTCGTGAGCCGTGTGGCCGAGAATCCGAGCCCGACCGTGACGGCGATCACGGCCAGGATGTATGGCGTGGGCCGGCGCGCGATCGAGTGCCCCAGCTTCTCCGCCGCCTGTTCGATCCCGGGAAGCGCACTCGAGATGGGCCGTGGCTGGCGAAGCGTCCCCCGGGCCTCGTGGCGACGGTCGATGATCATGCGCACGGCCGGGACGAGGGTCAGCATCACGATCAGGCTCAGCCCCACCCCGATCCCTGCGACGACGGCGAAGTCCCCGATCGCCGCGATGGGCGACGTGAGGTTCGTCAGGAAGCTCACGGCGGTCGTCACCGCGGCCAGGGCCAGCGGGATGACCACGTTGCGCAGGCCGATCCGCACCGCCGCCGCCACCCCCTCGCCCGCGATTCGCTGCTCGCGGTAGTGCGAGACCGCCTGGATCGAGTAGTCAACCGTGAGGCTGATCAAGATGAGCGGGACGATGGACGTAAGCGCATTGGGCGGACCGATCAGGCCCAGCGCGTTCGGCCCGAGCCACGCCTCCGCCCCCGTGATCCAGAGGATCGAGAGGAGAAGCCCCCCAAGCGTCAGCAGCGTGTCCGAGATCGTGCGCATGAACAGCAGCGTCAGCAGCGCGATCACCAGCAATGCGGCCCCGATCAGGGGGAACATCCGCGGACCGGTCGCCTCCGCATACTCCTCCTCCACCAGCGAGACCGACACGCTCGTCACCCGCAGCGGCCCCTCGTCCTCGAGTGCGAGGTCGTTCACCCGCAGCTCCGCGTCGTTGAGCGCTTCGTCGTCGGTGTCGCGCATCCGGACGGTGGCGGCTCCGATCGGCGTGCCGTCCGTATCGGTGCCCGTGGTCACCTGCAAGGCGGCGCGCGCCAGCTCCGCCTCCGGGGCGCTGGCGACGTACGCGAGGACGGCGTCGATCTGCTCCTGGGTCACCGAACTGAAGTCGTCGGTCTGCAGCAGGGCTGCCATCAAGAAGGTGGGCGAGATAATGGGATCGACGGGCGCCAGTTGCTCCGCAACGCCCGGCTCGGTCGCGATGCGACGCAGGAGACCGTCCATCTGGGCGAGTCCCGCGGGGGTCAGCACCTCCCCGCGGAACACGAGCGTGACCACGGCCACGTCGGAGTCCCCGAAGAGGTCGTCGATCTCGTCCATCGCATGAGCGACCTCGCTGTCGTCGGGGAGGAACGCTTCGTTCCTCGCCACGTCCGCGCGCTGCCCGAGGCCCGCAAGCAACCCCAGCGTGACGATGCCGAGCACGCCCAGCGTGACCCACGGACGGGCCGTGACCACTCGGGTAATCCAGTCAAACACGCGGACCATCGCGGGCCATTCTCGCCACGCTCCCCACGGCTGGCAACCGACGGCGTGAGGCCGCCTACGGTTCCTCCCCCAGCTCCGTGCGCGCTCGCTCGACTGCGTGGCGTAGCCGCAGGTTCTGGTACGCCCCCCACACGATCATCGCTGGCGGCACCACCAGCACCGCCGCCACCAGCGCGTAGGCAATCGTGATCGCCGTGACGACGCCGAACTGCTGGAACGGCGTCAACGGCGAGAACACGAGCACCCCGAACCCCAGCGCCGTCGTCAGTGCCGACCCGATCAGCGCCGACCCCGTCGTCGCGAGCGTGCGGCTGGCCGCCGCTTCTGGATCGCGCAGGTGGGCGAATTCCTCCTTGTAGCGGTGGATCACGTGGATCGTGTAGTCCACCCCGATTCCGATGGAGAGCGCCGTGATCAGGGCCGTCACCACGTTGTAGGGGATGCCCAGCAGCGCCATCGTTCCCAGCACCCACACCAGCACCAGCACGATCGGGCCCACCGCGATCACCCCCAGGGCCGGCTGTCCCTGTGTCACCCAGAAGAAGATGGTGAGGATGACCAGCGCCGCCGCGATCGTCGTCACGATTGCTTCCGTCTGGCTCTCCGTGATCACGTCGACGATCTCGAGGCTGATGATGGCGCCCGAGGTCGCCGTGAATTCGTCCTCCGCCCCGAACCAGAGTCCGTTGACGTCCTTGAGCATGGCTGCCGTTCGCTTCTGGTCGCCGGCCAGCGCGCGGAACTGGACCAGGAGCGAGTCTGTGCCGTCGGGGTTGTTTACCAGCACCCGCGTGACCGCGTCGGGATCGAGTTCTGCCAGCCGGTCGAGGAACGCCTGCGCCACAACCGGGTCGACCCGCACTCCCGCAGACCCCTCCTCGAAGAGCGTCGCCAGATCCGGGTCGAACTTGTCCCCGGGCGCGCCGCTGTCCGTGATCCAGTCGAGGACGAGCAGTCCCACCGATCCCTGGACATCCCCGGTCACCCCCGCCGGCCGCCTCAGGTCGTCCTGGAACGCGTCTGTGAAGTCGAGCAGGTTAAGGATGGTTCTTGCCTGCGTCACCTCCGCCTCGATCAGCACGTTCACCGCCTCCGTCGAGCCTCCGAAGGCCGCGTCGAGCGTCTCCAGGTCCGTCGTGGAGTCCCCACCGGAGGGCAGGAAGTCGCGCGTGTCGAAGCTGGTGTCGATGCCCGTTGCCGCAATCCCCAGCAGCACCGTGACCACCGCCACCGCGGCCAGGTAGGGCGCGGGCCTTCGAGCCAGCTCCCGCCCCAGCGCCTCGATCGCCCCGCCGACCCCGGGCAGGGCGTTCGTGATGGGCCGCGCCGGTGGGAGCGCTCCCTTCCCCTCCCGCCGCCGGTCGATCAGCGCCCGTCCCGCCGGAACAAGCGTCAGCATCACGATCAACCCGAACGCGACCCCCAGCCCCGCTGTGATGCCGAAGTCCCCGTTGGCCGGAATGGGCGAGGCGAGGTTCGTCAGGAAGCTCGCGACCGTCGTCCCCGCCGCCAGCGCCAGCGGGATCGTGACCGTCCGCAGCCCCCGGCGCACCGCCCGCCCCGCTGCCTCTCCCGCGACGCGCTGCTCGCGATAGAGCGCCACGGTCTGGATGGCGTAGTCCACGGCTAGGCCGATCAGCATGATCGGCACCATCGTGGTCAGGATGTTCGGTGGGCCGATCCATCCCAGCGCGTTCGGCCCCAGCCACCCCTGCGCCCCCGTAATCCACACGATGGTGACCAGCAGCCCTGCCAGCGTCAGGAGCACGTCCGAGGGCGAGCGCATGAACAGGAACGACAGGGCCGCGATCACCAGGAGCGCGATGCCCATGAGCCGCAGCATCGTCGAGCCCGTCGCCGCGTCGCTCTCCTCGTCGATCGTCGCCTCCGAGACGCTCCGCGCCGCCAGCGGCCCCGCCACCGACTCGGTCAGTTCGTGGATGGCGAGCTCCGCCTCGACCAGCGTCTCCATGTCCCCCGGGTCGCGCAGCCGGACCGTCGCGGTCGCAACCGGCCTTCCGTCCGTATCCGTACCCGTAAGGGCGTCGAGCGTCGCCCGGGGCCCCGCCAGCCCCGCCTCTTGCGCGATTCGGTCGAGGGCGGCGTCGATCTCTGCCTGCGTTGTATCCGCGAAGCCCTCCACCCCCAGTACAGTCGCAAGCGGCTGCGTCGGCGACACCACCGCCCCTCCCGCCGCCAGCACGTCCACCACCCGCTCATCCGTTGTCACCCGCTCCACCACGCGCTCGATCTGCGCCAGGCCCCCAGGCGTGAGCGCATCGCCCCGGAACAGGAGCGTGACCGAAACCGTCTCCGCCGACTCCCCGAACCGCTCCTCCAGCTTGGCCAGCGCGACCGCCACGTCGCTGTCGTCGGAGAGGAAGATCTCGTTGTCGGCCTGCGGCGCCCGCTGGGGGATGCCGGCCCCCAGCGCGACCGTGACGGCGACCACCACCAGGAGCGTCACCACCGGCCGCGCGGTGACAAGCCAGCTCAGCCCGTCGAGCACCCTGCCCATGGCGCGCCATTCTCACCGCGCCCACGGCGTCCGCCAACCCGTCGTGCTCTGCGCCCCCTAGCCCCAGTGCCCCGCCATCGGCGGGCTGTTCCACACCTCGGTGATGCGCCCCTCGACCACCCGGAACACCTCGATGCCGCAGATGCGCAGCTCGTCCCCCACCACCTCGGCCTCTACCCCCGACGCCGCCAGCTCCGTGCCGGTCGGGCCGGTCATGTTCCAGACCCAGGTCACGTCCCGCCCGTCCCCCGCCAGCACGAGCGTCTCGAAGCGCAGGCTGCGCCCGTCCGCCGCCGTCCCCGCCGCCCGCTCGCTCGTGACGCGGTGCAGCTGCTCCGCGTGGCTCATCAGGCGCGAGCTGCCCGCATCGTGCCGGACGTACGGGTCGGCGCAATGCTCGACCACCGCCGAGCTGTCGCCCAGGTTCCACACCCGCTCCACGTAGCTCGCGACGATCTCGCGCGGTCCAGGCTCCGCCATCCCCGCAGTGTCGCACATGCCGGGCTGCGCTCCCGCCCTCCCCAAAGCCGGTATCATCCCGCCCACTCTCCGAGACCGGAGGTCACCGTGGTCCGACAAGAGATCCTCGATCGCCAGGAAGCGCTTCACGACACGCCCATCCTCGACCGCCTCGCCAACATGCGGGAGGCGCTCGTTCAGGCCGGCGATGAGGCCCAGGAGCTTCGCCACATGCCCGCCTGGGCCGTGACGGAGATGGTCAACGCGGGCATCTACCGGATGGTCGTCCCCGCCGAGCTTGGCGGCGAGGACCTTCTTGCGCGGGAGCAGATCGAGGTCATCGAAGCCGCTTCCGCCATCGACGGCTCCGTCGGCTGGTGCGTCCAGATCAACTCCGAGATCAACGCCCTCGTCCTCCGCCAGATGTCGGAGGAGTTCGCCCACCAGGTCTGTGACGACTGGGAGTACCTCGTCTGCTCCGGCCTCGGCACCCCCAACGGCCCCTTCCCCGGCCGCGAGGCCCAGCGCGAGGGCGACGGCTGGCGCGTGACCTACCAGGGCGCGTTCGCCAGCGGCTGCCACAGCGCCACCTGGAACCTCATCCTCACCGGCGAGACCATCGACCCCACCACCGAGGAGCCGGTCGACGCCGCCTTCATGGTCCCGAAGGGCGAGTTCGAGATCGTCGATACCTGGGACATGGCCGGCCTGCGCGGTTCCGGCAGCCACGACGTCCGCATCGTGGGCTACGTGCCCCCCGAGCACTGCCTCCCCCAGGCCGCCCTCGCCTCCACGAAGACCTGGGAGAACCCCACCTACCGCAACCCCATCCAGGTGCCCTACAACAAGGGCGCTGTCGCCCTCGGCATCGCCCGCGGCGCGCTCGACGAGTTCACCACCCTCGCCGTCACCAAGACCCCGTGGGGCTCCGGTTCGCTCCTGAAGGACCTCCCCGAGGCGCCCGTCCGCCTTGGCGAGATGGAGGCTACCTGGGCCGCCGCCCGCGCCTTCCTCATGGAGACGCAGGACGAGATCGAGGCCGACCTCGGACCCCTCGACGGCGGCAAGGAGTACCCCGAGTGGCCCCTCGCCCGTCGCGGCCTCCTCGCCTCCACCCATGCCGCCCAGGCCTGCCGCCACGTCGTCGACGTCATCCACAACACCGCCGGCACCACCGCCAGCCGCATGAGCCACCCGCTCGAGCGCAAGCTCCGCGACGCCCACCAGGCGGCCGCCCATGGCGGCGTCAGCTGGCGCCACTACGGCAACATGGGCCGCACCTACCTCGGCGAGGATCCCCCGCCCCAGTACGCCACGCCGACGCGCGCCTAGGAGCCCCGCATGGTTCGTCCCGAAATCATCGAGCGCCAGAACGTCATCAAGCAGACGCCCATGCTTGAGCGCATCGCCGGCATGAAGGAGATGCTTCTGCAGGCCGGCGACGAGGCGCAGGAGCTGCGCCACCTCCCCGAGTGGGCCTCGAAGGAGATGGCCGACCAGGGTCTCTATCGTTTCGTCCTCCCCGAGGAGCTCGGCGGCGAGGAGGTCAACGCCCGCGCCCAGATCGAGAACGTCGAGGCCGCTTCCGCCATCGACGGCTCCGTCGGCTGGTGCGTCCATATCAACTCCGAGATCAACGCCCTCGTCATCCGGCGCATGGAGCCCGCTCTCGCCCACGAGATCTGCGACGACTGGTACGTCCTCGTCTGCTCCGGCCTCGGACCGCCCAACGGCCCCAACCCCGGCCGCAAGGCCCGCCGCGACGGCGACGGCTGGCGCCTTAACTACCAGGGCTCCTTCGCCAGCGGCAGCCACAACGCCACCTGGAACTTCGTCATGGCCTCGCAGATGACCGACGAGGACACCGGCGAAACCCCTGTGAACTCCTTCATGGTCCCGCGCGGCGAATTCGAGGTCGTCGACACCTGGGACACCGCCGGCATGCGCGGCTCCGGCAGCCACGACGTGCGCATGACCGACTGCTACGTGCCCCCCGAGCACACCCTCCCCGAGGTCGCCCTCGCCTCCAGCGAGATCTGGGAGAGCCCCACCTACCGCAACCCCACCCACGCCGTCTACAACAAGGCCGCCGTCGCCCTCGGCGTCGGGCGCGGCGCCATCGACTCCTTCGTCGAACTCGCCAACGTCAAGACCCCCTGGGGCTCGGGCTCGATGCTTAAGGACCAGCCGCAGGCCCAGTACCGCGTCGGCGAGGCCGAAGCCACCCTGCAGGCCGCCCGCATCTTCGTCATGGAGACGCAGGACGCCCTCGAGGAGCACCTCGGCCCCCTCCCCTCGCAGGGAGGACGCCTCACCCCCGAGTGGGAGTTCGCGCGCCCCGCCCTCCTCGCCTGCGCCCACGCCGCCCAATCCGTCCGCCAGATGGTCGGCGTCCTCAACAACACCGCCGGCACCACCGGCAGCCGCATGGACAGCCCCCTCGAACGCAAGCTCCGCGACGCCCACCAGTCCGCCACCCACGCCCTCATCTCCTACCGTCACTACGAGAACATCGGCAAGACCTGGGTCGGCCACGACCCACCCCCCAACTACCGCATGCCCGAGAGGGCGTAGCGCCCTACCCCTCGACCGCCACCGCCAGCCCCTCCACCACCTCCACCCCCGGGACGCGCCGCAGCGCGTCCGGCGCGACCGCGATCTTTGAGCTGCGCACGCCGCTCCCGAGGATGACGCGGTCGAGGTCGAACACGGCCGCGTCGATGTAGATCGGGAGCCCCTCCGGGAGCGCGAAGGCGGTCACGCCGCCGATGGCCATACCCGTGTGCGCGATCGTGTCCTCCGCCGACGCGAACGACGCCTTGCGCACGCCCATCAGCTTGCGCACGCGACGGTTCACGTCGAGCCGCGTGTCCGCCCGCACGACGCACGCCGCGAACTGCCGCGGCTCGCTCCGCGAGGCGATCAGGATCGTGTTCCCGCACTCCGGGACGGGGTAGCCGTACTCGCGGCAGAAATCCGCCGTGTCGCCGTGCGCCGGGTCGATCTCGATGCGCTCGTACTCGATCCCCAGCGACGCCAGCGCCCTCAGGACGGCGCCCTCGGTGTCTGCGTCCCCGCTCATCCCTCCAGTGCGCGACCCAGCGCCGCCAGCTCGTCCGCCGCCCAGCGGCGCGACAGCACCGAGGTCGGCACTGCGCCGTTCGAGCCGTGGTACGCCCCCGGGTAGACGTGCAGCTCGACTGGCACGCCCGCGTCGGCCATCGCCCGCGCGTAGGCCACGTCCTC
>JAJDUR010000121.1 GCA_022826585.1 Dehalococcoidia bacterium
CCCCGAGATCGCCCAGACCCCGTCGCCCTGCTCGTGCGCGTCGGGCCAGTACTTCTCGATGAACTCCTTGTTGTGGCCGAAGCCGCCGGAGGCGATGACCACTGCCCCGCAGCCGACCTCCTGGTCGCCCGCGGCAACGCCCACGATCTCGCCGTCCTCCTCGATTAGCTTGTCCGCGCGCGTCATGAGGGCCATGTCGACACCCCGCTTGATGCGCTCGGAGTCCAGAACCCGCACCACCGCCAGCCCCTCGCCCTCGGGCGGGTGGCCCCGCGCCACCGTGTCGATCCCGGAGATGTAGACGCGCTCCGGTTTGTACTCGACCCCCAGGCTGCGCAGCCACTCAAACGTGGGCGCCGCGCTGTCGCAGTACGTCCGTGCGACTGCGGGCTCCACGTTCCACTGGTTGAGCGTCATGTAGTAGTTGAACATGTCGTCGGGCGTGTCATCGAGGATGCCCGCCTCGCGCTGCACGCTCGTCCCCGCCGCGTAGAAGTGACCCCCGGAAAGACGGGAGGAGCCCCCCACCTTGTCGTCCGCCTCCAGCACGATCACGCTCGCTCCCGAGTCCGCGGCGGTCACCGCCGCGGCCAGACCGGCCGCTCCCGAACCGATGACGACGACGTCGTAGTCCCGCTCCATGCTGTCCTCCCTCGGCCGATCCCGGCCCGGCGCGTCCGCGCTGGCCCGCATCGTGGGAGCCTGCGGGAGGCGCGTCAAGCGCCTCCGCTGGTACTCGCGCCCCCACTGCCCGATAATCTGCCCGCACACCGCGCAAACCCCGCAACTCCGAGGAGGACGCGATGAAACTCACCGTGAATCTCGACCGCTGCATCAAGGCGGCGGAGTGCTCCACCTACCACGCCGAGCTGTTCGCCGCGCGGGAAGACGGCTTCCCCGTCGTCATCGTCGAGGAACCCGAAGGCGATCAGGTCGAAGACGCCGAGGACGCCGTCCGCGTCTGCCCCGGCAACGCCATCGCCCTCATAGACGACGACTAGAACAGCATCGAAGCCTGCGCTTCGCTCCCGCTCTCTGAGCTGTTGTCGCGGAGCCAGGCGATAGCATCCCCCAGCGCCAGGTAGAGCGAGCCGCTCGCACGCATCGCTCGCGCCCAGCGCTCGACCGCCTCCTCGCCCTCGTCGGGCCTGCGCCTCACACCGCTCGCCGCGGTTTCCGCGATCGCCCGCACCGCGCGCTCGTACGAGGCGTGCGGTTCCAGCGCGAACTCCTCCCGCAGGATCGCGACGAGGTCCAGCGACTCGCCCCGGTCGAGCACATCCGCCGCCCGCCGGCGAGTCGCTTCGAGCGCGCGCTCCACCACTAGCCCGACCGCTCCCCGTTACGCGCCACGCTGGTCGAACGCGAGGTTCAGCTCCCACAGCCCCAGCATGATGCCGGGCTGATGCGTCAGGTCGTTCTTGCCCGGCGCCAGCCGCAGGTCGTCCAGCCGGTCCAGCATCACGTTCACCGCGATGTTCTGCTCCAGCCGCGACAGCCCCGCGCCCGGACACACCCGCGGACCCATCGAGAAGGTCAGGTGCCGCCCCGGGTTCTTCCGTGTCAGGTCGATCGAATCCGTCGCCGGACAGAGGTCCGGGTCGCGGTTCGCCGCGCCGTAGCGCAGGTGCAGCATCGAGCCTCGCGGGATCGTCACGCCCCGCAACTCGACGTCCTTCATCGCCACCCGCGTCGAGAGCCCCTGCGTCGGCGCGAACAGGCGCAGCGCTTCCTCCACGAAGAAGCGCACCTTCGAACGGTCCGCCCGCAGCTCCTCGACAAGCTCCGGCTGCTGCGCCAGCAGCATCGCCTCCGCCGTCAGCGCGTACTGCGTCGTCTCGTTCCCGCCGATGTGCATGCCGTAGACGACGCTCGCGATTTCGGGGTCCGTCAACCGGCGCTTCTCCGGCCCGTACTCGACGTTGATCAGGAACGTGATCATGTCGTCCTTGGGGTTCTGCCGCTTGTCCTCGATCTGTTCCCCGATGTAGTGCTGGAAGGCGACCAGCGCCTCCGCATTCGCCTTCTCCTGCTCCGGAGTCAGCAGGTTCTTGTGGCTGAAGCCGTACACGAACCGCTTGACCTGCTCCTCCTCCCACACCCGCGTCTTGGGCATGTCCTCCAGCGGGAAGCCGAGAATCGTCGTGATCACGATCTGCGGTAGCGGCGCCGCGAACCCCTTCACGAACTCCACCTCGCCCGTCTCGATCCACTTGTCCATCAGGTCGTTGGCGGCCTGCGTGATCATCGGCGTGTGGCGCTCGGCCGCGGGCAGGGCGACCCACGGGTCGGTCAGCTCCATGCGGTGGCGCTTGTGCTCCTCCAGGTTGGGGCGGAGCGTGTCCCACGTGTCCGTGATCGTGCCGAAGCCCTTCTCCCGGAAGATCTCCTGCGCCGCCTCGTCGCCTTCCGCCGCGTTATAGAACTCGAATGTCTCCGGGTCGCGCACGACCATCGCGATGTCGTCGTACTTGGTCAGGATGTAGGCGTCGGAGCCGGGAATCGCCCCCTCGCCGGGAATCCTGTGAACCGGCGCCTCGTCGTGGAGGATCTTGTACGAGTCGAACCAGTACTCCTGCGCTCCTGGCGAGAAGAGGTCGACGTCGTCCAGGTTCACCGGACACCCGGTCACCTGCTCCTGCCGATGCCCCGTCGCGTGAGGGGCGTCTGAAGTCGCTCGCTGCATGGCTGTCCTCCCTGCGGGCTCGCCGCCGGTTCAGGATTTTGTGCCGCCAATCCTACCTGCATCGGCTGCCGCAGATCAGCACGAAACGGGCGGGCCTTCTTGTTCGGGGGCTGCGGCCGAACCTTTGATAAGATGTGTATACTTCTTATCAGTTCTATAATTCTGCGGACTCCTCGTGGAGGCCCCGACCCGACATGATCAGGCTCCTTCGCTTCGGCGCGTGCGCACTGGCAGTCCCCATCCTCGCCGGGCTCCTCCTGGCCCCTTCCGCCCGGGCGGACTCGCAAGAGAGCGCCGTCGCGCCTGCTCCGCCCGCCTTCGAACTGCGCATCTGGCAGAACGTCGCCGACCCCGAGCGCCTCGCCTACAGCGCCCGACCCGTGGACGGGTCGTGGGCGGCGCTGGGCACCGTCCCGCTCCCCCTTGATCACCTCACTCCATCCCGGACCTTCCGGATCGGCCGGTTTTCCCTCGCAACGGCGCCGGACGCGCCATCCCTCGATGTCGCCATCCTGCAGTCCGTCGACACGCCCGGCCTTGTCTATATCAACGCCCGCGTCTCCGGTGGCTCCTGGAGGGTCTTCGTTCCCAGGCCCCTCGACCTGAGCGAAATCAGCGCGTCCGGGCGCCACCGCTACGCCCAGATCACCCTCGATTTCGGACGCCTCCCCCTGCGGGAGGCTATCGGGCAGATGCTCCTCGTCGGCTTCAGGGGAGTCGCGCTCGACGCCGAGTCCCTCGCCATGCTCTCCCGCGTGAAGCCCGGCGGCGTCATTCTCTTCGACTATGACGGTCCCAGCGGCGGCGCGGAGGATCGCAACATCACCGGTCCGGAGCAGCTCAGCGCTCTCACGGCCGAGTTGCAGGCGGCCTCCGCCACTTCCCTCTTCATCGCTATTGATGCCGAGGGCGGTTACGTCAACCGGCTTAAGACGCGCTACGGCTTCCCCCTTGTCGTGCCCACCGCCCAGGCGCTGGGTGAAGGGTCGCCCGAGGACACCGCCGCCATCGCCGCCGACCTCGCCGCGGAACTGCGCGCCTACGGCATCAACTGGAATCTGGCCCCTGTCGTCGACGTCAACATCGACCCCGAGAGCCCCGCCATCGGCTACTGGGAGCGCTCCTTCAGCGCCGATCCCGAGGTCGTGACGGCGCATGCCCGCGCCTTCGTCGAAGGCCATCGCGAACACGGCGTGATCACCGTACTCAAGCACTTCCCGGGACACGGAAGCGCGGCCGGCGACACCCACATTGGCGTCACCGACGTGACCGCCACCTACCAGCGCGCCGACGAGCTTGAGCCCTACCGCCTGCTCATCGCCGAGGGTTACGACGCCCCGGTCATGACTGCCCACATCGTCAACCGGAACCTTGACGAGCGCGCGCTGCCGGCCACCCTCTCCGGCCCCATCATGACCGACCTGCTGCGCGGCGAGCTTGGCTTCGA
>JAJDUR010000003.1 GCA_022826585.1 Dehalococcoidia bacterium
GCGGCCCTGCGCCCGCACGTCGAGGAACTCGCCGCCCGCGCCGACCTCCTGGTCAGCTGCCATCCCAATGCGGGCCTGCCCAACGAGCTGGGCGAGTACGACGAGACCCCCGAATCGATGGCCGCCCTGCTCGGCGAGTTCGCGCGCGCCGGCTTCCTGAACATCGTGGGCGGATGCTGCGGCACCACGTCGGCGCACATCGGGGCCATCGCCGAGGCGGTGGCCGGGGTCGCGCCTCGTCGCCCGCCAGCGATCGAACGCCGGACCCGCCTCTCCGGGCTCGAGCCGCTGAATCTGGGCCCCGATTCGCTCTTCGCCAACATCGGTGAGCGCACCAACGTCACCGGCTCGGCCCGCTTCCGCAGGCTCATCAGGGAGGGCGACCTCGAAGCCGGCCTCGAGGTGGCGCGCCAGCAGGTCGAGAACGGGGCGCAGCTCATCGACGTGAACATGGACGAGGGGTTGCTGGATTCCGAAGCGGCGATGGTGCGCTTCCTGTCGCTGATCGCTTCCGAACCGGACATCTCGCGCGTGCCCATCGTGGTCGATTCCTCGAAGTGGAGCATCCTGGAGGCCGGCCTCAAGTGCGTGCAGGGCAAGGGCATCGTCAACTCCATCTCGCTGAAGGAGGGCGAGGACGAATTTCGTGAGCAGGCGCGCATGGTGCGCCGCTACGGCGCCGCCGTGATCGTGATGGCCTTCGACGAGGAGGGACAGGCCGACACCCTCGAGCGCAAGGTCGCGATCTGCCGGCGCGCCTACCGCATACTCACCGAGGAAGTCGGCTTCCCGCCCGAGGACGTCATCTTCGACCCCAACATCTTCGCGGTGGCCACGGGCATCGAGGAGCACGACCGCTACGCCGTCGCCTTCATCGAGGCGTGCCGCTCCATCAAGCGCGATCTCCCCGGCTGCAAGGTGAGCGGAGGGGTGAGCAACCTGTCGTTCTCCTTCCGCGGCTCGGACGCGGTGCGCGACGCCATGCACTCGGTGTTTCTCTACCACGCCATCCAGGCGGGGATGGACATGGGAATCGTCAATGCGGGCGCGCTGCCCGTCTATGACCAGATCCCCGCCGAGCTGCTGGAGCCCGTCGAGGACGTGATCCTGGCGCGCGACTCCGCAGCCACCGAACGCCTGATCGCGCTGGCGGCCCGGTACCGCGGGACCGCGCAGCGAACGAGCGCGGCCGACGACCGGTGGCGTGAGGAGCCGGTCGAGCAGCGGCTGGCGTACGCGCTGGTGAAGGGCATCTCCGAGCACATCATCGACGACACCGAGGAGGCGCGGCAGACCCGCGAGCGGGCGCTGGACGTCATCGAGGGCCCGCTCATGGACGGCATGAACGAGGTGGGCGACCTCTTCGGCGCGGGGCGCATGTTCCTGCCCCAGGTGGTGAAGAGCGCGCGCGTGATGAAGAAGGCGGTCGCGTACCTGGTGCCCTTCCTGGAGGCGGAGAAGGCGGGCAACGGAGAGGCGCGCACCGCAGGCCGGGTCGTGCTCGCCACCGTCAAGGGCGACGTGCACGACATCGGCAAGAACATCGTCGGGGTGGTGCTCCAGTGTAACAACTACGAGGTGGTGGACCTCGGGGTGATGGTGCCGGCGGAGCTCATCCTCGACACCGCCCGCCGCGAGGGCGCGGACGTCATCGGGCTCTCGGGGCTCATCACGCCTTCCCTCGAGGAGATGGTGCATGTGGCTTCCGAGATGGAGCGCCTCGACTTCCGGCTGCCGCTGCTGATCGGGGGCGCGACGACATCGCCCACGCACACGGCCGTCAAGATCGAGCCCCGCTACTCGGGGCCCGCGGTGCATGTGCACGACGCGTCGCGCGCGGTGGGCGTCATGAGCCGGCTGTTGAGCGAGCGCGAGGCGCCTGCGTTCCTGAAGCGCACCCGCGCGAGCTATGCGGAGCTGCGCGCCAGGCACGCCGACAAGCAGGCCCGGGCCCGCACTCTGCCGCTGGGGAAGTCCCGCGAGAGGAAGCTGGCCATCGACTGGGCCTCCGAGCCCCCGGTGGCGCCGCGGACGCTCGGGATCCGCGTGTTCGCCCCCTTCCCTCTCGACGACCTGATCCCCTACATCGACTGGACGCCCTTCTTCCACGCCTGGGAGATGGCCGGCAGGTTCCCGGGAATCCTGGATGATCCCGTGGCGGGCGAGCAGGCGCGAGTGCTCCATCGCGACGCCTGCGCGCTGCTTGACGAGATCGTGTGCGAGGGACTGCTGGAGGCGAGCGGGGTGGCGGGCATCTTTCCCGCCAACGCGGCGGGCGATGACGTGGAGGTCTATGCGGATGAGGAGCGAGGCGAGAAGCTGGCGGTCGCGCACGGCGTGCGCCAGCAGTTCGAGAAGGCGGCGGGACGTACGAACTCGTGCCTGAGCGACTTCGTGGCGCCGCGCGAGACCGGCGTCCCGGACTGGCTCGGGGCCTTCGCGGTGACCGCGGGGACCGGCCTGGAGGAGCTGTGCCGCCGCTTCGAGCGCGAGCACGACGACTATTCCAGCATCCTGGCCAAGGCCCTCGCCGACCGGCTCGCCGAGGCCTTCGCGGAGCAGCTGCACGAGCGGGTGCGAAGGGAGATCTGGGGATACGCGCCCGAGGAGGATCTGGACGGCGAGGCGCTGATCGCGGAGTCGTATACGGGCATCCGTCCCGCACCCGGGTATCCCGCCTGTCCCGATCACACCGGAAAGCGCAGCATCTTCAAGCTTCTGGACGTCACCGCGCGTACCGGCATCCGGCTGACGGAGAGCTGTGCCATGACGCCCGCGGCCAGCGTGGCCGGCTGGTATTTCGCGCACCCGCGGGCGCACTACTTCGGGGTGGGGCGCATCGGGCGCGACCAGGTCGAGGACTACGCGCGCCGGCGCGGGATGGAGACGCGGGAGGCGGAACGGTGGCTGGCCCCGAACCTGGCGTACGAGCGGTGAGCGTGGCGTCGGGCGCCCGGGTCAGCCGCGGGCCAGCGCGGGAGGCGAACCGCCCGTGAGCGTGACCCTGCGCGACCTGATCGCCGACGGGCGCGCCCACATCATGGACGGCGCCATGGGCACGATGCTCTACGGCCGGGGCGTCTTCGTGAACGTCTGCTACGACGAGCTCAACGTCGAGCAGCCGGACATGGTGCGGGAGGTGCACGAAGAGTACGTCCACGCCGGGGCCGAAATCATCGAAACCAACACGTTCGGCGCCAACCCGGTCAAGCTGTCCGGCTTCGGCCTGGACTGGCGCACCGAAGCCATCAACCGGGCGGGGGCGGAGGTGGCGCGCGAGGCTGCCGCGGGGAGGGCGAGCGTGGCGGGCGCGGTGGGCCCGCTCGGCATCCGCATCGAGCCGTGGGGCGCCACGTCTTTCGAGGAGGCCGTGGATTTCTTCCGGCGGCAGGTGCGGGGGCTGCTGGAAGGCGGCGTGGACGGATTCTGCCTTGAGACCTTCAGCGACCTGAGCGAACTGGAGGCGGCCTTCCGGGCGGTGCGCTCGCTCGCCGACCTGCCGGTGCTGGCCCAGGTCACCATCGGCGAGAACGGTGCCACGCCGGGAGGCACCACCATGGAGGCCGCCGGGCAGGCGATGGCGAGGTGGGGGGTGGAGGTAGCCGGGATAAACTGCTCGGTGGGGCCGGCGATCATGCTGGACGCGGTGGAGCGCCTGGCCGCGAGCTCCGGGCTGCCCGCCTCCGCCCAGCCCAATGCCGGGCTCCCGCGGATGGTCGAGAACCGCCAGATCTACATGGCCAGCCCGGAGTACATGGGCCAGTACGCCCGACGCCTGATCGCCGCCGGCGCGCGCTTCGTGGGAGGATGTTGCGGCACCACTCCGGCGCATTTGCGCAAGATCCGCGACCACGTGGCCACCGTGCAGCCAGTCCACGTCCGGGTAGCCGCGCGCGCCGAGCCCGCCGAACTGCCGGGCCGGTCCGGGGCGCCGCTCGCCGAGCGGTCGGCGTGGGGAAGGAAGCTCGCCGCCGGGCAGTTCGTCACCACCGTGCAGATCTCTGCCCCGCGCGGCTGGCGCATGGAGGAGACCGTCCGCAGGGCACGCGCGCTGGCCCGCGACGGGGTGGACGCGGTCTTCGTGGTCGGCGGCACCCGCGGACAGGCGCACATGGACGCACTGACCACGGCCATGCTGCTCGGCACCCATGCGGGCATCGAGCCGCTGGTGCGCTACGTCTGCCGCGACCGCGACATGCACGGCATGATCCGCGACCTGCTGGGGGCGTCCGCCGCCGGCGTCCGCAACCTCGTGATCGTGAGCGGCGAGTCCACCAGCCTGGGACCCTACGCCGACTCCACCGCGATCTCCGACATCGACTCGATCGGTCTCGTGAACGTGGTGCAACGCCTGAACCGCGGTCTGGACGCGGGCGGCAACGACATCGGCGTGCCGACCGAACTGGTGGCCGGGGTCTCCCTCGACCAGGCGGCGGTCGACCAGGCACTCGAGCTCAGCCGTTTCGCGTGGAAGGTGGACGCGGGGGCCGACTTCGCCGTCACGCGGCCCCTCTTCGACCCCCGGCGCCTGGAGGACTTCCTGGCCCGCGCCGGCACCGACATCCCCGTGATCGCAACCCTGTTTCCCCTCGCCTCCCTGCGCAACGCCGAGTTCATGGCCAACGAGG
>JAJDUR010000074.1 GCA_022826585.1 Dehalococcoidia bacterium
CGCGCCGCCGCCATCCTCAGCGATCTCGAAACCCAGTCCAACGGCCGTCCGTCGCCCACCCAGCTCAGCCTCCTGCCCCCACCGGAACACCCCGTCCTCGACGACCTCCGCGCCCTCGACCTGGAGCAACTCGCGCCCCTGCACGCCCTCACCGCGCTCTACGAGTTGCAGCGCACCCTGCGCTCGTGAGCATCCGGCGCCTCCCGCCGGAAATCAGCGGCAAGATTGCCGCCGGCGAGGTCATCGAACGCTCCGCCTCCGTCGTCCGCGAACTCCTGGACAACGCCCTCGACGCCGGCTCCCGCCGCATCGACGTCGTGGTCGAACAGGGCGGCAAGGCGCTCATCGAAATCTCCGACGACGGCTGCGGCATCCCGCCCGATCAGGTCGCCCTCGCCGTCGAGCGCCACAGCACCAGCAAGCTGACCTCGGTCGACGACCTCGCCCGCATTCAGACCCTCGGCTTCCGCGGCGAAGCCCTCGCCAGCATCGCCGCCGTGGCCGAGCTATCGCTGAGATCCGTCACCGCTGAGGGCAAACCCGGCCGCGAGGTCCTCGCCCGCGACGAGCGCGTCATTGAGGAACGCCCCGTCGGCGGCGCCCGCGGCACCCGCGTCGTCGTCCGCGGCCTTTTCCGCACCATCCCGGCCCGCCTCGAGTTCCTCAAGGCCGAACGCACTGAGCTCGGTCACATCGTCGCCGCCGTCACCCGCGCCGCCCTCGGCCATCCCCACGTCGCGTTCAGGCTTCACGACGGTCACCGCGAGCGCGTCCGCACCCCCGGCGACGGCGACCTCCGCAACGCCCTCCTCGCCATCTATGGCGCAAAGCTCGTCGACGAGCTCATCGAGCTCCCGCCCGGCCAGACCCTCGGCATCGACGGCTTCATCTCCCAGCCCCACCTCCAGCGCTCGTCCCGCGCAGATATCGCCCTCTTCGTCAACGGCCGCTGGGTCAGCGACCGCCTCCTGTCAGCCGCCGTCAGCGAGGCCTACCGCAGCGTCATGCCCACCGGCCGCTTCCCCGTGATCGTGCTGAATCTGACCATTCCCCCCGAGGAAGTCGACGTCAACGTCCACCCCTCCAAGGCCGAGGTCCGCTTCCGCCGCTCCGGCGAGGTTTTCCGCCGCCTCTCCGCCACCGTCCGCCGCGCCCTGGCGTCCTCCACCGAAATCGCCCCCGCCCGCCTCGACCGCCCAATCGTCGACCAGTTCTACTTCCCTGCCGACGGCTCCCGCTGGCAAACCGGCCCCCCGCCCCAGAGTCGTCACCTTGGCGCAGGCGGCGGACCGCCCACCAACATCCCAGCCGACGACCATGCAGAACCCGCCCCCGGCCTCCGCTCCCCCGTCATGCGTCCTCTAGGCCAGGTCGACAACACCTACGTCGTCGCCGCCGGACCCCGCGGCCTCTATCTCATCGACCAGCACGCCGCCCACGAACGCATCCTCTTCGAGCGCCTCGGCCACACCGCCGACGCCCCGACCCAGCGACTCCTCGATCCAACCAGCGTCGATCTCAGCGCCGAGGAAAGCGACTGGGTCGCGTCCCACGCCGACGATCTCCAGCGCCTCGGCTTCGACGTCACCCCCTTCGGCCCCTCCGCCTGGCTGCTGCGCGCCGTCCCCTCGGCCCTCGGCCGCATCGACGCCGCCACCTACCTCCGCGAGGTTGTCGCCGAAGCCCAATCCCCCGACTTCCAGCGCCTCGCCGCCGCCGACCGCCTCCGCTGGTCCCTCGCCTGCCGCGCCGCCGTCAAGGCCGGAGGTCCCCTGACATTCGACGAAATGAATGCCCTCATCCGCGACCTCGAAGCCTGCGACCTCGGCATCACCTGCCCCCACGGCCGCCCCACCATCATCCTCCTCAGCCGCGAACTCCTCGACCGCCAATTCGGCCGCACCTGAGGAAGGCCTCCGCGAGGGGCGCGTCGACATAACAAACTCCTGCGGGCTAGATTCTCCCCGGCCCAGGGCGAGTCGCATCGCAGCGCGTCCGAGGAGCAACCGATGAGCGAAGAACGACCGTCCGCGCTGAGCGTCCGCGATCCCGGCATCCGGGCGCTGTTCGCACAGCAGGCGCGCTGGCAGGCCTGGCTTGACGTCGAGGCGGCGCTGGCCCGGGCGCAGGCGGAGATCGGGATGATTCCCGAGACCGCTGCCACGGAGATCGAGCGCAAGGCGCACCTCGAGCTGTTCGACCTCGAGCGCGTCACCGAGGGGCTGCGCGTCACCGGGCATGGCTTGGTGCCGCTTGTCTGGGAGCTTGACCGGCTCTGCGAAGGCGACGCCGGCGGCCACGTCCACTGGGGAGCGACCACGCAGAACATCACCCAGACGGGCAACCTCCTCCAGCTGCGCAAGGCGCACCGCATCGTCCTCGCCGAGCTTGCCGACCTGCTCCGGGCGCTCGCGTCACTCGCCGAGCGCACCAAGGACGACGCGATCGCCGGCCGCACCCACGGGCAGCACGCCGTGCCCTCCACGTTCGGGGCGAAGGTTGCGGTGTGGATCGACGAACTGTGCCGCCACGCGCAGCGGCTGCGGCAACTGGAGCCGCGCGCCTTCGTCGCAATGCTCGGCGGCGGCGCCGGCACGGCCGCCTCGTTCCAGGGTCACGGCGCCGCGCTGCAGCAGCGGATGGGCCAGTTGCTCGGCCTCGGCTCCATGCCCCTGCCCGGCCGCACGATCTACGACCACCTGACGGAGTACGTCCTCGCCCTCGCCATGCTCGGTACGAGCTGCGGAAAGGCCGCGCGCGAGGTGCGCACCCTGATGGCCGAGGAGTTCGCGGAGGTCGAGGAGCCCGTGCCGCCCGGCGCCGTCGGCAGCAGCACCATGCCCCAAAAGCGCAATCCGAAGCTCTGCATGGACATCATCGCCGACGAGACGCACCTGCGATCGCTGGTCCCGCTCGCCATCGAGGCGATGCTCGGCGACCACGAGGCCGACGGCAGTCGCTCGATGATGATCGACCGCGCGCTGCGG
>JAJDUR010000020.1 GCA_022826585.1 Dehalococcoidia bacterium
CCAGGGCGTCTCGGGGGGGCGGCTGTCGGGGGGGCGGGGGAGGAGCTCCCACTGCTTCACGCTGAGGGCGCCGTGGCGGTGCACGGTGCCGAGACAGTCGGCGCCGGTATCGCCGCCGCCGAGGATGATGACGCGCTTGCCCTCGGCGGAGATGACCTCGCTCTCGGGGACGTCGTCGCCGGCGACGAGCTTGTTCTGCGGGGGCAGGAAGTCCATGGCGAGGTGGATGCCGTCGAGCTCGCGGCCGGGGATGGGGAGGTCGCGGGAGTGGGTGGCGCCACCGGAGAGACAGATGGCGTCGAACTCGTCCATCAGGTCGCGGGCGTCGACGTCGACGCCGATGTTGACGCCGGGGCGGAAGACGACGCCCTCCGCCTCCATCTGCTCGAGGCGGCGGTCGATGAAGCGTTTCTCCATCTTGAACTCGGGGATGCCGTAGCGGAGAAGGCCGCCGATGCGGTCGTCGCGTTCGAAGACGGTGACGTCGTGGCCGGCGCGGCGGAGCTGCTGGGCGGCGGCGAGGCCGGCGGGCCCGGAGCCGATGACGGCGACGCGGCGCTCGGTGCGCTGCTGCGGCGGTTCGGGGTGGATCCAGCCCTCGCGCCAGGCGCGCTCGATGATGCTGACCTCGACCTGCTTGATGGTGACGGGGTCGTTGTTGATGCCGAGGACGCAGGCGGCCTCGCAGGGGGCGGGGCAGAGCCTGCCGGTGAACTCGGGGAAGTTGTTCGTGGCGTGGAGGCGGTCGATGGCGTCGCGCCAGTGGCCGCGGTACACGAGGTCGTTCCAGTCGGGAATGATGTTGCCGAGGGGACAGCCCTGGTGGCAGAAGGGCACACCGCAGTCCATGCAGCGGGCGGCCTGCTCGTTGAGCTGCTGGGGCGGCATCTCCTCGTAGTACTCGAGCCAGTCGGTGACGCGCTCGGCCACGGGGCGGCTGGGCGGCCCCTTGCGGTCGAACTCGATGAAGCCCGTGACCTTAGCCACCGGTTGCCCCCACCTGCTCGCGCTCGGCCTCTTCGCGGGCCTTCTGCTCGTTGAGGACGCGGCGGTAATCGAGCGGCATAACCTTTACGAAGCGCGAAATTGTGCCCTGCCAGTCCTGGAGGAGGCGGTCGGCGACGGTGCTGCCGGTGTGCTCGTGGTGGCGCTCGATGAGGCTGCGCACGAGCTCGAGGTCCTCGTCCTCCGTGAGCGCTTCCAGGTCGACCATCTCCTTGTTGCAGCGGATGTCGAAGTCGCCCTCGTCGTCGAGGACGTAGGCGACGCCGCCGCTCATGCCGGCGCCGAAGTTGCGGCCCGTGGGTCCGATGACGACGACGCGGCCGCCGGTCATGTACTCGCAGCAGTGGTCGCCCGTGCCCTCAACGACCGCGTGGGCGCCGCTGTTGCGTACGCAGAAGCGCTCTCCGGCTACACCACGAATGAAGGCGGAGCCCCCGGTGGCGCCGTAGAGGGCGACATTGCCGATGATGATGTTCTCCTCGGGCACGAAGGTGGAGTCGGGTGGCGGGGCGGCGACGAGGCGCCCGCCGGAGAGGCCCTTGCCGAAGTAGTCGTTGGCGTCGCCCGAGAGGAGGAGGGTCATGCCCTTGGGCACGAAGGCGCCGAAGCTCTGGCCGGCGGAGCCCTTGAAGCGGAAGGTGATCGTGTCGGGCGGGAGGCCGGTGGCGCCGTGGCGTCGCGTGACCTCGCTGCCGAGGATGGTGCCGACCACGCGATTTACGTTTCGGATAGGTACATCGACATCCACCGGCTCCCCGTTTTCGAGAGCGGGGCGGGCCAGGTCGATAAGCTGCTGGTCCAGGGCGTGGCGGAGGCCGTGGTCCTGCTCGGCGATGCGGCGCGTGGCGATGTGCTCGGGGACCTGGGGCCGGTAGAGGATGGCGGAGAGGTCGATGCCCTGGGCCTTGTAGTGGTCGACGGCGCGGCGGGCGTCGATGAGGTCGCTGCGGCCGATGAGCTCATCGAGAGAGCGGTAGCCGAGCTCGGCGAGAGTCTCGCGGATCTCCTCGGCGACGAACTCGAAGAAGTTGACGACGTGCTCGGCCTTGCCCGTGAACTTCTCGCGGAGCTGCGGGTTCTGGGTGGCGACGCCCACGGGACAGGTATCGAGGTGGCAGACGCGCATCATGATGCAGCCCATGACCACGAGCGGGGCGGTGGCGAAGCCGTACTCCTCGGCCCCGAGAAGGGCGGCGATGACGACATCGCGGCCGGTCTTCATCTGGCCGTCGGTCTGGACGATGATGCGGTCGCGCAGCTTGTTCAGGACGAGCGTCTGCTGGGTCTCGGCAAGGCCGAGCTCCCAGGGCACGCCCGCGTGCTTGAGCGAGGTGAGGGGGCTGGCGCCGGTGCCGCCATCGTGCCCGCTGATGAGGACGACGTCGGACTTGGCCTTGGCAACGCCCGCCGCGACGGTGCCCACGCCAACCTCGGCGACGAGCTTGACGCTGATGCGGGCGCGCGGGTTCGAGTTCTTGAGGTCGTGGATGAGCTGGGCGAGGTCCTCGATCGAGTAGATGTCGTGGTGCGGGGGCGGGCTGATGAGGCCCACGCCGGGGGTGGAGTAGCGCACCTGCGCGATCCAGGGCCAGACCTTGTGGCCGGGGAGCTGGCCGCCCTCGCCGGGCTTGGCGCCCTGGGCCATCTTGATCTGGAGCTCGTCGGCGTTGACGAGGTACTCGCTGGTGACGCCGAAGCGCCCGGAGGCGACCTGCTTGATGGAGCTGCGACGGAGGTCGCCGTTGTCGTCAGGGGTGAAGCGGCGGGGGTCTTCGCCGCCCTCGCCGGTGTTGCTGCGCCCGCCGATGCGGTTCATGGCGATGGCGAGGGTCTCGTGCGCCTCAGCGCTGATCGAGCCGAACGACATCGCGCCCGTGGCGAAACGGGGGAAGATGCTGGAGGCCGGCTCAACCTCCTCGAGAGGGATGGGGTCGCGGTCGGAGCGGAGCTCCATGAGGCCGCGCAGGGTCGCCATCTGGCGGGCCTGGTCGTTCACGAGGGTGGTGTACTCGCGGAAGATCTCCCGGCGCTTCGTGCGGGTGGCGTGCTGCAGCTTGAAGATCGTGTCGGGGTTGAAGAGGTGGTACTCGCCGTTGTGGCGCCACTGGTACTGGCCGCCCCAGCCGATGCCGTAGAGCCCGCCGTCACGGTCGGGGTAGGCGCGCTCGTGGTGCGCGAGCATCTCCGCGGCGATCTGCTCAAGGCCGGCGCCGCTGATGCGTGAGACCGTGCCCGTGAAGTAGCGGTCGATGAGGTCCTCATTGAGGCCGACGGCCTCGAAGATCTGGGCGCCGCGGTAGCTCTGCACCGTGGAGATACCCATCTTCGACATGACCTTCACGACGCCCTTCTTGAGGGCCTTG